>JAYWIP010000192.1:0-10971 GCA_039794465.1 Nitrospira sp.
AGCCTACGATGCGCGTGATCAATCTGTGTGCATGGTGCAAACGGGTTCCAAGCCCGTCAGGGGAGTGGTACGATTTGCACACCTATATTACGGAACGGTCGGGTCTGCAATTCAACGGAGGGCTTTGTCCTGAGTGCATGGGCCGCTGTTTTCCATCGGCGCCCGAGTATCCGCCAAGCACCGATCAGCCGGCCACCGGCTGCCGGTAATCTACTTCGATTGTAAAGCCCAGGTCTTGAATCATGCCCCAGACTTCCGGCGCCGGGGCACCTGGGGTCGTCAAGTAGCCGTTGACGAACAGCGAATCGGCCGGATAGAGCGCCAACGGCTGCAGGCTGCGGAGGTTGTGTTCACGGCCCCCGGCAATGCGGAGTTCGGTCCTCGGATGGAGGAATCGAAACAGACAGAGGACTTTCAAGCAGCGTTGCGGGGTGAGGTGGTCGGCCTGTTCCAACGGGGTGCCGGCAACCGGGTTCAGCATGTTCAAGGGAATGGAATCCGGTTTCACATCACGCAATGCCATGGCCAGGTCGACTAAGTCTTCATCGTGTTCGCCCATCCCCACGATACCGCCGGAACAGATCTCCAATCCGGCCGCCCGCGCGTTCTTGATCGTCGACAGGCGGTCTTGAAAGGTGTGGGTGGTGCAGATCGACGTGTGAAAGGCTTCGCTCGTGTTCAAGTTATGATTCACCCGATCGACGCCGGCGGCTTTGAGACGCTTTGCCTGCGATTCGTCCATCAAACCGAGTGAACAGCAAATCTGAATCGGAACCTCCTGCTTGATGGCGCGGACCGCTCCGGCAATCTCCTCGATTTCCCTGTCCAGTGGGCTTCTCCCACTGATGACGATGCAATACCGCTGAGCTTTCGAGGCGGCGGCGCGGCGCGCCCCCTCGATCATCTGTTGCTGCGGCAACAGATTGTAGCGGTCGATCGGGGCCGTCGAAATAGCCGATTGTGAGCAGTAGTGGCAATCCTCCTGGCAGGCTCCGCTCTTGGCGTTCTGCAGCATCTGTAGCCGAACCGTACGACCGAAGTATGTGGACCGAACGGCAAAGGCGGCATGGAGGAGGGGTAAGAGGTCGTGGTCCGGAGCCTGTAGCACGGCGAGCGATTCGGCGTTGGTGAGCGGTTCGTCGCGAAGGGCTTTCTGCGCAAACATCATGTAATCGGTCATCTCACAGGTCCTTTGTCGACAGCGCGCGCAGCGGCAGTGTGTTCCTGAATCCGCCTGCTCCGCATAGTATTCACGATGCTGTGGTGTTGGCGATATCGAAGGGGAAACCTACACGGTTTCAAACGGAGAAGCAATGCCTTGATAGGGGATGACGCGCGAGGCCGGAGGTGCTCCATCCGTGCTGACGGCCAGCTGACTGGTTTCGAGCCAGGGGAGTGCGGTGAGCGTGTTCCAGCGAGCGCAGCGTCGGCAACGGCCGGACCATTCCGTTGATTCTTGCTGACACTGGGTGCAGATGTAGGGGACGACAACCCGCTTTTTGAAGCTCAACGCCTTCTTGAGTTCGATGATCGCCTGCTCGAATTGCTGTTTGCGCAGGTAGAGGTTGGCCATGATTTTGTGATAGTCGAGTAAATGATCCTGAGGGCCTTCGATCGTCGACAGCTGATCGAAGGCTTCATCGACCATTTCGAGCCGGTAATAGAGCTTGCCCAAGTAAAACTGAAGCACGGGGTTCTGCGGATCGTGCTGGAGCGCTTCCTGATAGACACGAATGATTTCGCCCGGTTCTCCCTGCTCCAGGAACAGCTCTTCCAGTCGGTGGAGGATAATCACGCTGCGTGTCTTTGTGTAGACCTTCTTCAAGATCTCGACAGCATCTTTCGTCTTGCCTTCATGGAGTAGAATCTCGCCGAGTCCGATATAGGCCGGCAGGAAGCTGCGGTCCTTCTTGATCGCGCCACGGAAATACCGGCGGGCTTTGTCAGGATGGCCGCGTTCGAGCAGTTGCCGACCGACTTCGTATGTGCACCCGACCAGGAGCGCTTCTTCGGCCTGTTTTTCAGAGTCGGGCAAACGAGTTTTCAGCAAGCGATGCTGGATCTCCAGCGCCTCGCCCCACTTCTCTAGCCTAATGTTCAAATCCCGCTTGCGTATCATGGCCGTCAGGTTATCCGGCTCGATTTTCAGCATCTTTTGGTAGGCCTGGAGCGCTTCTTCGTACCGCTTGGCGCCTTCGAGGTCCTTGCCCAATTCAAGCAAAATTTCGATGTTTCGGTCGTCCACCCGATGAGCGTGTTGATGCAGCCGGATCGCCTCGGAAAAGTTCTGCTCGGACCGGTAGATGTTTCCCAGCCACAACAGGGAATCAACGCGGTTTGGGTCGATCGCCAGCGCCTTTTCGAAGAGGGTGATCGCCTCCATCGTGCGCCTGGACATGAATGCATGGGTGCCGTCACGGTGGAGGGTGTCCACCTTTTCTTTCCGGCGGACCAGCCGATTGCTGCGCCAGTTCAGAATGACATGCGCTGTTTGTTGCAGGCCGACGGCAAACGCGACAAAGACGGCGCCGGCAGCCATGGAAATCAAGACCAGGGTGACGGGGCTGAGATCGAATTCAGCCGTCGAGCTGGTGTGGATGACGATGGTGCCGGGATTAAGTTCGCGGAAATAGCTGTAGATGAAGACGCCGGCGCTGACGAAGAAGATGGTGATCAGCAGTCTGAGCATGGCTTAGACCGTTTTCTCCGAGGCGGTTCTCCTGACGATGATCCGCCGCTTCGGCGTAGCGACGGGAGCGGGCGCCTTCTCGGGAATCGGGACCTCTTTCGCGTCACTCCACAGCCGTTCCAAACCGTAATGCGCCCGGGCATCCTGCCGGAAAATGTGGGCAACGACGTCGCCGAAGTCAAGCAAGACCCACTGCCCAGACGTCGTTCCTTCGATGCTCAATGGCTTCTGCCCCATCCGAGAGAGCGTGCCGTCGATGTGGTCGGCAATCGCGCGAGTTTGTCTGTCGGATTCCGCTGATGCGATCACCAGGTAGTCGGCCACAGAGGTCAGCGGGGCGACATGCAGCACCTGGACATCGACGGCCTTCTTGTCGAGCATCGCCTTGCCGACGGCGAGGGCGGTGGCCTTGGCTGTTTGTGTGATCTCAAGCCTCCTGATACAAGCGCTGCTGCAGTATATAAGATTCGACCAGAGGCGGCAACAGATTTGCCAGCGTCGTCCCGCTCCTGATCCGATGTCGAATGTCGGACGCGGATGTTGAACAGGGAGGAATGGGTAGGCAGATGATGCCTTGGCACGAGGGGAACACGATATCCAGTCGGGACGACTCTCCCGTATCGAGTTGCGCGAGTGCCTGGAGATCCAGTGCTGGTAAGAGGGGCATCGTCGCCAGCGACTGGAAAGATTGTCCCGGCCTGGGAACGACGACAAAACGACAAAGACGCAGCAACTCCAGAGGATCTTTCCAATTGGGGAGGTCGAGAAAGGCATCGAGCCCGATCAGGAAGTACAAGTCGGTCGAGGGGCCGAATTGGTGCTGGAGAGTTCGGACCGTGTCGATTGTATAGGATTTTCCGGCCCGTCGGAGTTCTATGTCCGACAGCCCCAAAGCTGGTGTGTTGGCGATGGCGAGCCGGACCATTTCATATCGGTCTTTGGCGGGGGCCAATGATCCCTCGCGCTTGTGGGGTGGGTCACCGGTAGGGAGGAACAGCACGCGATCAAGTTGAAGCTTGTCGAGGACGTGCCCTGCAATAGCCAAGTGGCCGTTGTGAATAGGATTAAAGCTGCCGCCCAAAATTCCCAAACGCATGGGTACAATAGTTAATGGTCAATGGTCAATGACACGGAAAGAATACTCCCCCCCAATGCCGGTCATTCACCATTTAACATCGACCATGCTCCCTTCAAAGAAGGACCAGGTTATCCCGGTGGATGACTTCTTCGTATTCTTGTGGCCCGATCAGTCGGTGAATCTCCTGGGTCTTGAGGCCTTTCATACGCTTCAGCAGATCGGAGGAGAAATTGACGAGGCCTTTGGCAAATTCTTTTCCGTCCGGATTGAGACAGCCGATCGGGTCGCCTGCCTCGAACTGCCCTGTGACATCGACGATGCCAGAGGCCAGGAGACTTTTGCCGCGTGCGGCCAATGCGTCGACGGCCCCTTGATCCAGGCGGACATGGCCGCGGGGACGGAGGGTAAAGGCGATCCACTGTTTCCGGCTATTCAGGCGGCGTTCGCGTGCCAGAAAGAGGCTGCCGCCAGGCCCTCCCGTGAGAACGCTGGGAAGGAGTCCAGCGCGTTCACCGTTCACGATCAACGTGGAGACACCGTATTCGCCGACCTTCTTGGCTGCGCGAACTTTGGTGGCCATGCCTCCCGTACCCTCAAAGGTGCTGGAGGCTCCGGCACGGCGTTCGATGTCTTCAGTGATATCGGGGATGAGCGCGATCAAGGTCGCGGAAGGATTCTTTCGCGGATCTTCCGTGTAGAGCCCGTCGACGTCGGACAGAATCACCAGCAGATCCGCATCAACCAGATGGGCCACTTCGCTGGCGAGCGTGTCGTTGTCGCCGACCCGGATTTCTTCAACGGCGACCGTGTCGTTTTCGTTGATAACCGGCAGCACGCCGAATCCGATCAGTGCCGTGAGGGTATAGCGGGCGTTTAAGAACCGACGCCGGTCGGCGAGGTCTTGATGTGTGAGGAGCACCTGGGCAACTTGAATGCCCAGGCGTTCGAACGCTTTCTCATAAGCCCACATGAGTCGGCTTTGCCCGACTGCCGCGGCAGCTTGCTTGACCGGCAGGCTTTTGGGGTACTCCGTGAGCCCCAATTTCTTGATGCCGGACACAATTGCGCCTGACGAGACAACCAGAACTTCTCGGCCGCTGGCTCGGAGGGCAGCGATCTCGTCGGCCAGGCGCTCGATTTGCTCGGGGCGCAGCCCGTTTGATCGGGATGCGATCAGGCTACTGCCGATCTTGACGACGATGCGTTTCGCCTGGGCTAGGGTTTCGTCTCGCATGGCGTAGCTCTCAGGTCGTCCACCTGCTTGCCGACGAAGCGGATCAAGTTGTCGAGACCTTCTCTCGTCGCGGACGAGACAGAAAAACAGGTGTATTCGTGGCGTCTGCAATAGACTTGGAGTTGCATGAGCCGGTCACAGGCTCCGCTGATATCGATCTTTGTCGCGACGACGGCGAAGGGGCGGTCGTTGAGTCCTTCGTCGTATGCCGCGAGTTCCTGCCGCATGACCTCGAAGCTCGTGATTGGTTCGTCGGGTGCCCACTCCGAGACATCAATCAGGTGGAGCAGGAAGGCCGTGCGTTCAATATGACGGAGAAACTGAAATCCCAGCCCTTTCCCGTGATGCGCACCCTCAATGAGTCCAGGGATATCGGCGACGACGAAACTGCGGTCCGACCCCCAACGCACGACGCCCAGGTTTGGTGTCAGTGTGGTGAACGGGTAGTCGGCGATTTTCGGCCTGGCCGACGAGATGGCTGCAATCAGCGTCGATTTCCCGGCATTCGGAAAGCCGATTAGGCCGACGTCGGCAAGCAGTTTAAGCTCCAGCCGTAACGCCCGTTCTTCACCGTCAGTTCCCAGGGTGCACCGTGTCGGAGTTCGATTTGTGGATGTGGCGAAGTTGCTGTTGCCTCGGCCGCCCCGCCCGCCGTGCGCGATCACGACCGGTTCACCCTCGGTGATCAGATCGGCCAGCACATCGCCCGTGGTGTCATCGTAGACGACAGTACCGACCGGAAGAGTGATGAGGATATCTTTCCCCGTTCGTCCGGTACAATTGGAGCCGCCGCCGGGGCGTCCGTCTTCCGCCTCATAGTGTTTCTGGTAGCGAAGGTCCAAAAGGGTTGTGAGCCGGTGAGACGCCGTGAAGACCACATTGCCGCCGTGCCCCCCGTCTCCTCCGTCCGGTCCCCCACGCGGGACGAACATCTCCCGGCGGAAACTGCAAATTCCGTCTCCACCTCGTCCTGCTCGTACAGTGATCTGTGCTTCGTCGACAAACATACTTACCCTGGATATGAGTGAGGATGATCGAGTATACCCGACCTGCCCCGATGAAGGGAGGGGGGCATTCTCGTTCAGCTTGCCAATGTGAGCGAATGCGAGGGGAGAATCAGGATTTGGCGGGAGCAGGATAGACGCTGACTTTCCGTCTTGCGCGTCCGCCTTCGAATTTCACTGTGCCGCTCACCCGTGCAAACAAGGTATGATCCCGGCCAAGATCGACGTTGAAGCCTGGGAAAAACTTTGTGCCACGCTGACGGACAATGATGCTGCCTGCCGTGACGGTCTGGCCGCCATACGCCTTCACGCCCAGATATTGCGGATTGCTGTCTCGACCGTTACGGGAAGATCCGCCGCCTTTGTTTGTTGCCATGGAAGGTCCTTCTCCTGCCTACTAGGCTGTGGCGATGCCCTTCACGAGAAGTCTCGTGAAGCCTTGCCGATGTCCGCGTGTCCGGCGGTAATTCTTCCTGCGCTTCTTCTTGAAGACGGTGATCGATCTGGTGCGGCCTTGCCGTACGATTTCAGCGGTGACTTTCGCGCCCTGTACGAGCGGTTGTCCAATGACAGGACCCGCCTCACCATGAACGAGATGCACCCGATCGAGCTCGATCACAGCGCCGACATCGCCGGGCAACTTTTCGACTTGAATCGTCAAGCCGGCTTCAACCCGATATTGTTTTCCACCTGTTTCGATAATTGCGTACATGTCTCATTTTCTCCACATGCGACCGAACCATGTAACATAACGCGTTAAGCGGTGTCAAGAGCGTCGTTGAAACTTACATCTTTGGCCATGGCCAGGAGCGGTATTAGCACGATGGCGGTTCCCCCTCTTCCGGAGGGCTTGGAGAAGAGGACCAAAGCCAGTATTCTCGCACTACCACCTTAAACTGACACGGGGAAGCAATTCCGGAGTATGCGTGTCTGTGTTTGGTGAAGGAGACTCCGTGCCGACAACCCGATTTATCATTCGGACCTACCATCGAATTCCTCTTCGTAGTGAGATGTATTACATGGGGGAGGGATTTCTTGGAAAAGGAACGGTCATCAATTTATCCCGCAACGGGTTTCGGGTACTTGGCGATTGTTTGGTCGTGCCGGGAATGGAACTTGTGGTGCGGCTGTCTCTTCCAGGCCACGATGCACCGATAGAGATCCAGCGGGTCGTCGTGCGCTGGGTTCGGGGCCTGATGTTCGGAGTCAGAGTGATGAAGGTCAAGCCGGAGGGTGAGCATCGAATCGGAAATTTCCTCAGTGCCCGCCTGCGAGCCTACTGCGCCTTGCCGTAACGGTTGTGTCCCGTACAAGCCTGTGTGCGCCAGTCGGTTTCAACCACCGTCGTTGATTGCTTGACGCGTATTCAGCCCCACGTTATAGTTCGCGCAGATTGCACAGTCGGAGTAGATGGCTGTGTCTGTCGGAGGAGTGTTGCTCATGCTGGAACCGGTTGAAAAAATTTGGATGGACGGTAAATTCATCCCCTGGCAGGACGCGAACGTCCACATTCTGACGCACTCGCTACATTACGGTCTGGCGGCATTTGAAGGGATTCGTTGTTACAAGGGCACGTCCGGGTCGGCGATCTTCCGGCTTCAGGAGCATGTCGATCGGTTGTTTGATTCCGCCCATATTGGCATGATGGCCATGCCCTATGACAAGAAACAAATCGCCGAGGCCATCATTGACACGGTACGCGTGAATCGGCTCGATGCCTGTTATATCCGTCCGCTGGTGTATATCGGGTACGGATCGATGGGGGTGCATCCGGGAAACAACCCGATTCGTGTGGCCATCGCGGTCTGGAAGTGGGGCGCCTACTTAGGGGACGAGGCGCTGGCGAACGGAATGCGCGCCTGCGTGTCGTCGTTTACCAGACACCATGTCAATGTGTCGATGACCAAGGGAAAAATATCGGGCTACTACGTCAATTCAATTATGGCGAAGCGGGACGCCAAGCTCAGCGGATTCGACGAAGCGATCTTGCTGGATGCCGAAGGGTACGTGTCCGAGGGATCGGGAGAGAATGTCTTCATCGTCCGAAAAGGGAAATTGAAAACGACGCCGCTCACGTCGATTCTCGAAGGGATCACCCGAAATTCCGTGATCGAACTGGCTCAGGAGCGGAAAATCCCCGTGGTTGAGGAACGGTTTACGCGGGATGAAATGTATGTCGCTGACGAAGTCTTCGTCACCGGCACGGCCGCCGAATTGACTCCTGTCCGCGAAATTGACAATCGGACGATTGGAACCGGGAAGCCGGGGCCGATCACGCTTGCCTTGCAGAAGGCATTCTTCTCGATCGTGCGCGGGGAGGATCCTGCGCATGAGTCCTGGCTCACCCGCATCTGATCAGACATCATCCGTCAACCGTCAAGCGTAGGTCATGGAGCGTGAACGGGTTTCGTTTGACGAATGACGATTAACGAATACCGGGTAACGGCTGGGTTACTGACCGGTCGGTGTAGTGCTGCCCGAGGAGCCGGATTCTGTCTGAGGCTGAGCTGGGGGCGCAGGAGCGGCCGGTTCGGTTTTCTTATTCAGGTCGATGACGGTCGAAGCAAAATTCTGTTGCTTGGCCAAAATCGCCAGAGTGAGCGAGGTCACCATGAACACGGCCGCAACAGTCACGGTCAGCTTACTCAGAAAGTTGGCTGGTCCACGGCTGCCGAACACGGTTTGGCTGGAGCCGCCGAATGAGGCGCCGATCTCTGCGCCTTTGCCGGACTGGAGCAGGATGGCTCCAATCATCAGGAAACAGATGAAGACATGCACGATGACGATAAGTGTGTAGAGCATTTACGGTCTGGCTCCAATCGATTGGGCAATGGTGGCGATTGTAACAAAGGAGTCCGCTTGGAGACAAGCCCCGCCGATCAAAGCGCCGTCGATCTGATCGGATTGTAATAAGGCGCCGATATTCTGTGGCGTCACGCTGCCACCATACAAAATTCTCGTGGTATCCGCAACATTCGCAGACCACATCTTCGCCAGAAAGGCTCGAACCGTCCGATGCGCAGTGACAGCTTGGTCGGTTGTGGCTGCTTTTCCGGTTCCAATGGCCCACACCGGTTCATATGCAACAGTGAGGGTGGCTACGGAGTGAAGCGAGAGGCCGGCCAGCGCTCCGTGTAATTGTTGCTGGAGCACCTCCTCTGTTTTTCCGTCTTCACGTTGGGCGAACGATTCTCCGATGCACAGAATGGGTTTGAGGTCGTGAGCGAGGGCGGCGCGGAGCTTTTTCTGAATTCCGTCGTCCTGTTCGCCGAAGAGCGCGCGGCGTTCCGAATGGCCGAGGATGACGTAGCGGCAGCCAAGATCCTTGAGCATCGGCGCGGAAATCTCGCCCGTGTAGGCGCCGCGATCTTCCCAAAACATGTTTTGCGCACCGAGTTGGAGAGGTGACGAGGAGCCAAGTGCTGCGCGGACCGATTCCAGCGCGGTGAAGGGCGGCGCGACCACATATTCAACCGCCGGGGAGACGGAAAGCCTGGGGGTGACCTCACGAATAAAGGCCGCCGCCTCCGAGGCGGTCTTATTCATTTTCCAATTGCCGACGATGAGGATCGTGCGCACGGTGTTTTGTACTTGCCTATGTGGAGATTGCGATTTCTGACAGGAAGCTAACTCACGCGATCCGGCAATGCGACGAGGCCAGGAAGCTCCTTCCCTTCGAGCAGTTCCAGCGCGGCGCCGCCGCCGGTCGAGATGAAGGACATGTTTTCTGAGACGCCGGCACGATGGACAGCCAGAGCCGTTTCTCCGCCTCCGACGATCGTGAGGGCATAGGCATCGGCAATGGCGTGGGCCATGGCCAGCGTACCTCTCGCGTAGGCGTCGATTTCAAATACACCCATCGGGCCGTTCCAGAGAATTGTTTTGGCATTTTGGACCGCGAGGTTGAACAGTTTGACCGACGCCGGGCCGATGTCGAGCGCATACCACCCCTTTGGAATTTCCTGAACGGGAACGATTTTCGATTCCGCGCCCGGTTCGCGGCTTGCCGCGACGACGCAATCGACCGGCAGGTAGAATTTGACACCTCGGGACAGTGCATGCTCTTCGACGCCTCTGGCGAAGTCCAGCATGTCGTTTTCGACCAGCGAGTTACCGATCTCCATTCCCTTCGCTTTCAAGAAGGTAAAGGCCATACCGCCGCCGATGATGACCTTGTCGACTTTCTTTCCCAGGTTTTCGATCACGCCGATTTTCCCGGACACCTTCGCACCGCCGAGCACTGCCACGAACGGCCGGACCGGGTTGGCGATGGCGCCTTCGAGATACTCGATTTCCTTCTTGAGCAGCGCGCCTGCCGCCGCGTCTTTGATGAACTTGGTAATGCCGACGGTGGAGGCGTGGGCGCGGTGCGCGGCGCCGAAGGCGTCGTTGATGAAGACATCGCCGAGTGACGCCAGGGCTTTGGAGAAGGCCTCGTCGTTTTTCTCTTCGCCGGCATGGAAGCGCAGGTTCTCCAGGAGGAGTACATCGCCCGCCTTCATCTTGGCGACAAGTTTCTCGACGGCCGGGCCGATGCAATCCGGCGCAAAGACCACGTCTTTTCCCAGGAGGCGCCCCAATCGCTTTGCCACCGGTGCCAGGCTGTACTTGGGATCGAAGACCCCCTTCGGCCGTCCGAGGTGGGAACACAGAATGACCTTCGCGCCTTCGTCCACCACACGATTGATGGTCGGCAGCGTGGACCGGATGCGGGTATCGTCGGTAATTTGAAGCGCTTCGTCGAGCGGCACGTTGAAGTCCGCTCGAATGATCACCCGTTTGCCGTGAAGCGGCACATCATCGATCGTCTTCTTGTGCAGATTCATGAACGCTCCTGGGGTGGTGGGTCAAGGCGTACCGGCAAATACGTGGTTGCGGGTGGAGCAGTCGTATCCGTCCGGGCATGCGCAGCTCAGCGGCCGCCGGCCTTTCCTGCCAGCACTTTGATCAAGTCGCGGACGCGGCA
>JAYWIP010000193.1:0-9764 GCA_039794465.1 Nitrospira sp.
ACGCAGACGGCTTGGTGGGTGCAACGGTCCGGGTGCCGGATGAGGTGATCGCGAATGACCATCATGGGTTTGACTCCTTCAAAGAGACCTTGAGAGAAGATCTCAAACATGTTTCTGTTCGGGAGACTGCTCACGTCCACTCCTTGACGAGCGCTTTCAGCCGATCTTTCAACTCGGGGATCTGTTCCACGTTGTTGTGAATCGCGCCGAGGATCTTTTCCAGCCTGGCGGAGCGCAACGCTTCTTTATCCTTCGCGGCCAGTCGGTCATATTCCTGGTACGCGTCGCGATGTTTCGGTTCCAGAGATGGCCTGGCGTCAATCAGCGCCTGGCCGAACTCCCACGCTTCCGGTGCCAATGGAGGTACGACGAGATACGATCCATCGGTAAATATCACAACTGCGCCGCCTTGTTTGCCTGTGAGCGGAATCACAGCCTCGACGGTTTTTCCCTGGCAGGCATGCCATTCCAGCAGCAGACCAGGAAACCGTTTTGTGAAGGCCACCTTTTCAAGGTTCGCCTTCCATTTGTCCTCGGTTGGCATAGAAGTTGGTTTGGACTGGGGCCCTACATTTTCTTGAGGGGAACCAGTGCGGCCGGCACCGGATGGTCCGGCATGAGCAGTCTGGTGACCACCTCACCATGTACGACATGCCGTTCCATGATCTCTGTCACGTCAGCTTCCGTGCCGACCCAGTACCAGACCCCTTCCGGATAGATGACCACGCTGGGTCCCAGTTCGCAATGGTCCAAGCAGCCGGCCTTGTTTGCGCGCACAACCCCTTTGAGATTCAGGCGTTTGGCCTCACTCTTAAAGTGGGCGTGGAGCTTTTCTGAGCCCAGATTTGCGCAGCAGCCGCGAGGGTCGTCCTTGGGCCGTTGATTAGTACAGACAAAAATGTGGCGCTGAAATGGTGGCATGGTACGAGGTACTAAGCCGGCATGGTGGCCGTATTGAGCCGCTCTATCAGCAGCCTGACATCCGGCCCGGCGAGCAACGGCGACTGGCCCTGTGCGGCCTCCAGAATGGTGATGATTTCCCGCAGCCGCACGGACGCGCGGAGAAATTCGTCACCCTTGGCCAACTCGGATCCCTGGCCGGCGCTCAGTTTGTCGTATTCGGCGCGGATGTCCCGGAAGTCGCGTTGCAAGTTCTTGTGCATCGAACAGGCCGTGCAATACCACCTGGGACTTTGATCGGACGAGGGAGACAGGCGGTCGTAGGGCCGGCCGAAAAAATCCTTTCCCAACGAATACTTCATGAGCGGGCCGCCCGACGCACCGCAGCCCTGACAGGTTCCCGTGTCCATGGCGCTCTCCTTCCGGATTCTTGTGGATCGGTCGAAGCGGGAGCAATCTTACACCACGGGTTTTTGACGTGTCCAGTTGCGGTACAGGCTCTGCTATATTTTTATGATGATCACGGCACGACGAAACACCGGAGGTCAAGCCACCCGTGCCGGGATATTGGTACTGACTCTCTTCATGGTTGAGCAGGGATATGGAGGAGTCTGGCAATGTACCCAACCGGATGGGTTGGTGCGCTTTCAAGATCGAGGTGGGACCGGGTGCCGTGAGCCGGGCACCTCGTCCGAACTCCAGTCAATCCGCTTTCCAGACCGAGGCAGTTCTGCTGAACTTCAAGCACAGCCTAAGCCGACCTATCCGGTGTCGTTACAGGAGAAGACATCGGCGCAGGGGTTGTCCTCCCGGCCTTTTTCGCCGGCGTCGCGAACAATGCCTGCCGTGAGCTATCGTGACCTGGCTCCGGAATGGCGTGCCAAAGGCTGGAATATCCCCAACAAAGGTGATATTCAGCTGTTGCAAGTAGATGTGAAGTATGTGCCCGCTGGCACTGGCCCATTGATCACAACCGATCATCATTTCATGGATGAAGCCCGGCGGGCCTTGGGTGTCGCGGTGCTGGCGGCTGCCAAGGCGGTGCGGTACGATACTCGATTCCTTCAGGTGCAATTGACCATGCCCATGGTGGCGGGATCATTTCACAGCGGAAAGCAAGTCGATGGGCCCAGCGCGAGCGCCGCTTGGGCAGTGGCAGTGACTTCGGCGATTTTGGGCGATGCGCTGCGGCAGGATGTGTGCTTCTCTGGAACGATCGATATGGATCTCGTTGTCGGGTCTGTCGGCGGGTTGGAACATAAGATCGAGGGCTGCCGCCTCTTGCCGCAATTTCATGAGTTGCTCATACCGGCGGGACAACAGACCTTTGCTATTACCGATAAAGGAATGGCACGATCCATCAAGGTCACGGAAGTCTCGACATTGAGCGAGGCCTATGAAATCGTCACAGGCCAACCGCTCAGACCGGCTCCATAGGTGCGCGATGATTATCGGTGTTCCCAAAGAAATCAAAGACCATGAATATCGTGTGAGCCTCACGCCGGACGGAGCGATCGCGTTGTGCCGGGCCGGGCATGAGGTGTGGGTTGAGCCATCCGCCGGGCAAGGGAGCGGGTTTGCCGATGGCGAGTATCGCCAGGCAGGGGCGTCAATCGCCGGGTCTAAAGAAGAGGTCTTTCAGAGGGCTGATCTGATCGTGAAGGTCAAAGAACCCCTGCTGTCGGAGTGCCCGCTGTTTCGGCCGGGCCAGGCGCTGTTTACCTACCTTCATTTGGCGGCATTTCCCGAGTTGACCAAGGCGTTGTTGGAGAGACAGATCACGGCCATTGCCTATGAAACGACCGTAGCCAAGGACGGCAGCCTGCCGATGCTCAAGCCGATGAGCGAAATCGCCGGACGGATGTCGGTGCAGGTGGGCGCGCAGTACCTGGAGAAAATTCATGGCGGCCAGGGCGTACTGTTGGCGGGCGTGCCGGGTGTGAAGCCGGGCCATGTGGTCATACTCGGCGCCGGTGTCGTGGGAACCTCGGCACTCCGCCTCGCCGTGGGGATGGGCGCACAGGTGACCGTGCTCAATCTCGATGTGGAACGGCTGCGGTATTTGGACGATCTCTATGGAGGGCGTATTATGACGCGCGCCGCCAGTGCCGCGGCGATCGAACAAACGGTGTGTGACGCGGATCTGGTGGTCGGGGCGGTGTTGATTCCCGGCGCGAAAGCTCCCAAGTTGGTGTCGCGCGCCATCGTCGCCCGGATGAAGCCCGGGGCCGTGATCGTCGATGTGTCCGTGGATCAAGGGGGCTGTTTCGAGACGACAAAGCCGACGACGCATTCCGATCCGGTGTATGTCGTTGACGGAGTCGTGCATTACTGTGTGGCCAATATGCCCGGTATTGTGCCGCGCACGTCGACGTTCGCGTTGACGAACGCGACCCTGCCGTATCTGCTCCGGCTCGCATCGGAGGGCGTCGATCGGGCGGTCCGCACCGATGGTGGACTGGCGAAAGGGGTCAACTTACGGGACGGGCAGGTGACCTGTCAGGGGGTGGCGGAGGCCCACGGGTTGCGTTTTACCCCTCTCTTGTAAGACAATCCCCATCCCGCTGTTGTTTCTCACGCTCTCGTCGGGGCGTAGCGCAGCCCGGTAGCGCACTGCGTTCGGGACGCAGGGGTCGGAGGTTCAAATCCTCTCGCCCCGACCAAACCGCACTTCGTGTGGTCCGCAGGCTCTTTATCGTTTTATCGTGGATGTCGCCTGCGGATAAGTTCCTCAAGCATCTTCTCTGCCAAATCTAAACCAAGCTTGCTCGTTCCGCCGGCTCATCAGGCGCAGCTGTTCTTCCTCGTTGCCGGCGGATAGAACTCTCAACTCATCACGCGCTGCTTTCAGCGGCTCATGCCCGTCGTGTTATGCGGTTGCCGCCTGACCTAGGTAATTCTCTTCTCGATGCCGCCGGGAATTGCAAAAGACGTGACGCTTCCGGAGAGGTGTGAGAATATCCGGTGAACGTGCGAGGCCGCAGAAGCCAATGCCTGGTCACGATCACAGCGAAGCAGATGACTGAGTCGGAAGGCGAGACGTCGGTTCGTGCGCACATCGTCGTGAGGGGCCGTGTGCAAGGTGTCGGGTACCGGGCTTTTTGCGTCCGTGCGGGGGCTCGCCATGGATTGTTGGGCGGGGTAAGAAATCTTGATGACGGCCGGGTGGAGTTGGATGTCGAAGGGGCACGGCCGGCGATTGAGGCGCTGTTGCGGGAATTGAAGATTGGTCCGCCGGGCGCTCATGTGACGGGCGTCGAGGTTGAGTGGAAGCCGGCGACCGGACGGTTTTCTGATTTCACGATCTGGTACTAGCGCGGGGTCAAGGGGGAGCAATTGCGAATGGCGCGATCACGCGGGGCACAGCTGGCAGTGAATGATGTGCGACGACGAACCGTCGATGACCATGACGAGGCCGTTGTCGAACACGTCTCCGACCCTGCCGAGAAGGAATCCGGTCGTTCCGAGGGACTCGATACGCTGAAAAGCTATCTGCGGGAAGTCCGCCGCTCAACGCTGCTGACGTTCAAACAGGAACAGCAATTAGGCAAGCGGGTCATGGCCGGTGACGAGCAGGCGCGCCAGCAGATGATCGAGTCAAATTTGCGGCTCGTCATCAGCATCGGCAAGCGGTATATGCATCGGGGGTTTCCCTTTTCCGATATCGTCGAAGAAGGCAATCTCGGGCTGATCAAAGCCGTCGAAAAATTCAATTACAAGCGCGGCTTCCGGTTCAGCACCTATGCGTCCTGGTGGATCAGGCAGTACATCGAGCGGGGCATCATCAATCAAGGGAAGCTGGTGCGCCTGCCCGTGCATGTGGTGGAGCGATTGAACCGCTATCTCGGCAAGGTCGAACAGTTGGTGCAGGAACTCGGGCGTGAGCCGCTCGCGCGAGAAGTAGCCGTGAAGATGAAGACCTCGGAAGCGGAGGTCGTGGACCTCAAGCAACTGGTCCGGACGACCTGTTCGCTCGACAGTCCGATCAACGACCGGACCGATACGTTCCTCCGCGACGTGATCGAAGATCCTGCCGGCCTGTTGCCTGACGAGACGGCCGATGGAGTGCGACGCCGTGCGGAACTGATCGCCTGGGTAAAGGAGTTGCCTGAGAAAGAGCAAACTGTTATTGTGTCGCGGTTCGGGCTCAATGGTGACGAAGCGAAGACGCTGGAAGAAATCGGCCGCGAGATGGGATTGACCCGCGAACGGGTGCGGCAGATCGAAGTGACGGCGCTGGTTCGGCTTCGGAACACCATCGAGCGGAAAACCATGACACAGGCAGATTTGCTCTAACTCCGTGGCCGCCATCGACTACCGATCACTCATCCGCGAAGTCCCGGACTTTCCCAAGCCCGGCATTCTCTTCTACGACATCACGACACTGCTGAAAAACGCCGACGCGATCCGAAGCCTGGCCGACGAATTGGCCGGTCGATACCGACCGCAGCAGATCGCGAAAGTGGTGGGCATCGAATCCCGCGGGTTCATCTTCGCCGGGATTTTGGCGGCACGCCTTGGAGCCGGGTTCGTTCCTGTTCGTAAACCGGGAAAACTGCCGGCGGATTGTTATGAAGTCAAATACAGTTTGGAGTACGGCTCGAATTCCCTGGCCATCCATCGCGATGCGATCGGGATGGAAGAGCGGGTGCTGATCGTGGACGATCTGTTGGCCACGGGAGGCACCGCAGAGGCGACGGTCAGTCTCGTTCGCCAACTCGGCGGGGAGATCGTCGGTCTCGATTTCCTTGTGGAACTCAAAAGTCTGAACGGCCGTGACAAGCTGGCCGGCTATGAGGTTCATTCCACCGTTCTCTACCCGTAGTCCGTCACCCCTTGTCAAACAAGAGATGCCGTGTTATAGATGCCGCACTTTTTTCCCGTCGTGGGCTTGTCGAAGAGAGTGGGATCGTTATGGCGACGAAGCCGCAAGCGAAGAAAAAGCCTGTGAATAAGTCCAAACCAGTGCGGACCGCTCACAAGAAGGTCGCCCCTGTGGCGGCCCCGGCGCCCGTAAAACGAGCCGCCGCCCCCGTGGTGACCGAACCGGTTCGACCCAAGGAAACGGCGAAGGAGCGAGAGGCCAGAGAGCGCCGGCAGGAAGTGCTCCACCGGATGCTCCTGGGGAAACGGCAAGCAATCATCAGAGAAATCGAAGAGAGCTTGGGACAGTCGCTGACGGAGGATCAGCAGCGGCGGCTGGAGTCGGCGCGTGATGTCGGCGACCAGGCCTTGATGGATCTTGAACGTGAACTCGGGATCTCGTTGATGGAGATGCGCAACCGCCGCCGGCAGTCGATCGATGAAGCCTTGATGCGGCTGCATGAAGGAACGTACGGCATGTGTGCCGAATGCGGTGTCGAGATCAGCGAGAAGCGCCTGCAAGCCGTTCCGTTTGCCAAACTCTGCGTCGAGTGCCAATCCAAAGAAGAGTTGCTCGAGAAAATTGAGCGGGAAGAAGACCGCGATTAGGCTCTGTGACGCGTCCCCTCGACGTTCGCTCGACGCACACCTCCTCCCTCCATCACAACGTCCTATTGCCGAGCATGGACAACCGGGTCATTGGCTATTCGATCGGTTGAAGAGGAGCCACCCGTCACTGGTATCGCCATGAGCGCAGGCGTGTCACAACCGGCTGTCGTGCTGGCCAGCGGGGGACTGGATTCCACCGTCACCGCCGCAGTGGCCCGGCGCGACGGCTATGACCTGTACCTGCTGACCGTGGCGTATGGACAGCGGCATGCCGTCGAAGTAGAACGGGCCGGCCAGGTCGCGGCGGCGCTGGGTGCCCGGCGGCATCTCATCGTCAATGCCGATCTGCAGGCAATCGGGGGATCGGCACTCACAGGTGATTTTCCTGTCCCGAAAAATCGGACGGAATTCGATCGGGGACGCGGGATACCCGTCACCTATGTTCCGGGAAGAAACCTGATCTTCTTATCGCTGGCAGCGGCGTACGCGGAAGTGCTGAATGCGTCCGTGATTTATTTCGGGGCCAATGTGCTGGATTATTCCGGCTATCCGGATTGCAGTCCGGAATTCATCCGAGCGGTTGAATCCGCGGTGCGGATCGGGACGAAGGCTGGAGCGGAGGGGAGGGGAATGGAAGTGCGCGCCCCCCTCCTCAAGAGGACCAAGGCCGATATCATCAGGCTTGGCGTAACCCTGAACGTCCCGTTTCACCTCACCCACAGCTGCTACGATCCCATCGGCGCATTGGCTTGCGGACAATGCGATAGTTGCCTGATCCGGAAGCGAGGATTTTGTGAGGCAGGAGTTGTAGATCCGGTTCCCTATGCGGTACTCTGAGTCGGCGAGACATGGGCTCCATCAAAACACACGACATGAACGGGATGAACGCATGGACATGAAGATGAAGGTCTCACAGGCGGTGTGGATGAGTGTGCTTGGGCTTGCGCTGGGAGCCGCTCCGGCGTGTAGTCAGAGCGAGAGTCCGTCGCAACCTGCGGCGGCAGCTGCTGTCCCTGCGGATCTTCAAAGCGGGGAGCAGAAGTTCACGGCCAATTGTTCCGCATGTCACGGTGTCGGTGGCGTCGGGACCAAACAAGGGCCGCCACTCGTCCACAAGATTTATGAGCCCAATCATCACGGCGATGCCGCGTTCCAGCGGGCCGCCGCCAACGGTGTCCAGTCGCATCATTGGGAGTTCGGCAACATGCCGAAGATCCCGAATGTGACGCCGAGTGATGTCGATCAAATCGTGAAATACGTCCGCTGGCTCCAAAAGCAGGCTGGGATTTTCTAGGCGGAGAGTATCGACGAGCCAGACCTATCTGCTGCTTGATTAGTCCCGTCTCACCCATCAGACTTCTACAGTAGCCCTCCGACATTGCCAAGACGGCGAAGGACGAACACGCGGCGCCCAAGGGACTGGACGGTCATCTCGTCACCCGCGTGGCGATGCCGTTGGATGCTCTCGAGCGTCTGCAGCAGCAGATTCAGCAGGTGTTGGTCGGCCTGCGCGAGGCGCAGCAGGGGAAGGCGAAGGGATGAATGTGAAAAGCGAAAATACTCTTGAAGGAGTACTACATGAATAATCACCGTTCATTGTTGCAGCTATGCAAAATGATCAGCCTGGTCCTGACGTTGGGGGTGAGCATGAACGCGTGCGCGACGAGCACATTTACGTGGAAAGAAGAAGTGCTGTTGCATGATGGCAAGAAGATTATCGTGGAAAGGTCAGATACGTACGATTCCAGTCTTCCGCACGAGATTGGCCAAGGTGCCCCTCTGGCCGAGCATACCACGAAGTTCAGTATTCCTGGCGGCAATCGGACGGTGATCTGGAGGAGTGATAACCGCCCTTCACCAGATCCGGATAGCCTCCATTTGTTGGCGCTTGATTTTTTAGACGGCGTCCCTTACGTGGCAACAACATCATTGAGTTGTATTGCCTATAACAAATGGAAACGCCCTAATCCACCGTATGTGTTTTTCAAGTATGTGGACGGATGGAAACCTGTTTTGCTGAGTGAATTTCCGGAGAAGTTCAAGATCAATGTCGTAGTCCATTCGGTGCAACATGAGCCGTATAAGAGGAGAGTGATGACGGAGAACTATACCCATGGATTTGTGCGTGCACAAACCGTCGCAGAGCTGAACAGAGAGCCGGGAGCGAGCAGGGAATTTTACGTTCTCCTTCGCGAGCCAATGGATCTCTTTGGACGATGTCCGGAATACGGGAACGGCTTCAAAGCCCCGTTTCCTATCACTCCGTCAAATACCATAGAAGAGAAGAAGTAGGTTGCGAGCCATTTGGAAAAGATCCGATGTATTGATAACCGGAGAATAATTATGGCAACGCAATTCGAAATTGACTGCGCGCTCATGGCCGGGCGAGCCTATCAAACTACTCGTAATCCTGGCAGCGGCATCAACTGGTTTCCAGTTCCGTCAGGATGGACCGAATTTTCCCACATTCCCAACCCAACTTATCCAACGACCAGCGGCTTCGAAGCTTCTGCTTTTCAGAGTGGTAACAAGATCGTCATTTCCTTTTCCGGGACGGAACCAACGTCTTTGAATGATTGGTTGGCAAATTCGGGGCTGGCCACAGGAATAGGTTCGGTACAGCTCGTCCAGGCGGCAGACTTTTATTTAAAGATTCGCCAAACAGTAAAGGGGTCAGGCTTTGCTATCTTGACTCTCTCTGATATGGGCGGTAGGCTGCAAGCTTATGGCACGTCGTCCCCGCGTGTTTGCTCCGCAAGTCCTCTATCATGTCATCGTCCGGGGGAATCACCGACAGACCACATTTCGCACGCCCGCCGACTACCAGGCCTATCTGGAGCGGCTGGGCCGCTATCTCCAGAGCTGTCAGGTGCGGCTTTGGGCCTACTGCCTGATGCCCAATCATGTGCATCTGCTGGTGGAAACCGGGGAGTTGCCTCTCTCCACGTTCATGCAACGTCTGCAACAGTCCTATACTCAGTATTTCAATCGCACGCATCACAAAGTCGGCCATCTGTTTCAGGGACGCTACAAAGCGATAGTGTGTGAAAAAGATGCCTATCTACTCACCTTGATTCGCTATGTCCATCTCAATCCCATCCGGGCCCAGTTGGTGAAACAACCCGAGGCCTATCTCTATAGCGGCCATGCCGCCTATCTCACGGGCCGGACAACGGCGGTCTTGGATCCCCTGCCGGGTCTTGCGGTCTTCGGCGGGCCACGGGCCTATCGGCACTTTGTGCGGGAAGGGATGGGGGAGGGACATCAGCCGGACTATTATGCGGGGGCGGATCAACGGTTTCTGGGGACCGAGCGCTTTGTGGATGCGTGGCAGGCCCGGATCAAGGATGCGCCGTCCCTTCGGCCACGACAAAGCCTTGCCCGTGGGCTTC
>JAYWIP010000194.1:0-2179 GCA_039794465.1 Nitrospira sp.
GAAGAGTTGCTGGAAGAAGCCTGGTCGTTAGGCCCTCAAGAGGTGTTGCTCAAGCCGATCGACCTCGAGCGTCTCTTAACAGCAATCCAGCTTGTACTCGTCTGCCGCGAGTGCTAAAAGTTTCCCGATGTCTTTCGGGAAATACTGTATCCCCGCAATTGTCGCCCTCATCCTCATCGGCCCCGGCACGGCACGCGGCGTGGCTGCCTCGCCTGCTGAGGAACGTCCCCTGATTCTCAGTCACGATCTTGTCGTCGAACTGCTGCCCGGCACCCATGAGTTGCTGGCGAGAGATGAGATCGTCGTCGAGGCCCCGATCGGGACGGCGGGGCTTGCCTTTACACTTGCACCGTCGTTGCACGTCGAATCTGTGACAGTCCTGGCTCCGACGGAGCAGAGCACGTCTCGCCGTTCGGATTCGACAGTGACCTTTACGACGGAGCTGTTCGCGCAACAGTCCCGCCAAAGAATCCTCGTCACACTCCCCAAGGCGCATGAGAGGCGTGTGACACTGGTCTGGAAATACCGAGGCCCCATTGACGACCCGCCGAAAGAGCCCCGCCACTTGCGATTCGTGACGCCCAGCGAGACCGCCGGACATATCGGGCCGGAAGGGGTGTACTTGGGGGGCGAAAGCCAATGGTATCCGGATATCGAGGGGTCGTACAGCACCTATCGGCTCACGGTCCAGGTCCCTCATGGGTGGATTGCAGTCACGCAAGGGCGAAAAAAGGAAAGCCGAACGGATGTCACAGGAGTGTTCTCGACGTGGGTTGTCATGGACCGCTCCGAGGCGCTGACACTGGTCGCCAACAGGTTTGTGGTCAAGTCGCGCGAATGGACAAGCCGTGATGGGCAGCCTGTCGAACTGGCGACCTATTTCTTTCCCGACAATGCTCATCTGGCGGATGAGTATCTGGACGCCACGGCCGCATATCTCGACGCGTACATTCCAATCTTGGGCGCGTTTCCCTTCGACAAATTCGCGGTCGTGGAAAACTTCTTCGCCAGTGGGCTCGGTATGCCGTCGTTCACCCTCCTCGGCAGCGGCAGTATTAAACGGCATTACGTGCAACCTTATGCGTTGGGACATGAAATTGTCCATTCGTGGATCGGCAATTCGGTTTTCAATCGAGATGGCTCAGGGAATTGGGTCGAAGGGCTCACGACCTATCTGGCGAACTACTATTGGCACGAATTGAATCATGACGACAAACAGGCGATCGAGCAACGGCGGATGATGCTCCAGGGGTATAGTGTCTATGTGGCCCCGGACCAAGATTACCCGGTGGCGCAGTTCGTCAGAAAGAGCGATGAGAGGGACAATGCCATCGGCTATCAGAAATCCGCCTTTCTGTTTCACCTGCTACGGCGCGAGATTGGCGACGAGGCATTCTGGCGGGCATTGAAGACGTTTGTGGGCCGGTATCGCGGTCGTCCCGCTGATTGGGGAAGCATCGAGACCGTTTTTACGCAAGAGAGCCGACGGGATCTGCGGTGGTTTTTCGAGCAATGGGTTGAACACCCCGGCGCGCCGTCCTTGTCGTTTGGTGAGGCCGATGCCTATCGGACCACCGACAAGGACGGCAAGAGTCTGTGGCAGCTGACGGTGCGTGTCCAACAGACCGGGAGGCCGTTTCGGATGGCGCTTCCTGTCGCCATCGCCGCCAAAGGGACGACAGAAACCAGATGGGTGTCGCTCGACCCGTCACCGGAAACAGCAGCGGAGGTGACCGTGTCAGATCAGCCGATACTGGTGCGGCTTGATCCGGACTTGATGGCATTCCGCCGGCTGCCACGCTCCCAATTACCACCCATGTTGAACGGCTACGTGACAGATCGGGACAGGGTTGTGGTGCGGGTATTTTCTGATGAGGCGTCACCATTGCAGCAGGTCATCGCTCGCGTGGCCGATCAAGAGGCACCGTTGCCGGACTCTCAGAAGACCAAAGTGCTGCGTGGCGCAGGCGCGACACTTCCGTCTTCCGGGTCGGTGCTGGTGTTGGCAGGGGCTGACGAAGCACGAACCGTCCAACAGATGGTGGAAGATTCGTGCGGCGATTTGGTTTCACTGCGGACAACAGGCTTTCGAGTCGATGGCCGGACCTATGAAGGGCCGGAGATGGCGGTGTTGTTTTCCTGCCATCGGGCACATGTGCCGGGCAGTGTTGTCACAGTC
>JAYWIP010000195.1:0-3579 GCA_039794465.1 Nitrospira sp.
CACGAACAATCCGCGAAAGATCGTCGGAATCGAAGGGTATGGGCTCAAGGTTGTGGAGCGCGTTCCGATCGAGATTCCACCCCGTGCGGCAAACGTGAGGTACATGCGCACGAAGAAGGAAAAAATGGGGCACCTGCTGCACGCCGTGTAAACAGCGCATGTATTCCAAAGCAGCTGTGCCGCTCGATCCGATTACCACTGTGGAGCGTGCGTACGTTCAATCTTGATAGGTCTTCTCATGGCACTCATGATCAACAACAACTGCATCGCCTGTGACGCGTGTCTGCCGGTATGCCCAAACCAGGCGATTTTTGATAAACGCAGCGCAGCCGAGGAACGGGGGTGTCACGTTGGAGAGGGACAGGGTCTCGATGACAGCATTTATGTGATCACGTATGAGCGTTGTACGGAGTGTGTCGGGCACTTCGATGAACCTCAGTGCGCCTCTGCATGTCCGATCGGCGATTGTTGCGTGCCGGATCCGGATCGTCCCGAGTCAAGAGAGACTCTGTTGGAGCGAGCAGAGCGCGTCAATCCGAATAAGGAAATCCACCGTGACAAGGTGTGGCAGGGAGTCAGGGGGTAACGAGCCGCAACCCTATGAGCGATACAACCGAAACGAGCGCATTGCAAAGGAGGAGGCCATGGCCGCAGCGGCACTGGAGACGGCGACGAAAGAGCTGAATCAACAGACCGGGCTGACCACGGTTGGCAGCCAGTTTTTGACGTTCAATCTGGGCGACGAACTCTACGGGGTGGACATTCTCCGCGTGCAGGAGATCAAAGGCTACACGGCTGTGACCAAGATTCCCAATACCCCGTCCCATATTAAAGGCGTCTTGAATCTGCGCGGGACCATCGTGCCGATCGTGGAACTGCGCACGAAGTTCGGCATGCCGACAATCGAGTACACGGCGTTTACCGTCATCATCGTGGTGGTGGTGCGGGATAAGGTGATGGGCCTCGTCGTCGATTCCGTCTCGGACGTGTTGACCATCGACGAGAAGGACATCCAGCCGCCGCCGCAGTTCGGGGCCATGGTGGATGTGAGTTTCATGAACGCAATCGGGAAATCCGGCGACAGGCTGGTGGCACTCTTGGATATGGGCCGCCTCTTGTCGGACGGCGATCTGAAGGAGGCCACAGCAGCCGCGGCATAGGGCGAACAGGAAAGCCCGCAGCAGAAGAGCTCGCAAACCAGGCAACCTACACGGCAAAGGAGAACCTCGATGGCAACGATCAAGAAAGCACGGGCAGCGGGCAAAAAGCACGGTGGGGCGAACGATTGTTCGAGGAAGGCTCAGGCCATCGACAAGGCGATGGCCGCGATCGAACTCAACCTTGACGGCACCGTCATCACGGCCAATGAAAACTTTCTGAAAACCTTGGGCTACACCCTGGATGAGATCAAGGGGCAGCACCATCGGATGTTCTGCGAGTCAACGTACGTCAGCAGCCACGAGTATGCGGCGTTTTGGGCCAAGCTGAACCGCGGCGAGTCAGAAGCGGGCGTTTTCAAGCGGCTTGGGAAGGGAAATAAGGACGTCTGGATTCAGGCTTCGTACGTGCCGATGGTTGGTGCCGGTGACAAGCCGGTCAAGATCGTGGCCTTTGCTACCGATGTCACCGCGCAACAGCGGGAATTGGACGATCTCCGCGACGAACTCAAGGTGCGCGTCGATATCATGAACACGACCAGTATCGTGTCGGAAGCCGACCTCAAGGGCGACATCGTGACGGTCAACGACAAGTTTATCCAAGTGTCAAAGTATCCGAAGAACGAGTTGATCGGGCATGGACACAATACCACCCGCCACCCGGACATGCCCAAGGACGTGTTCAAGCAGATGTGGGCCACGATTGGCCGGGGGCAAATCTTCCGCGGCGTCGTGAAAAATCGCGCTAAGGATGGGACACCCTATTATGTAGACGCCGTGATTGCGCCCTTCGTTGATAAGAAGACCGGTAAGCCCCGCAAGTACCTGGGCGTACGGTACGACATTACTGAGCAGGAGATTGCCCGCCAGAACATGCAGGGGATTATGGACGCGATCGACCGGGCTTATGCCGCCATTGAGTTTAATTTGGACGGCACGATCATCAAGGCCAACGACAATTTCCTGAAAGCGATGGGCTATACGCTGGACGAAATCAGGGGGCAGCATCACCGCATGTTCTGCGATCCGGCCTATACCAGCACGGGCGAATATGCCGCCTTCTGGCAGAAGCTCGGCCGCGGCGAATTCGATTCAGGTGCTTATCGTCGAATCGGCAAGGGCGGGAAAGAAGTGTGGATTCAAGCTTCCTATAATCCAGTCAAGGATGAAATGGGCCGGCCCTTCAAGGTGGTGAAATTTGCCACGGATATCACGGTGCAGAAGAAGGCACAGCAGGAACTAGAAGCCTGCATGGGGGAAGCGAAGAAGTCGCTCGGTGCGCTGGCACAAGGGGATCTCACGCAGGAGATGCACGGGACCTATCAGGGCGAACTGGAGCAGGTCAAGGCCAGCGTCAATGCGGCCCTCACCAATTTGACCCATACGATCGGCAGCGTGCGCAGCGCGGTGGAATCGGTCACGGCGGGGTCGGAACAGATCACGAAGGGCAGCGAAGATCTGTCGCAACGGACCAGCGAGCAGGCCTCGGCGCTCGAAGAAACCAGCGCTTCGATGGAAGAGATGACAAGCACAGTGAAACAGAATGCCGACAACGCCAAGCAGGCCAATCAGCTGGCGATCGCGGCTCGTGAAACCGCGGACAAGGGCGGGGCGGTCACCAAACGCGCTGTGGAGGCGATGGGTGAGATCAACAAGAGCAGCAAGAAGATCGCCGACATCATCACGGTGATCGACGAGATTGCATTTCAGACCAACTTATTGGCCTTGAATGCCGCGGTGGAGGCGGCTCGGGCCGGCGAACATGGCCGCGGGTTTGCTGTGGTGGCAGCCGAAGTGCGCAACTTGGCGCAGCGCTCGGCGACGGCGGCCAAGGAGATCAAGGGCCTGATCAACGAGTCTATCCAACGGGTCACCGAGGGGAGCGAATATGTCAATCAATCCGGAGCGACTTTGGATGAGATCATGACATCGGTCAAGCGGGTCACGGACATTATCGCCGAGATCACTGCCGCCTCGCAGGAGCAGGCCAGCGGCATTGACCAGGTGAACAAAGCCGTTATGTCGATGGATGAGACGACGCAACAGAACGCCGCATTGGTTGAAGAGACCACATCGGCAGCTCAGTCCATGAGGGAGCAGGCCAAGGAACTGATGCAACAGGTCGAGGTCTTCAAGATCAAACAAATCGAGGGCCAACACCAAGCCCATGCGGCGGTGACGCGGGATGTGCCCCGTCCCGCCGCCAAACCGCCGGCCGCAAGCCTGAAGCACGACAGATCCGTCTCCAGTACGAAGAATGCTTCACGAGAGAGATCCCACGGAGAAAAAGAGCTGGTTGATGTCGGCGCCAGTAACAGCAGAGACCGCCGCGCCAAGGAAGCGGAGTTCGAGGAATTCTAGTCCGGTGCCAGGAAGACCGGGTTCAGTCAGAGGCCGGTCATCCTTTTCACATAATCGATCG
>JAYWIP010000196.1:0-19052 GCA_039794465.1 Nitrospira sp.
CTTCCGGAAGAGCCGGCCTTGGTCGTCGATGTCGGCGGGGGGTCGGTGGAACTGATCGTGGGGAACCGGGAGGCCATGCTCCATGCGAAAAGCCTCAAGCTCGGAGCGATCCGCCTCCTCGATCAGTTTCAGCTCAAGGCTCCTCCCCCGCCTTCGATGTTGCGCGCGCTCGAAGAGGCGGTCACCGGGCAACTGAAGACGGCGCTTGAAACATTCAGAACCAAGAAGTTCGACTCGGTCATTGCCACATCGGGCATGGCCGGCAACCTGGCCGACATTGTGTGCCTCAAACAGACCGGTCGGCCCCTGCCCCAACAGAATCTGGCCAGGGTGGCATTGAAAGATCTGCGTCTGCTCGAAACCGAGCTGGCTCGCTCGTCGTTGAAGGCCAGGTTGGCGCTTCCAGGCCTGGATCCCAAGCGCGTGGATACCTTGCTGCCCGCGGCTGTCGTGCTCCGGCGTCTGTTGGAGTTGACGGGTCAGGAGGAAATGACGCTCTGCGACAAGGCCATTCGTGAAGGCATCATCTATGATTTCATCGTCCGGCACCGTGAAGGGCTCAAGGCCGAGAACGAGATCCCCGACGTCCGCCGCCGGAATGTCATCGGGCTGGCTCGGCGCTGCCAGGCTCCCGAAGTCCATTCGCTGCATGTCGCCGCCTTGGCGCTTCGCTTATTCGACCAGACCAAACGGCTGCACGGGCTCGGGCAGCAGGAGCGTGGCTGGCTCGAATACGCCGCCATCCTGCACGATATCGGCTATCTCATCAATCCCCGGCAGCATCACAAGCATGCCTATTACCTGATTATGAACAGTGATCTCGGAGGGTTGACCGCGGACGAGATCGAGATCATCGCGAATGTTGCCCGGTATCATCGGCGGGCAGTGCCGGGGTTGAAACACCAGGGATTCGAGAGCCTCACGCCCCGCATGAAGCGGGTGGTGCGGATCCTGTCCGCGCTGCTGCGAGTCGCCGACGGGCTTGATCGAACCCACTTTTCGGTGGTGCGGACGGTGAATGTGAAAGCCGGAAAGACCATGACCATCGAAGCGACGGTGACGGGCGACGCTGAAATGGAACTGTGGGCGGCCAAGAACCGGGCCGACTTGTTTCAGCAGGTGTTTCGCCAGCGCGTGCGGTTCGCCGAAATCGTGGATGAGAAGGAATCGCCATGACCGAGCCGCACGGCGCCAAGGGCGCGCCCCATCCCTATCCCGGGAAGCTCATCATCGTTGAAGGCATCGACGGGTCCGGGAAGAGCACGCAATTGTTGCTGCTGCACAAGTGGCTGGAGTCCAAGGGGTACAAGGTGTTCTTCACGGAGTGGAATTCCTCCGACCTCGTCAAAGAGACCACCAAGCGGGGGAAGAAAACGAAGAGCCTCACGCCGACGACCTTCAGCCTGCTCCATGCGACGGATTTCGCCAGCCGGCTCTATCACCAGATCCTGCCTCCCTTGAAGGCCGGCATGCTTGTGCTCGCCGATCGGTACATGTACACGGCGTTCGCCCGCGATGTGGTGCGCGGGGTGTCGCGCGATTGGGTCCGCAAGCTGTACCACTTTGCCATCAAGCCGGACATGGCCTTTTACTATCGAGTGCCGATCGATGTGGCGATCTCCCGGCTGCTGCGCGGCACGCGCGGGCAGTTTAAGTATTACGAAGCGGGCATGGATATGAACCTCAGCCCCGACGTCACGGAGAGTTTCCGGTTGTTTCAGTCGCAGATCCTGGCCGAGTACGAGAAGATCGTGGATGAGTTCGGTCTTCTGACGATGGACGCGACTTTGGATATCGAGACGCAGCAGGAACAGATGCGGACGCTCGTGGAAGAGGCGCTCCGCGGCTACAAACCGAAACGAGGGACTTATGGCCGACGGACGCTTTTTTGGCGACGGTTTGACGTACCTAGATCCGAGTGATTTGAAGGGCAAGCTCATCGCCATTGAGGGCACGGACGGCGTCGGTCGGTCGACGCACATCGAGATGTTGCAGGAATGGCTCGAAGTGCAAGGCTACGGCGTGATCACGACTGGCTGGACCAGATCAAATCTTATGTCCAAAACGATCGAAGTGGCGAAGGCCGGCAACATTCTTGACCACTGGTCGCTCAGCCTGCTGTATGCGACCGATTTCGCGGATCGCCTCGAGCATCAGATCATTCCGGCCCTTCGTTCCGGATTCATCGTACTGGCCGATCGCTATATCTACACAGCGTTCGCGCGGGACTATGTGCGAAGCGGCAATCGCACCTGGATCCGCGACGTGTTCGGATTTGCCTTGATTCCTGATCTCGTCTGCTACATGCGCATCGACGTGGAAACACTGGCGTTGCGGGTCATCGAAACTACGGGGATGAATTACTGGGAGTCCGGCATGGATCTCCGGCTGGGAACCGACCTCTACGAGAGCTTCAAGAAATATCAGTCGCTGCTGATCGAAGAATTCGACAAAATGGCGGAAGAATTCCGCTTCAATGTCGTCGATGCCAGAAAGTCTCCGGAAGAGATTCAGGAAGAACTGCGTGGGCATATCCTGCCTGTCCTTCCAGGCAACAAACGCGCTGGAATCTCTGAACAAGCCACGGTCTAAGCACGGCTGTCCTCGTCCGTCTCCACAGGCATTCTCTTTCCCAAGACCCGTAATTGCATCGGCTGAAGCCACCAGCGCAGTACCCCTTGGCCTGGCTTGGGCCCGTCCGGCAAGTGGATGAGGGCTGCCCCGGCTTTCTTGAGCGCCATGCCCGTGATTGGTTTCCCGCAAACCAAGACCCCCGCCACTTCCCCGAGCAGCGGCTCATGGCCTACGCAGACCACCGTCGAATCTGCCGGACATGCGCGGAGGAATGACAGAATCTGCTCGGGAGACGCGCCGACGGCGAGTTCGTCGCGTGTTTCGATCTTGAGCGTGGGACACACCACGGTCCGCAACAGTCGGGCCGTGTCGTAGGCGCGGACAAACGGACTGCTGAACAGGCGGGTCGGCTTGCAACCGACCACCACCAGCCCGGCCGCCGATTGACGGACGCGTTTCCTCCCTTTCTCCGTCAGGGGACGATTCTCTTCCGAACCATCCCACTTTTCGGCGTCGACCGCGATCCCGTGTCTAATGAGCAGACAATCCAACAACGGCTCCGTCTGATAGGGGTGAATTGGCCGACGGCGATACTACGTATTTCAATCGGCCATGACAAGATGGCGTGCCTCTCCGCACCGGGACGATCGAAATCTTGAGACGCATTTAATCAAATCCAAACACCAATTTTACACCGGTGCTATCTCGGGCGCGTATATAGGTAAAGATCGTGCTACGGGCGGGTGACTTTATGCGCGGATCGTTATGTCGGGAGGTGCTGCGATGAGGAAGCGATGGGGTTCTCTTTCATGCGGGCTGATCGTTGTGGGTGTCTTGGCCGGGTGGGCTGTTCCTGGACATGCCATGACGGTGACGACGCTGGACATCACCGAGGGAAGCGTGAACTATAAGGGGCGGTTCCAACATGTGCTGAACCGGCTCTTGGATCAGGGCGGGGTTGTGAAGATGGGCGAGTACCAACCGATCGGAGAGATCGTTCCGTCGATCACCAAGGGCCGCGCCACGTTCTCAATCTTTACCGCCGGGTTCAACGGGGCGCCTCCCCCCTCCGCAACCGTTGACGGCTCTTCCATCGCCGCCGACCTGTCTTCGCTGTTCTTCGCTGTGAGCCGCGGGGACTCGATCCGACTCTGGAATATCGGCGGGCAGGTGGCCGGCACATTCGATCCGGAGACCTCGCAGTTCACGCTCTCGTGGAAGGACCCAGTTCCCCGTGCCTTCGGGAGCCGATCTGTATGGGAGCACTTTCTCGGGAAGGGAGACGGAAAGGAACGTTGGGACGGGAACGGCATGTGGCGTCACGCCCGCTCCCGTGAAGCCACGTTTATTCTGGAGGGAACGGCAATTGTCGGCGGGGCCCCGACTCCGGTGCCGATCCCTGCAAGTCTGGCCCTCTATGCCACGGGCCTCCTCGCGCTGGTCTCGTGGGGGTGGTTCACGCGGCAGCGGGTCGGCGTCGTGTGATGCCTCGCGGTGCCGATACTGCTGCAACTTCATCCAAAGAGGAGCAGAAGGTAACAGGCAGCTGCGACTTTCACCAGATGAAGCGGATTCTGGTCGTCGATGATGAGAAACCCATTCGGGTTTTGCGACAGCCTTTCATGATTAACGGCTTGCCGGACGTGGTGCAATTGCAGCTGGCCGGACAACCGGCCGGTTAGGCAGCTGACCCCCTTGGAGGCGATGAGGCCTTCTGGAGGTTCACCGACACCTTGTTTGCCAGACCCCAATTCAAGAAGCTCCACAGGCAGCATTTAACATTTCGTTAACAGAACTTTAATTCAGACTTGGCCATAGCTCAAGACAGCCTGCGGTAGAGTTCAAGTCATCAACCGGTCGTCCGTCAGCGACCGCCGGACAAAGGTGTAGGCTCAGGGCTCCGCCGGCCTGTCATTGCCAGGGTCATCTGTATGATCGAACTCGTCATTCTCCTAACGGTCCTCATTCCCATCACGCTTGCCTTGATCTGGCCGAGCGGCCTCGCGATAGCAGCACTCTTGACGGGCATGCTTCCCTTGACCCTAGGGCGTGAAGGCATGATGGTCACGGTATTGGGGCGCATGGATCTATCTGCCGTTCGCCTGCTGGGCCTGTGGATCGCCTCACTGTTGGTAATCATGCCTAATTTGTGTCAGGCAGGAAGATATAGCCTGCGATACCGGTGGCATTTACTCTTTCTGGTCTTTGCGATGCTCTCCTTGGTGTGGGCCCCCAGTGCGGCGTACGGGTCCCGCATGATCGTCAAACTGACGGCCCCTTTCCTGTTTCTGCTTCTCATCCTGCTCACCTGCTCGTCCTGGCAGGATTTAAGGCGTCTCCAGCACACGATGGTGCTGAGCGGGATCCTGGCTACCGTGGTCGCCGTGCTTGCGGTGCTTGGAGGATACAGCTCCTTCAGCACTCAGCTCGGACTGGGGGTGCCGGGCTTGGGACCTGCAGCTACTAGTGCGAACCTTGCGGTTCTGACCGTGCTAGCCCTGGCGTTTCTCCGTACGTCCCCGGGCTGGAAGGCGGCCGCTCTGATCGGAGTGTTTGCCGCCGCGTGTGTGGCAGGATTTACACGCATCACGATCGCCGGATTGCTGCTCGGCTTCACGGCCGTCTTATGGGTGTCCTGCAAAGGATTGATCCGTTGGCTCACTCCACTGGCAGGTGTAGCCTCGGTGCCAACCCTTTTTCTCTTCAGCGACATTTTCCGGCAGCGCATGTTTAAGAATGGTGGAGATATCTCGCTTGATCTGCTGCTCAAGAATCCGGCAGCCGCGCTCGATAACATCCATGGTTCGGGGCGGTTTGAGGCCTGGTCCTATGTGTTGAACAACTTCTTCAAACCGAACCCATTCTTCGGGTCGGGTGTAGGGACGACCCAGAGCTATTTCTATACCCATGCGACAGGACTCAATGTGATCCATTCCGAGTACATTCGACTGCTCGCTGAGGTAGGCATCGGGGGGGTCGCTCTGATGGGGGTCGCTGTCGCGGCGTATGTGATCAGGTTGGCAAGGACGTATCGAGCGTCTTCGACCCATGAAGGGCGGGCCTATTCTCTGGCTGCGCTCGGCGGGCTCGTGGTCTATGTCATTTTTATGGCCACGGACAATGCCATCGACTATGTCACCAGCTGCGGGATTTTTGTCTTCGCGCTCATCGCAATGAGCGAAAAAGCGAGGGAACTCGAAGCCGTTAATTCGCGCGCGCGCGCCCAGGAAACACAGGCCTCCGCCCCGGCAGCACTCCCGGTGGAGGATATAGGATTCGGCCCCATGCCGTCCCGTCGCTTCCCGCTGGTGTCCTGGAGGTAGAAGACGGTGGAACTCACGCGACGGCAGTTTGTGTCGGCCCTGTCCTTCGCAGTGGCAACACCGCTGTTCCCGCGGCTGGTGAGCGGGACAGCAGCGGAGTCTGTTGGTGAGAGTCGCGCAATCTTCGATGAAGGGCTGAATTGGGCTTCGAAATCATCGGCGGCGATCGTTTGTGAGCGGATCGCACGGGCTGGGTTCAATGTATTCATGCCTTGTGTGTGGCACGGTCGAGGGACCATCTGGCCGTCGACGCTTGCGCCATGGGACAGCGCGGCCGCACGCATTCCCGGGTTCGATCCACTGGGCCACCTCATTGAGGTGGCGCGCCGATTCGATTTGGAAATCCATCCCTGGTTCACCGTAGTCAGGCGCGACCGTGAGTTCTTTCACGACTACTATGATGCCGGAGCGCCCTCTGAGTCGTTTGATGTGCATCGAGAAGGGTTCCGGGATTTCATCGTCTCATTGATCCTGGAGGTCGTCCGGCAGTATCCGGTACACGGCATCAATCTTGACTACATTCGCGCGGGGGGAATTTGTGTCAGTCCATCCTGTGCCGCCGACTATCTTGCGCAAACCGGACACAATCTCCTGGTTGACCGTGCCAAGGCGCTGTTCCCAGGCGGAGCAAGTCCTGAACTCATTGCATGGCAAGAGCGGGCCGTCGAGGATATTGTCCGTCGGGTGTCCGCCGGGGCGCGAGCGCTGAACCAGAAGATTGTCATCAGCGTGGACGCCGTCCCCGGGCATCCTATCGACCTGTCACAGGGAAGAAACAGCGTGAAGTGGGCCGATAGCGGCCTCGTGGACGTGGTGTACATGATGCACTACGAGGCCAATCCAGACTGGGCTGCCTTACGTCGTCTACAACAATCGATGGCACGGCCCGAAGCGCTGGTTGTGCTCTGCGGGAACTACGAAGATGTGACGGTACCGGTGAAGGCGGTTGTCCCGCGGGATGCCGGGAAGGTGGCGACGTTGCTTTCGGAGGCACGGAAGTTTCAACAAGGCAACGGGCTCGGGCTGTACCTATACAGCAGACTCAGCGATCAGCAAGTTGCTGAGTTGTCGGTACAAACTTTCGGGGCGAAAGCCACGCCTAGCTGGAGCCGCGGCGTAAGGCCCCGCAGTTAGCCCATTGGGATATCAGTGGATGAACCCTGTGATGCTTATTGATCAAGAGCCGGCCACAGCAGGCGAGGGCAAAACGCTGAATGGTTTAGGGAGAGCGTCCCGTCTGCAGGGGCTCTTTGAGGGCGGGAGTACGCTGTTACTCGCATCGATATTTGGGAACGGCATGAACTATCTGTTCATGATGTTTCTCGCCCGCCAGCTGGGGATGGAGGAGTTCGGCCTCTATGCGCTCGGGTTAACAGTATTCAACAGCGTCATGCTGCTGGCTATGGCGGGGCTCGATGCCGGAGCCGTAAAGCTTACTGCTGAACGCCAAGCTCAGGAGGGAAGAGCTGCCGTGCGACGCCTGGTACCGACCGTAGTGCTGGCCGCGATCGGTGCGGGGTTGCTCGGTGGTCTTGGTCTGTGGCTTGCCGCCGGTCCGCTTGCCAGCGGCCTTTACGAAAAATCAGGACTGGAGCTTGCGTTAAGGTGGTTTGCGGGAGCTGTGCCGGCGATGTTACTGACCGGTGTCGCACTCTCGCTGCTCCAAGCGCATCAGCGTGTTCGAGATACGGTGTTGGTTAAGTATGTGTGGGAGCCGTTCGGTAAATGGTTGTTGGCGGGAGGTGCGGTACTCCTCGGCTGGGGATTAGCCGGCGCTGTGGGCGCTCTCCTGGTGACGACCCTGTTCAGCGCCGTCCTGGCGATGGCGGCGCTCGTTCGCACGGTCGGATTCTCGTTGAGCGAGGTATGGAGTGTGAACGAACGCGACATACGAGCCCTTGCTGTCTTTTGTGCACCGTTGTTCTTCTCGAATGTTTTCGGCGTCCTGGCGCCGCGGACCGACGTGCTTGTCCTCGGCTATTGGGCATCCAGCCACGACGTCGGGATGTATCTGGCCGCATTCCAAACTGCCGCCATGCTGGCATTGGTGCTCGGGGCATTTGATGTCGTCTTTGCTCCGCTGATGAGCCGCGCGTGGGCGACACAGGATGAGAGGGCGTTCCGCGATTCCTACACGGCGGTCCATCGGATTGCGGTCATGGTCGCGACCCCGTTTGGGGTGTGCCTATTGCTGTTCGGCCACGAGATCATGGCGATGTTCGGCCTCGGTTTTGTATCCGGCGCGCCGCTCTTGGCGGTATTAGCCTGTGGCCACCTGACCAACTGTGCGACCGGCTGTTCGAATACCGTCTTGCTCATGACGGGGCGATCGCGTCTGGTCTTGTTGAATACGATCGCCTACGGCGTCGTGTTCGTCGCCGGAGCGCTCTGGCTGATACCCCGATGGGGCGCATGGGGAGCGGCCGTGGTCGCCAGCGGAAGCCTCATCGGATTGAATGGCCTCCGGGTGTGGCAAGTCTGGCGGCTCTATCGCATGATGCCTTGGACCTGGGCGACGCTTAAGCCGCTGGCTGCCGGGGCTTCGGTTGCAGTCATCCTCTGGGCGCTCAAGCCCTTCGTCGAACCTGTCCTCTACGTCCCGCTGATGGCTCTCGGAATCGGCCTCTATGGTCTGGGGCTCTACGGCTTTCGATTGGAGTCAGATGATCGGTCGGTGATGATCGCAACCTGGAAACGGTTCCGGCTCGCAAGGAACTAGGAAGGGATGATGGGGCTGGATCAGTTTGCAAACTCATTGCACCAAATCGTGTCGAATCCTCAGGTGCCGACCGTGCGGGGAGTGGCACGACACTTGGGATGGCAGGTCCGCAAGGCGTTCGATCTGTTTCCGTTCGAGCAACGCATCTCCTCTTCACGAATCGTAGCCGGACATAGGGCCTGTTCCGTGTCGGCTCTGATCTACAGCCAGGGGCTGTACGATTACAACAACATGCGTTTCATCCAATGGTTGCTGCGTGACGGCGGCGTCTTCTTCGACATCGGAGCCAACATCGGTTCCTATGCGCTTGTCGCGTCCGAGCAGCCACGGGCGAACGTGTTCGCCTTCGAGCCGCATCCAGAAACTTTCCGGTATCTCTCCGAAAACCTTGCGCTTAACCGGAGAGAGAACGTCCGCGCGGTGAACCTGGCGCTGGGGACCGACAATGGGACGGCCCAGCTCACCGATCAGCCCGGCAGTTCCGTCAACCATGTCGTGGCTATCGGGGGACCCGGCTCCATCGGTGTCGCTTGCCGCCGGGTGGATTGGTGTTGTCAGGAATGGGGAGTCCAACCGAGAATTGTCAAATTGGACGTGGAGGGGCATGAATACACTGTTCTGCAGGGATTCGGGGACTATCTCCGGCACGTACAGGCTCTTCTGATCGAAATGAACGGATTGTCGGAACAGCGAGGAGTGGATCGTGAGGACATCCATGCATTGCTCGCCTCGGCCGGATTGATCGGCCCTTGGTGGTGCGATTTCGATCGGCATCTCCTGCGCCAATCGGTCCGGGGCATGCGGGAGGACGCTCTTTATCTTTCAGCGCAGTTTAAGCGCAACATATTCGCCGCTGGGTGGTCGGTGGAAGGGCGCATATGAGACTAGTGATCGTTACCAATATTCTGACGCCCTACCGTGTCCCGCTGTTTATGGCCCTGGCGAAGCAGGTGGAGGATTTGACTGTGCTGCTGATGGCGGAACAAGAAGAAAACCGCCAGTGGCAGATCGGTCCGGTGCCGTTCCGAACGGAGATATTGCCGGGTTGGCATGTCCGTCCCAAGGGCGCAGAGGTCTCGCTGCATTTCAATTACGGTGTAATGCGACGGTTGCGCCGGATCAATCCGGATATCGTCCTGAGCGGTGGATTTGCGCCGGCACATCTGGCCGCATTCCTATATTGCAAGCGTACTCGCACGCGCTACGTGCAATGGGGTGAGTTCACCTTGCGGGACGGCGCGCAGTCGTCACGTCCTCGGCGATGGTTACGGCGGACGATGGTCGGAGGTGCCGATGCCTGTATCGCGTCTTCCAGCGAAGCGCGAGAGGCGTTCATGCATTATGGCGCGAATGATCGGCAGATACTGACGGTCCCCATGCCGATTGAGATCGAACGGATTCATGATGAGGTGACTGCGATCAAGCGGACGCCAGAACATGACGCGCGTCGGCGCGGGTATCCGGGTCCTATATTGCTGTCGGTCGGTCGACTGATCGACGCGAAGGGTTGCCGCCAGCTGTTGGATCTGTATGGGCGAATGTACGAGGTCCGTCCCGATGTATCTCTGGTGCTCGTCGGAGATGGTCCGGATCGAGCGGCGTACGAGTCTCTCTGCGGTGAACGAGGGTGGCAACGAGTCCACTTCGTTGGGCATGTCGAACCGTCTTCGCTCAGCCGGTATTTGGCATTGGGAGATGTGTTCGTCTTTCCGACCCTCTCCGACACGTTCGGGGCGGTGCTCAGTGAAGCGATGGCGGCGGAATTGCCGGTGCTGTCCTCCATCCATGCAGCCGCAACCCAGGATCTTGTGCAAGACGGTCTGAACGGATGGGCCTTTGACCCGCTGCAGCCAGGTTTGGGAGCTGCGCGCGTGCTGGAGTTCCTGGCCGCCTCTCCCAAACAGCAACGTACCATGGGGCAGGCTGCCTATCAGGCTGTCCGCCATACGGACGTCGTGCTTGCTGCAGACGAAATGGTGCGCTTTCTTGAATCCGTCGACGTGCCTCTCCCGAAGGGCGGCAGGAATAGGCCGGAGCATGGCTGTGAGGCCGGGAGGGATCGAGTTCCGGTATTGATCATCGGCCCGACACCGCCCCCGTATCATGGCGTCGCAATGGCGATAAAGACGCTCCTCGACCACAAGCTTCATGAGTCGTTTGAGGTGCATCACCTGGAACTGGCGGATCGGCGGGGGATCGGTCATGTCAACAAGCCTGATCTGCACGATGTGGTTCTGTTTGCCCGTCAATGGTTCGAGTTGATTGAGCTGTTATTCCGGCGTCGGCCGCGTATCGTGTATTTCGTGCTGTCGCAATCGACTGTAGGTGTGTTGCGGGACAGTCTCTTCGTATGGCCGGCGCAGCTCTTCGGCGCGAAGGTGGTGGCTCACCTCCATGGAGCCGCCTTCCAAGATTGGTATGTGCGTCGATGGTTTCCCATGCGATGGTATACCTGTCTGCTCATGCGGACGATCGCGCGAGCGATTGTGCTGGGAGAGTCGCTGCGGGATCAGTTTCATAGGCTGGTTGCCCCTGAGCGGATCGCCGTCGTTCCCAACGGCATTCCCGACTGCGGCGTTGGGTGTGTCAACACGCCCAGGCTGCGTAGGCGCTGGCAGGTGCTCTATCTCAATACACTCAATAAGATGAAAGGGGCGTTAGTTCTGCTGGAAGCGATCGCTCAAGTGGTTCAGCAACTGGCAGGGGTCGAGTTTGTCTTCGCGGGGCCATGGTCGCACGATGAACATCGAAGAGAAGCGGATGCGTATATCGCGTCACACCAACTTGCGGCCTTCATCACGTTCACGGGACAGGTGGCGGGCGAAGAGAAACGCGCCTTGTTCCATTCCGCAGATCTCTTTGTGTTTCCGGGAGTTCAGCAGGAAGGGCAACCGCTCGTTGTGCTGGAAGCAATGGCCGCCGGACTTCCCATTCTCTTCACGAATCGCGGCTGTCTCGGTGAAACATTGCGAGATGGCGAGAGTGGGATCGAGGTGCCGCCCGGTGATGCCCGTGCGCTCGCGGGTCAGATTCAACGGTTGCTCAGCCGGCCCGATGAAATGCGTCGACTTGGGTCCAACGCCCGGATCAAATTTGAACAGGAGTACACGCTCGATCGGCATCTGGATCGCATGATCTCCTTGTTCGATGAGGTTGCGTCGTCTCCGGGCAGTCGCAATCGGGCACCGGTCGTCGAGGTCGTTGAACGGGAAGCTTCGCTGTAAGGTGCCTTGCCATCGTCGTTGATCAGGCACGAGACATGTTCCATGGAGTCGAGTCCACAGGAATTGCCTCGGGTAATCTGTTGGGATCCGCCCTGCCCATCCTCTCACTCCCATGCATGGTTCGCCATCTACTGGTCTGAACGGTCCCCATCTTCCTTTAACAAATTGTTAACACAAAATTGAGACTCCGATGGCCCGCTGAGGAAAGGGGGACGGTACACTTGGCCTCCACTATCTTTGATATCCGGCGAGGGGGTGTCCCATGACGGCTGAATTAGCAGCTGGCGAGCGTCCACTGATCCGGCAGATCCGGATTCTGGGGACCCCCGTGCACATGGTTCAGCTCCAGGATGTCGTCGGGCTTATGATGGAGTGGGTGACTGGCGATCGAGCCCGTCCGCATTGGGTCGTCGTTGCCGACATGCATGCCATCATCGAGGCCTATAAGCGACCGGAGTTCCGATCAAGAATTGAAACGGCAGACCTCACGGTGCCTGACGGCATCTCGCTGATCAAGGTGGCTCGACGCAAGGGGGTTCCTTTGGAGAAACGCGTGGCCGGGACCGACCTCATGAAGGCCTTCTTTGCGGCGTCCAAAGAGCGAGGGCTGAGACATTGTTTCTTCGGAGATACGGACGAGACCCTGGCCCGGCTGCGCGAGAAATTGGCGCAATCGTACCCCGGAATGGTGATCGCGGATTGCTATTCACCCCCGTTCCGACCGGTCACTCCCGATGAGGATGCAGCGATGATCCGGCGCATCAACGAGGCCAGGCCCGACATTTTGTGGGTGGGGCTGGGGCTTCCGAAGCAGGAACAATGGATCTATGACCATCGTGCCAGACTGGATGTGCCGGTGGTGCTAGGCGTGGGCGCCGCCTTCAAGTTTCTGGCGGGAACGGTCCAGCGCGCCCCGGATTGGCTCGGCGATCTGGGGCTCGAATGGCTCTGGCGGCTGGCGCACGAACCCCGGCGCCTGTGGCGGCGGGTGATGATTGAAGGGCCGCAATTCCTTGGGCACGTCGCCTTGGAACTCAGCGGGCTGAAAAAGTACTAGTAGCGGGGAAGGCAGATGTCGAGGCCGACGGTCGTGTCGATATCGGACTTGGAGGGTGCACGGGGGGTGCCGGCGGAAGCCAAATGGCTGCGCGGCTCGTCACCGTTCGCCTGGGGGCTGCTGGGGCTGGTGGCCATCGCGTTACTCGGCTTCTTGTACCGGAATAGTTTCTCCTACCTGTTTCAGGAATGGATGGAGAATGAAGACTACGGGCATGGCATCTTTGTCCCGGTCATTTCACTGGCCCTGATCTGGTGGCGGCGCGATCATATCCTGGCGGCTGGACTGGCGCCGACCTGGTGGGGCGTCGTCCCGGTTGTGTTTGGGGCCGGGCTGTTCGTCGTTGGAGAGCTGGCCACGCTGTATTTCCTGCACCACCTTTCATTCTGGTTCGTGCTCGTCGGGCTCGTCCTGTCTTCCGTCGGCTTTCCGGCTACGCGTCGGATGGCATTTCCGCTGGGATATCTGCTGGCCATGATTCCACCGCCGCACATGCTGCAGCAGAGTCTCTCGTCTTCGCTGCAACTCATCTCCTCGGCGCTCGGCGTCGGGTGCCTCCAGATTATCGGGGTGACTGCGTTTCGGGACGGCAATGTGATCGATCTGGGTCAGATTCAACTACAAGTGGTCGAGGCCTGCAGCGGCTTGCGGTATCTCTTCCCCTTGCTCGCGTTCACCCTCCTTTGCGCCTACATGTTTCAAGACCGGCTCTGGAAGCGGGCGGTGCTCGTGGCATCGGCCGCTCCGTTGGCCGTCGTACTCAACGGCCTCCGAATCGGTCTGATCGGCGTGCTGGTTGAGCAATTCGGCAAGGGGGCCGCCGAAGGATTCATGCATCTCTTCGAAGGGTGGTTCTTGTTCATCCTGAGTTTGGCGCTATTGGGCCTTGAGTTGTGGCTGCTTGGCAAGATCGGACCGGTCACCTCCGGTAAGTCAATCTTTGCTGTCGAGGACCGGGCTCCCGGAGGCCCATCTTCGGCTCCGTCACTTCCCTTGATCAGTGGGCCGGTCATAGGCTGCGTCGCGCTCCTCCTCCCCACATTGGCCGTCTCGCTCCAGATGACCAGTCGAGAAGAAACAACGCCGTTGCGCCAGAACTTTCTTGAGTTCCCCATGCATCTGTCGGAGTGGCATGGTGAACCGATGGCGATGGAGCGGCAGTATGTCGATGCCCTGCGCTTCGACGACTACTTATTGGCCAATTATCAGGGACCCGGCGGACCAGTCAATGTTTAGGCGGCCTACAATCGTTCTCAGAGATCCGTGCACGCCACGCATTCTCCAAACACTTGTATACACGTCGGGGGGAGGGAAATTACCTCGCTCGACGAGGTGCTCGTGTCCGCCGATTCGGGGGCGGGGAACGGATTCCGCGCCAATCGCGTCGTTATTCAGAAGGGCGAGCAGAAGCAAGTGGTGCTCTATTGGTTCAAGCAGCGGAACCGCCTGGTAACCAGCGAGTACCTGGTGAAATTCTTCTTGCTGTGGGATTCCCTGACCGTCCAGCGGACCGACGGCGCTTTGGTCCGGTTGGTGGCGGCTGTCCAGCCCGGCGAGACAGAGGGGGCGGCGGATCAGCGTGTCACGCAGCTGGCTGCAGCCGTCCATCCGCTCTTGCCGGCCTATGTGCCCGATTGATGGCGATGATGTGGGCTGAGATGTCGACTCACTTATTCTTCAGCTTTATCGCTTCTCTCGTGATCAGCATGGCGTTGATTCCCGCCTTGATGGCAACGGCGGGGCGCCTGCAGTTCATCGACATTCCGGGGGGCCGGAAAATTCACCCGGTGCCGATCGCCAAGGTCGGGGGGCTGGCCTTCGCCGCCGGCACGTTCGCCGCCATGCTGCTCTGGGCTCCCAAGGATCAGATTGTCACGTCGAGCCTCCTTGGCGGAGCCATCATTCTGCTTTTCGGCGCGTGGGATGATCGCGTCGGGCTGGGATACAAGTCCAAGTTTCTGGGTCAACTGCTCGCCGCGATCGTGGTGGTGGAATTCGGCGGCATCCATCTGACGACGACCCCTTTTCTTGGAGACTCGGTCCTCCCGCTATGGGCGGCCGTGCCGTTGACTCTCTTCCTCCTTGTCGCGGTCATGAATGCGCTCAATCTCGCCGATGGCCTGGACGGTCTGGCTGGCGGGCTGTCGCTGATAAGCCTGGTCGGCATGGCCTATCTCGCCTATGAGGCGGGAGACTGGGTGGTGCTGAGCATGATGGTTCCGGTCCTCGGCGGGTTGTTGGGATTTCTGCGGTTCAATACCTACCCCGCGCGGATTTTCATGGGGGACGCCGGCAGCCAGTTTCTCGGATTCTATCTCGGCATCTGCGCCATCGTGCTGACGGACCCCACGCGAGGGCCGTACAGCCCCGCGCTGGTGAGTTTGATCTGGGGACTTCCGATTCTGGATACGGCGGGGGTGATGATCCAGCGTTTGACCGAGAGGCGGTCGCCGTTCACCGCGGACAAAAATCACGTGCATCACAAACTTCTGGGCATCGGGCTCTCGCATCGCGAAGCGGTCCTTGCGATTTATGGAATTCAGGCCTCGCTGGTCGCGCTTGCCTACCTGATGCGGTGGCAGTCCGACGCCGTCGTTCTTGGAGTCTACGGCGTGTTCGCCGGGGCGGTTCTCTGGTTGTTCGTCAGAGGAGGCGAGTGCGCTTCGGTTTCAGAGAAACGGGCCGAGTCGGCTGGGACCTTGGAAGAACATCGTCTTAAGGGCGGCGGCTGGCACTCGGCTTTGCCGGTGCGGTTGATCGGGCTGTCCGTGTCGGTGTTCCTCGCCGCCGGGGTGCTGCTTCCGTCCAACGTCCCGTCGGATCTCGGATATCTCGCGGCCGGACTGTTCGTGCTAGTTGCAGCAGGCGGGGCGCTCATCCCTTCCGCCAGGCCGATGTTGATTCGCGCTGCGCTCTATGTCGGCGGCACCTTCGTGCTCTATCTGATCGAGCAGCCCGGTTCCGGCATCGCCGCCGCGTTCCACACTCCGCTCAACGTGTTCTTTCTCGCCTTGACGGCGCTCATCATGCTGGCCATCCGATTCGGCGTCCAGCACCGGTTTCAGATCACGCCGCTGGACTATCTGCTGGTGTTTCTGGCGTTCGCGATCCCGTTCCTGCCGGAGATGCGCGTTGGTGAGATCAATATCAGTATCCTGACCGCGAAAATGATCGTCATGTTTCTGGCCTTCGAGTTGATGCTCCATGCTCTTGCCGAACGGCTGCCGCAGTTCGGTTTGGTGTCGTTGTGGGTTCTGTTTATGCTCGGTCTACGGGCCTGGTGGTGAAATCGGGCCAAGGAGAATGGTCATGAGTCCTCGCAATATCCCATCAACCATGCTGGTGATCGGCCTTTTGGCGGCGGTCGTCGGTTGCGGAGGTCCCGAAGAGAAAAAGGCCGGCTATCTGGCCAAGGCCCAGGGCTATATCCAGGAGGGTAATCTTCCCAAGGCCCGCGTCGCGCTGCGGAACGTGCTCAAGATCGATCCGAAGGATGCGGAGGCCTACTACTTGTTCGCCGAAGTCGAAGAAAAAGAAAAGAATTGGAAAAATGCCTTTGCGAACTACCAGCGGGTTGTCGAATTGGTCCCGGATCATGATCGGGCGTTGCTCAAGCTGGCGAAGTTCTATCTGGAAGTCCGCGCCGCCGACAAGGTCTTGGAGTTGACCGGGAAAGTGTTGGCGAAAACGCCGGGGCATGTCGAAGCTCAGACCCTAACCATCGCGGTGCAAGCGCTCAACGGAGATCGCGCGCTAGCCCTGCTTGCGGCGGAGGCGTTGGGAAACCGGAATCCGACCGATCCGGATGCCGCCACGCTCCTTGCCACCTTGTACCTGGCTCAGGGACGCAATCAAGAGGTCGAGCCAGTGATGCAGCGGGCGGTCGAGGCGAATCCCGGCAATCTGCCACTGATGGACTCCTATGCCTCCGCGTTGATGCGCTTGGAAAAGTACGATCGCGCGGAAGAGGTGTTGAAACAGATCATCGAGGCGGAGCCGAAAGTTTTTGACCGCCGCCTCCGGTTGGCGGGTTTCTACGATGAGCGTCGTGAGTATGACAAGGCGGAAGCGCTCTTACGCGAGGTAGTTCGTCTGGATCCTGAAAACGAGCACCGGTACATCGGACTGGCGAAATTCCTGGTTGCCCGCCGCGGGGCGGCTCAAGGAGAGGCGGTCTTGTCGGAAGGACAGCGCGCCCTGCCTCACTCGCCGGCAATCCGGTTCGCCCTGGGGGAACTCCACCAATTGAACAAGCAGCCGGAGAAGGCGCGAACGGTGTATGAACAGGCGCGGGAAGAGTTTCGCGGCAAGCCGGCCGCGTTTGAAGCAATGGTGAAACTGGCGGGGCTCGATTGGATGGGCGGCAGGCAGGAAGAAGCGGAGAAGCAGCTGGCGGAGGTGCTCAAGGAGAATCCCCGTGCCTCCGATGCCCTGCTGCTTCGCGGCAAGATCGCGCTGCAGCGCGGCAACGGGAAAGACGCGATTCAGGACTTGCGCACCGTCCTTAAAGATCAGCCAGAGCTGGCGGAAGTCCATACGCTGCTTGGACGGGCCTATCTGATGACGTCCGAGACGGGGCTGGCACGAGAAAGCCTGGAACGTGCGCTGGCGCTCAATCCACGATTGACCGATGCGCAGATGGCGCTGGTGGCTCTCGACACCTCCTCCGGAAGACTGAAAGAAGCCCGCGCCCGGGTCGACGGTTTGTTGAAGCAGGACCCGAACAATCTGCAAACCATGAGCGTCCTCTTGAAGCTCCAGGCGGCTGAACGAGATTGGGTGGGGACCCAACACACCATGTCCCGCGCCCGCGCGGCCGGCGCCGACAGCTCGGCGGCGGATCTGGTCGAAGGCCGCCTCCATCAGGCGCGTGGAGAATGGGAGCAGGCGCAGACCTCGTTCGAACGCGCGCTGGCGCGCCATCCGGAGGCTCCCGAGCCCCTGATCGCCCTGGTGCAGCTCGATCTGCAACGGAGCAAGTCGCCTCAGGCTACACAGCGGCTTGAACAGGTGCTCGCCCGCAGTCCCGATCACCCCTATGCCTCCGGCCTTCTCGGAGAGATCGCCTTGCTCGGCGGCGATCAGTCCACAGCGGAAAACCGGTTTCGTGAAGCGATTCAACGAAAACCGGACTGGGTCCAGCCGTGGCTGCATTTAGCTACGCTCAAGCTGGCACAAAAGAAGTCGGATGAGGCTCGTGAAACCTTGGAAAACGGTCTGAAGGCGATCCCCAAAAGCGAGGAAATGCATCTGCTGCTGGCCACCACCTTGAGTGAATCAGGGGAGGTCGACCGGGCCATCCAGGAGTACGAGGCGCTGCTGCGTTTGAATCCGCGTGCGTTGGTCGCGGCGAATAACCTGGCGTCGTTACTGACCGATCAGAAGGGCGATCAGAAGAGTCTTGAGAGGGCCTTAGCGGTTGCGAAGGACTTCGAAACCGTGGCGCCCAATCCCTATTTCCTCGACACGCTGGGCTGGGTCCATCACAAGCTGGGGAATTCTGGCCAGGCCGTCCACTTTATCCAACAGGCCTTGGCCAAGGCGCCGGACCATCCGGTGGTGAATTATCATCTGGGTGTTGCCCACTTCAAGGCCGGCCAGACGGCGGAGGCCAAGACGCACCTTGAGAAAGCCGTGGCGGCTCCGAATCCGTTTCCCGGACTTGATGAAGCCAAGTCCGTGTTGGCCCAGTTGCAAGGATGAGTATGACACGGCCGACTCTCATCGCTCGACGGACTATCTGGTGCCTGCTGGCCTGTTGCGCATTGCAGGGCTGCGCGGGGATGGCTGCGTCTCACACCGAGACTGTCGAATCGAAGCCGTTTCCTGAGGCCGCGTACTTGCTGGGCGCCGAGGATGTGGTGAAAATTTCCGTGTGGAGGGACGAGCACCTTACGCAGGAAGTCGTCGTGCGTCCCGACGGTATGATCTCGTTTCCTCTGGTCGGGGACGTGCCCGCGGCCGGCAGAACAGTCGAGGAGGTCCGTCTAGATTTGGTGAAGCGCCTCAACAAGTTCGTGCCGAATCCGCATGTGTCGGTCCTGGCCGTCAAGCTCCATAGTTACAAGATCTACGTCACAGGGCGGGTCAACAAGCCGGGTGAATTTCTGGTGGGACACTATACCGACGTGCTTCAGGCGCTGAGCCTGGCCGGC
>JAYWIP010000197.1:0-3330 GCA_039794465.1 Nitrospira sp.
CATGTCGTCCGCAGGCAATCGATTGTCGATGAGTGCGTCCCGCGAGGGGAGTGTCACGGCAAAGTGCGACGGCCAATGGGTGCACAGTGCCTACGACCCTCGCAAAGAAGCCCGGACATGGGCAGAGGCGCAGCGGTGTGAATGGAAAGAAGGGGAATTAGGTGTCGTGCTGGGTGTCGGATTGCTGTACCACGTCGAAGCGCTGGCCGCCATCAAACCGTCCGGGAGCCGATTGGCCGTCGTGATTTCAGACCCATCGGTTATGAAGGACGCGGCCTCCGCCCGCCCGATGGGCATCTGGCTCACAGACGTGGAATGGCTGTGGGGGCCGGCGCAAGCGATAGCGGAACAGCTGGGCGCCTATTCGACTCCGCTCCGTGTGCTGACCTATGGGCCCGCGGCCCGTCTTGATGCGGAATTCCATGAGCAGCTGGAAGACGCATTGCGCCGAGCGATATCTGAACGGCAAAGCGGACGGCTGCATGTCGCGGTGGTCGGGCCGATTTATGGAGGGTCACTGCCCATTGCACGGTATGCGGTGACGGCGCTGGAAGCCTTGGGCCATCGCGTCAGTTGGATTGATCACAGCGTCCACCGGTCCAGTTATGACGCGCTGGGAACGTATCGTGAGGCACGGCACAGCCAGATCATGCAGGGGCGGCTGGCCGAGATCCTCGGCCTGAGCACGATTACCCGCCTGGCGGAAGACCCGCCCGATCTGGTCTTGGCGATCGCGCAGGCACCGCTCACGCTGGCGGTCCTCGAGCATTTGCGTAAGAAGAAATTTCTCACGGCCATGTGGTTCGTGGAGAACTACCGGCACTTGACCTACTGGCAGCAGCTGGCCTCCGGCTACGACTATTGGTTTGTCATTCAGCAAGGAGAATGCCTCGAAGCACTCACCCGCGCCGGGGCGCGCTCCGTCGGCTATTTGCCGATGGCTGCCGATCCGGCGATCCACAAGCCGCTGGTCCTGACCGGGGCCGAACGGGCGGAATACGGCGCCGATGTGTCGTTTGTCGGAGCCGGCTATCCGAACCGGCGGGCGTTGCTGCCGCGCTGGTTGTCGGACGAGTGGACGTTCCGGCTCTGGGGTAACGAGTGGGAAGGGGCGGCCGACCTTGCATCGGTGTTGCAGCGGGGCGGAGCTCGCATCGACACCGAGACGTGCATGAAGGTGTTCAACGCGAGCGCGGTCAACCTCAATCTGCATTCGTGCGGAGGCGACCGGTTGGACCCCGATGCTGATTTTGTGAACCCCAGAACGTTCGAGCTGGCGGCCTGTGGGGCGTTCCAGCTGAGCGACGAACGGTCGCTGTTTCCGGAGCTGTTTACGGATCAGGAGGTGGTCCGGTTTCGGTCTGTGGAAGATGTGCCCACGTACATTCGCACCTGGCTCAACGATCCAGACCGGCGCCGGGCTGTTGCGGAAGCGGCGCGCCGCCGTGTGTTGCGCGACCATACGTATGAGCATCGGATGAAAAAGCTGTTGACCTCCATCGGTGTCCGGCAACCGGATCGAATCGGGGCGCTTCTGCGCGGAGACCGGGATGCCGGTATCTTGGCGGCTCGAGCCGGCTCCGTACCGGAACTATCAAAACTGTTGCGGCAATTTCCGCCAGGACAACGAGTGGAGTTGAAGGACGTGGCAGCCGGTATCCGTGCAACCGGGGCCGGACGGGAGCTGAAGCGGGAGGAACTGCTCGTGTTGATGCTCGACAGTTATCGGGCGGAAACGCGAGACCTGGTATGACCAAGAGTGGAAAGGTTCAGGTTCCAAGTTTCAAGTTCCAAGTTGAGAACAAAGTGAAAACTTTTGGAGTTGCATGTGGCAAAGGCTCGGGAACCAGCCCGGTCGAACTGTGTAACCTTCTAACGTTGCACCAGTGATGAAGCAAGTATTGATCATCAACATTACCCGCATGGGGGATTTGGTGCAGATGGGTCCATTGCTGGCCCGTCTACAGGAAGAATCGCCCGGCGTCATGATCGATCTGGTCGTCGACCGCCGCTTCGCCCCCGTGGCCTCTATGCTGAAAGGGCTTCGAAACGTTGTCGGTTTCGATTTTCACGAACTGATCGATTCGAGCCGCGCTGCCGTGAAGGACGTCGTGTCGTTGTTTCAAGAGCTCGCAGGATGGGCGCGGCCATTGGCAGAGCGAAAGTACGACCGCCTCATCAACTTGACGTTTAATCGGCCCAGCGCCTTTCTGGCGAGCTATATCGGCGCGCCGGATATTCGTGGTGGAAGAAGCGCGTGGGACGGGGGCATCGTCATCGACAATGCGTGGATGGCCTACTTCACCGATATCCATCGGTTCCGCCGGATCAACCGGTTCAATCTGGTCGATGTGTATGCGCTGGGTGGCAGCAGGCCTGGCGCGTTTGCTCCGCTTCAGCTGGCCTTGACGCAGGAGGCTCAAGAGTGGGCACGCAGATTTCTGGCTTCGGCGGAAGAGACACCGGCACAGTGGATTGCCGTGCAGGCCGGAGCCAGCGACGTCATGAAAGCCTGGCGGCCGCAATCGTTTGGATCCACCTTGGCGCGCGTCAGCCAACGGTGGCAAGGGGGTATCGTCTTCATCGGCGCGGCATCGGAGCGGGAGACAGTCGCGCAGGCCATTCAAGCCTATCGCAGCGCAGGTGGCCGCAACCCTTCTCTAAACGCCACGGGCCAGACGTCGCTCGAACAACTGGCTGCGCTGTTGGCGGAATGCCGCCTGCTCTTGACGAACGACACCGGCCCCATGCACATCGCGGTGGCAGTGCAGACGCCGGTGATCGATCTCTCGGTGGGGCACGTGGATTTTCAGGAGACCGGCCCCTACGGGTCAGGGCATTGGGTGTTGCAACCGGAGCTTGACTGCGCGCCCTGCGGATTCGAGCAGGTGTGCGCGCACCACTCGTGCAAAGACCGGCTTCTGCCAGACCACGTAGCGGAGCTTATACTGTATGCGTTCGGCAGTGGTCCGTTTCCATCCGGTGTCTCGACGTGTCGTATCTATGAATCCGGGGTCGATGAGGATCAACTCGGCACGTTTCGACTCAGAGCAGGCCGTGAACCGGCCAGCACAGCCTGGTACGCGGCGTTCTGGCGACGGTATTGGTACGAATCGTTTACCGGCCTACTGAGCCATGTTCCAATGCCGGACGGTCCTGCTCCGGACACTGAGGATGCGATACGCCGTCTTGTCGCCATGCGGCCACGACTGGACGCGTTGTGCAAAAGGGCCGAGGACATTGTGCGGACGGCATGCCGCATGCCGATTGCCACAGGGGTACTCGCGTCGCTTCAGCAAGAACAGGTGCGGGAGCGCGAATCCACCATCC
>JAYWIP010000198.1:0-7258 GCA_039794465.1 Nitrospira sp.
GAGATGTTCGACGGTAATCTGCATCCCATTTTTTATCTGGCCCAGGCAGTGGCACCGGGTATGAAAGCCCGTAAAGCCGGCCGCATCATCAGTTTCAGCATGGCCAACGCAGACCAGATGATTTCCCAACCGGATGTCACGGCCCACTACATCGCCAAAGCCGGCGTGCTCATCTTGACGCGCACCCTGGCCAAACTCTTGGCGCCCTACGGCATCACGGTGAACGCGATCTCCCCGGGTTTTATCGATTCGGGCAGCGCGCCGCCGGGTGAACTGGCCTCCATGACCAAGCGCATTCCCGCCGGCTACATCGGAACGGTTGATGATACGGTAGCGGCGGTCCGGTATCTGCTCAGCGATGAAGCGCGGTACGTGAATGGGGCCAATATTCAGATTAGCGGAGGATGGGGGATATAGGAGATCTGAGAGGACTGGTTGGTTTCAGTGCTCGCTGCCCGCGCGCCAAGGTTGTGATCGGATTAGTGAAATTAGCGGCGGCGCTCGGTTAATGCGCGCAGTATGAAACCAACTCAGTCCTCTCGGGAAGGGAAAGAGAGAAAAAGCGAAGGGCTGTGCTCGTTCAATGTGCGCAGTGGAACCGACAGAGGTATCGCTCCCGGGTGAGTTGGATGGGCGGCACTCGGTCAATGCGCGGAGGTGAGGCCGACACACTTGCCTCGCATAAGAGAGGGCGAAGAGGACCAACCTGGGTGGCGCTCTTTGAAGGAAAATGAAACTTCAGGGAAGGAGGCTGGCCGATGAAATCCGAACAGGAACGTGTAGCCCATCATCGATTCGTTCAAGCCCTTCAGCATGAACATCTGACGTGCGCCAAAGCTGGCTGTGGTGGAGCGATGGACGTCACCGATCACACCCCGCACGGCGCCCGCATCAAAACCTATGAAGCCAAATGCGAACGGTGTCACACCGTCGAGACGATCACCGGCAAGGAGGAACATCAGCCCTCCTGGGACGTGGCCTCCATTACCATGATGGCTGAGGTCCATCTACTCCACGAACAACCGACCTGCCCGTTCGACGACACCCCCATCACGTTCATCTCGCTGCCCAATCCGCGAAGGAAAGCCCGGTATCGCCTCCAGTGTTACTACTGCGGCCGGCACACCGAAATGAACTGGCCTCCGCCGGAAGCGAAGCGGTGATCAAAATATCTCGGTGTTCACAGTGCGACCCCACCCGACACTTTATCACTCACCGGGCCCCAAAATGGAGCGCCGGCAGGTGCAAGATTGATGAGCTTTTTGTTCACAAACTCTCCGAAACCGAGTTCCGATAATTCCCGGCCAAATCCAGAATTCTTGACACCGCCGAACGGCAACTCCGGTGCAGTCCATGCAGGTTGATTGACAAAGACCATGCCGCTGTCGATTCTCTCGGCAACCCGCTGACCATCCTCCGTATCACTTGTAAAGACAGAGGCTCCGAGTCCGAATGGTGTCGCATTGGCAAGGGCAATAGCTTCGTCCTCACTCTCTACGACATAATAAGAAGCGACCGGCCCGAATAGTTCCTGCGAGTAGATAGGGTTGTTTTGGTCAATATCCGTGATAATCGTGGGTTCGATATAGAAACCAGGCCGATCTATTCTCCTACCGCCGAGCACCACGCGAGCACCGCCTGTTTTCGCGGTGTCGATCTGTTTCAGCAAGATATTCATCGCTTTCTCAGACGATAGCGGACCAAGCGTGGTAGACGGATCGTCGGGATTGCCGGGCTTGAGGGCCGCCATCCTCTTGACAAACCCGTCGAGGAAGTCCCTGCCGCGTTCTTTACCGATAACGATAATCCGCTTCGACGAGACGCAACTCTGACCCGTATTGAACATTCGCCCAAAGAGAGCCGCCTCTATACTGGCCTCCAGCGACGCATTTTCGAGGACGATAAACGGATCGCTGCCTCCAAGTTCCATCACCGACTTCTTGAGATGACGCCCGGCGCGCTCCGCGACCGCGGAGCCTGCACGCTCGCTTCCTGTCATGGTGACGCCGCGCACTCTTGAGTCTTCAATCAGACGCTCGACTTGGCTGATACTGACAAAGGCATTCGTATACGCGCCGGGAGGCGCCCCGGACGATTCGAAGAGCCGTGCGAAGGCAAGCGCGCATTGTGGGACATTTTCTGCATGTTTGAGGATCACCACATTGCCAGCCATCAGCTGCGGTCCGACGACCCGCGCGATCTGATAGTAGGGGAAATTCCATGGCTCGATGGCGAGGATGATTCCAATCGGCCTCGTTTCAACCGTTGCACCCGGGGATTCAGGCAGCTTCTTCGGCCTCAGAAACTCGCTCGCGTGCCTGGCGTAGTAGTCAAGAATGTCTGCCGACAACGACACTTCCGCGCGCGATGTGGCGATCAGTTTCCCTACTTCAAGAGTAACGTATCGCGCATATTCCTCCGCATGCTCACGGAGTTTCGCCGCCGCACCCGAAATGATTCGAGCCCGTTCCGTAACCGAACGATGACGCCAATCCTGTTCATAACATGCGTGTGCCGTAGCAATTGCGTGTTCCAGATCAGTATCGAGTATGTCGTGGTAGGTCTCTACAAGCACTCCAGTTGCTGGGTTGACAGTTTGATAGGGCATGATCATCATCTCCTTTCTAGAACACGTCGTTCCGTGGGCTTCGCCAGCAAAGACACATGGCGCAAGAGGCGGATGAGTCCCAAGAAAGATGGCACAGCCTGGTGACCGCCATCTTTCTTGGGCATGACTCTCCGTACACGAGCACACTGGCAGATCCGAACCTTACCGATCCGCTATTCCTGGAGCCAGGACCAAATTGACCGGAAGTTTTTCCGCCAAGGTATAGCGACTCGCCTTGTTTTCCTTCACCCACCGCTTTTCAGCCACCGATTCAAACGGCGGGGCGAGTTCGCCCTGGAGAGACCACAGGTCAAACGGGGTTTCATCGATGGAAATCTCCCAATCATATCCCTTGTCCTTTACAAAGGGAGCGATGGTCTCATCGAGCGTCCGCATCCACCATTCCCTGAGAATCGGACCGGGTATCGTCCTGGCAATCTGATCAACCTTGAAGCGGATAAATTTGTGATGCGGTTCGCCGCCGACAAAACACGACCCCTTTGGCATTTCTTCAAACACGCATACGACATAGAATCGCGGGATCGGAACGCCCGCATACACGTCCGTGATTCGCTTGGCCAGGGCCTTCTTATCATCTGCTGTAAGTGCTTCGGCTGGGTGATAAATCTTCCACAATGGCATGGTCATGTCCTCCTGTTAGGTTCAGCGCACGAGGCTGCGGCTCTTCTCGACAACTCCTCTCCCATTTTTATCTTTCCTGTCAGCAAGATAGGTCCTTGTGTGCGGGGCTAGACATCCATCTTCACATCCTCCTTCCTTACCGAAAGGCCGAGAGGCTGGCGGTCGCATCGCGCGTCTGTTGCCATCTGTTCCCAACATGGCCCGTGGTCGGCAACTGAGGCGGGCATCGCTATCTCCTCCGGCTGTTGATTCACAAAAGCGATCGTCGCTTCATGATGAAGGCGATAAGCAACTCGCATTCCAATAAGGCATTCGCCAGATCTCGGCATCGATGTTATTGAAACCAAATGACAATGAACGCTTTCGTTTGGAAATTATCCCGGCGGAATGAAGAAATGCCGAGAATGATCCGCTGAATTTTCAGCGCGATGCCGAAAACTCAGCTCCGCCTCAAACAGCCGCAACGATTCGATGTGAACCCGGTGAAGAAGGCGAAAGACATGGGGAAAAAGCCTCCCGCAGCCCAGTTGCTCCGCACACGATATTCCAAGTCGAAGGCTGACCCAGTGTCATGGGAAGTCGGTGAATTTTGATGAGGATCGGGAGTATGATGTGGTGCGCTGTTTTCGTGAACCCCAAGATTCAATATCGCTCTTTGGGAGCATGCCGGGGCTTCGGTGTGCCTTGATAGAGGCATAACTGACCCGCCCAGACGAGGACCTATGCAAACCAACAGTCACCGTGCAGCTGATCAGCGCCCAGGTGCCCTCGACAACCTCTTTTATGCCGTGAGTGACGCCGTGCAGAATCTGGTCTGGGTTGCGAATGCGGACGGGACCATCGAATATCTGAATCGGAAGTGGATTGATTACACGGGCGTCTCCTCGGAACACGTTCACGGTTGGATTTGGACATTCGCCGACATCATCCATCCGCAAGATCTCCCGGGATTGACTCACACATGGTCCTTGACGCTAACGGCGCGGCAGCCGGCCGAGGCTGAAGCTCGGATACGCCGCTTCGACGGTCAGTACCGTTGGTTTCTGTTTCGGGCGGTGCCCCTGCTCGACGAGCAGGGTACCGTCGCCCGCTGGTATGGAACACATACCGATATTGAAGACCGCAAGCAGGCCGAAACGTTACTGGGCGGAGAAACTCGTATCCTGGAAATGCTTGCCACCGGCTGTCCGCTCTCAGAAATTCTTGAGGCCTTGTGCCGGCTCATCGAAAGCATCGCGAGCGGGTCCCTCTGCAGTATTTTGCTGGTTGATCCCATTCACAATCGGATGAAGCACGGAGCAGCCCCGAGTCTTCCGCTTACCTTCAGTGAGTCGATCCATGGCAGGCCCGTGAATCTCGAGGCGGGTCCGTGCGGTACGGCCGCATGTCTTAAAGCACAAGTGATTGCGGGCGATGTTGCATCGGATACACGATGGGACAAGTCCGGATGGCGCGAATTGGCCATGGCACATGGGCTGCGGGCTTGTTGGTCCACTCCAATCCTCTCATCCGACAACATGGTGTTGGGCACCTTCGCAATCTACTCGCGTGCAGCTGGTCACCCTACCCCACAGCATCAGCACCTCATTGGACAAATCACTCACCTCGCGACGGTTGCCATTGAGCAAAAGTATGCAGAGGATAAACTTCGTCAGGACGAACGAGAGCTCAGGCAGATCACCGATGCCATCGCTCAACTCATCTCTGTCCTTGGACCCGACGGAAGCCTGCTGTATGTAAATCGCTTGGTGCTCGATTATAGCGGCTTGAGCGTAGAAGACATCATGGCGGATGACTTTCGCGTCCGGCTGTTTCATCCCGATGATCTCGAACGAGTGAAGACCGAGCGCCAGCATGGACTCGAACACAGAGCCCCGTTTGAGCTCGAAGTACGGATTCGTCGCAAGGACGGACAGTATCGTTGGTTTCTCATCCGCTATAACCCGATGCGTGACGAAGAAGGGACGATTATTCGCTGGTATGGAACGGGAACCGACATCGATGATCGCAAACGAACCGAAGAGAGAATTCACAAAGAGAATTGTGCGTTACGTGAAGAAATCAACAGCGCTTCGATGTTCGAGGAAATCGTCGGGTCCTCAAAAGCCATTCGCAACGTCTTGACGCAAGTTGCCAAAGTGGCACCATCGGATTCCACGGTGCTCGTACTCGGTGAGACTGGAACGGGTAAGGAATTGATTGCCCGGGCCATCCACAGACGCTCGAACCGGTCGTCCCGGGCGTTTATTCGTGTCAATTGTGCAGCCATCCCGGCATCGCTCATTGCCTCCGAGCTGTTTGGACACGAGAAAGGCGCCTTCACCGGCGCGATCCAACGGCGCGTCGGGCGATTTGAGCTGGCCGACGGCGGCACGATCTTCCTCGACGAAATCGGGGACCTGCCGGCCGAAACCCAGATTGCGCTCCTGCGGGTCCTTCAAGAGAGAGAAATCGAACGGGTCGGCGGCAGCAAACCGATCCCTGTGGACGTGAGAATACTAGCCGCCACGAACCGCAACCTGAAAGCAGCCATAGCAGCCGGCACCTTTCGGGAAGACCTGTTCTATCGGCTCAATGTGTTCCCCATACAGATTCCCTCGTTGCGCGAGCGAATCGACGATATCCCGCTGCTCGTCACATACCTGATTGAGCGTTATGCCAAGAAGGCCGGCAAACAGATCACAAACATTCAGAACGAAACCCTGGCGCTCTTTCAGGCCTACGGGTGGCCCGGCAACATTCGCGAGCTGCAGAATGTCATCGAGCGGGCTGTCGTGCTATGCGAAAGCGAAACCTTTTCTATCGACGAGGCCTGGTTGAAACCGGAAGGACAGCGGCTGTCGGGATCGAGGGTTCCCCTGAGCACCACGTTGGCTGAGCATGAAAAGGAACTCATCGAAGCCGCATTAGCGGATTGTGGAGGTCAAACCGGAGGGCCTGCCGGTGCGGCAGTGAGGCTCGGACTCCCGAGGCAGACGTTGGACTCAAGAATCAAAGCCTTAGGAATCGACCGACATCGATTTAAAACTCCATCAGCCGATCGAAATACCACACGCGGCTGAACATTCGTCGATCGCGACACCCCCATCAGGTTCATCTCTCTGCCAATCCCCGGCGCAAAGCCCGGTATCGCCTCCAGTGCTACTACTGCGGCCGGCACACCGAAATGAACTGGCCTCCGCCGGAAGCAAAACGGCGAGCGCACGGACCTATCACCGCTACCTCACGAGATCCGACATTAGACAGAAAGAGCTTTCTTGATGAACTCGCCGAGGCGGCGGAAGTAGGCCGGGCCGCCTACCTCGTAGGTATTGTTATGATCGGCTCCTGGGATCACGTACCAGTCTTTGGGCGGCTTGGCCGCATCGAAGACTTGGCGTCCCAATTCGATGGGGATGATATCGTCCCGGTCGCCGTGAATGATCAGCTTCGGCAAGGACAGCTGAGGCAGGCGGTCGATCAACCGGAATTCCGCTCCCAGCAGCCAATGGACCGGCAGCCCTCTGTAGTGGAACTTGGCCACCGCTTCGATCGACGGGAATGACGATTCCAGGATGAGTGCCGAGGCCGATCGTTGCGTCGCTAGTTCTCCGGCGACGGCAGCACCGAGCGACCGACCGAACAGCACGATCCGTTCCGGGCGAATCTTCCTGATTCGCGTCAGATAGTCATAGGCACCGACGGCATCCTGGTACAGGCCGTCCTCGGTGGGATCGTATTTCTGGCTTTTGCCGTAGCTGCGATAATCGAACAGAAAGACCGAGAGCCCCATCTGATAGAGATATTTCAGATTCTCCAAGCGGCTGATGATATTACCCGCGTTGCCGTGGCACCAGAGCAGCACCGGGCGATCCGCCTGCGCTTCAACATACCACCCGAAAAGCCGCACTCCATCAGTGGACTGAAACCACACCTCCTCAAGCGGTAACCCGCTGAGTCTGGCCCAGTCACGATCCTGCCAAGGTTCAGGATGGTAAACGAAGAACTGATCAAGCAGGCTCATGATGC
>JAYWIP010000199.1:0-3653 GCA_039794465.1 Nitrospira sp.
CGCATGCCGGAGAGAACCACTGAATTGCGCCATAGACTCGGTAATGTCCGCGCTCACCTCGCCGACCCGACGGGCTAGAATATTGAAATCATCGTAGGTGTCGAGTTCCAATCCGCCGAAGTCACCGAACCCATGATTCGTGAGGACTGATGGCTCCGCCTGGGCAGACGGGACAGTCTGAAGTGTGAACGTGTGCTTGTCGGCAAACGATTGGATGGCGTCAATCAGCCGCGTCTTGCACGCGACGACTTGTTCGGCCAACCGTTCCAAGGCCAGCAGCCGCTGTTCGAGCCGACCGCGCCCGATCATCAGCTCACCGACGAGGTTCATCAATTTTTCTAATCGCGCACGGCTGACACGGACAACCTCCCGCTCAGCTCCCGATTGTCCTTCCGGGTATTTATCACCGGCTCCCTGCTCCGCTTCAAGGTCTGCGTGTGGTTCTGCCCACGACAGCGGAGCGGCTTCGGGCCCATTTGTCAGTGACGCTTCAGCATCATCCCCCAGTTCCAGTCGCTTCAATTCCAACAGGGCGGCTTGGAAACGCTGTCTAGTCACCTGGACGGTATGGGGATCGTTCCGCATCAGGACCCGGACAACATCAATCGAGCGAAGGATTGCATCGGTATGCCGAGGCAGAACATGGAGGCGTTCATCCCGCACCGCGCCCAAACACTCTTCGACCTGATGGACCAGATCGCCGATCACCTGAAACCCCACGGTATACGCCGAACCTTTCAGCGTGTGAGCCGTTCGGAACAGCTGCTGAATCAGATCCTTGTTCTGAGGATGCGTATCCAGCCGCAGAAGATTCACCTCCAGGGATTCCAGATACTCCCGTGCCTCCGGCACAAAATACGACAGGACTTCCGGATCGATCTCCGGGAGAAAATACTCGTCGGTCAGAGCCGATGGATGACTTAATTCCGACTCCAGCGGAACCGTACCAGCCACAGAATCTTTGTTAGCGGCTGGCGCTGGAAGCTGACTGGCCGGATGCACAGTTACCTGCCTGCCACACAATCCGTTGAGCATACTGATGACTTCAGGCACCTCGCGTTGTAACCACTCACCAGTGGAGGAATCTCGCTCCAGGAGCATGCGAAGCAGTGTCGCCGCCTGAGCACAGGCATTGAGCAGTTCATCGTTGAGCGGAAGTTGGCCTTCCCGAACGGCGAGCAAACAGGTTTCCAGGGAAGATGCGATGTCCCCGATGACCTGAAACCCGGCGGTGTAGGCCGCCCTCTTGAGAATATCCGCAGCGTGAAACAACCGATGGGTCGCATCGGCATCGGCTCCCTTCGCGTGAAGAGCCTGAATCAGCCCGTTGATCGCGCCAAGATACTCATTCGCTTCCGGCACGAAAACCGTCATCACCTCGGCATCGATGGGAGGCACGACATAATCTATGCTCACCATCGGCACGGCGCGCCCAGAATCGGGATGGAGAGCTCCCTGCGTTACCGGAACGGGGGATTCCAGTACCGGCAAAACAAGAGCCTTCGAGGCGGCTTCACCAGATGCCCATTCTTGGGATAAAGCCAGACATCGATCGACCGTTGCCTTATCTTCTCCTCTGCCACTCTGAATTGCGTTCACAAGCGTTTGGGCGCCCTGCACGATCTCGCGCATCGCCCCCACGGCTCGCGGCCAGTCTTCCTCTGGAATCTGCGTAACAAGCTCGCAGATGACCTCCAGCCGCTCGGCAAGTGCTGCGATCCCCTCGTATCCGTACAATGCAGCGGCTCCTCGTATGCGGTGGGCCGTGATAAAGTGCTCGTGGAGCTGCTCGGGAGCGGGGAGGCTGTCTCCGGATGGATCCAGCGCCCTGGCGATGGACGACATCCCGTCCGACGCTTCGGCAACAAAAATACTGATGAGATTGTCCTGGTCGAACCCGGCACTCATCGGCGCTCCGTCATACAGGAGAATCCCGTCGTGCGAGGCATTGTGCCGATCATTAGGTTAGTTTGAACTGTGCCACCGATGCCGTCAGACCTTCGGCCAGTTTCACCATCTCTTCCACGGTCTCGTGCGCGTGGTGGGTTGCCTGCTGTGTGGCCATGGCGCCGCCGGTGAAATCCTTGATCGCCCGCCCCACCTGATCGGTCGATGACGTCTGTTCGGCCGCGGACGACGCGATCCGTTGGGCGAGTTCCGCAGAGCGTTCTGCAATCGACGAAATCGTGTGAAACACGTCACCGGTTCGAAGCGCAGAGGCCGATCCGGCTTCCACCGCCTGTGTCTCGCGCTCCATGGCGGCCACAGCGGTTTGCGTTTCGCCTTGGATCACTTTCACCAGATCCGCAACCTCACGCGTGGCTTGCGTAGAGCGTTCAGCGAGTTTCCGAACTTCGTCGGCTACAACGGCGAATCGCGCGCCGGCTTCGCCGGCACCGGCCGCCTCGATCGCGGCATTCAGCGCCAACAGATTCGTTTGGTTGGCGATGTCTCGAATGGTCAACACAATCTGAGAGATTTCCAATGACCGGTCGCCCAGTGACTTAACCTGTTTGGCCATCCGTTGCACTGCGGACCGGATGCGCTCCATATCCTGTACGGTTTCCTGCACAGCGACACGACCTTGTTCCGTCGCTTGCAGCACCTGGCGGGCTGAATCGGAGGAGGCCCCGGCAATATCGGACACCTGACGCATGGAGATCATCAGGCGCTCAATTTCATTCAGTGCCTTGACGGATCCTTCCGCCTGACGTCTTGCGGTGCCAGCCATCTGCCCGGCATTGTCCCGCAAGGCGCCCGCTGATTTGTTGACGCGTTCAGACGACTCTCGAACCTGGCGCATCAACTGTGTGAACCGCTGAATCATGAGATTGAATCCGTCCGCCAAGTTGCCGAACATATCAGCGGTGACATCGCCGCGCTTGGTCAGATCGCCTCTCCCGACATCCGATACCAGCATCAGGAACTGGGTCAGGCGTTTCTGCATCATATCCCGCTCCTCTTCCGTGGAGACGAGCGTCGTGATGCGGTCCAGCATGACGTTGATCGCTTTGGCCATTTGACCGACTTCGTCCTGGCTTTCCAGTTTGGCGCGCGCCCGAAGATTACCCGCAGCGGCTTGCCCGGCCACCTCAGCCACATGAATAATATTCCGCGCCATGCTGCGGGCGAGCAGATATCCCACAGCGCCTCCGAGGAAGAGCGCCATGAGCGCACCGATCATCACGACTTGGGCATGATAGTCGGCTTCGGCTTGTTCTCGTTCGCTCATTTCTTTGGCGACAGCGCGCGCCGTGGTGATCACATCGCGCATCTGGACCGTCGCCTTGCCGTATTTATTGGCGACGTCGACAGAGAGCGTGAACTGGGCAAGGTCTCGCATGGCTTGCCGTTGCTCTTCCGTCATCGACGGACTGAAGCTATCGGCGAAGGCGCCGATCGCACCGTCAGCCGCCACGAAATAGTCTCTCAGCATCTCCTGAAGCGTTTCAACACTCTTGCCGTGTCCACCGTCCGCGGAGGGATCTGGGAGAGCAGTTGCCCGAACGGCGTCGAGAGGAGCGAGGACCTGGCGCTTTAGCTCAACAAGGGGCATGATCGCCTCGTCAAATTCGTGCTTCCTCATGTGGCGTCCGGCGCTCAATAGTGCGCCGTGATAGAGGCCGAGATTCGTGCTGCTGACACCGACGTTC
>JAYWIP010000200.1:0-5265 GCA_039794465.1 Nitrospira sp.
TTCCGCTATCGCCTGCGCCGGCCCCCACAGCCATTCCACGTCTGTGAACCAGGCGCCCATCGGGCGCGCGGAGGCCGCGTCCTTCATAACCGATGGGTCTGGAATCACGACGGCCAGTCGGCTCCCGGACGGTTTGATGGCGGCCAGCGCTTCAACGTGGTACAGCAATCCGACACCCAGCACGACACCCAATTCCCCTTCTTTCCATTCACACCGCTGCGCCTCTGCCCATGTCCGGGCTTCTTTGCGAGGGTCGTAGGCGCTGTGCACCCATTGGCCGTCGCACTTTGCCGTGACACTCCCCTCGCGGGACGCACTCATCGACAATCGATTGCCTGCGGACGACATGACGGCTTCCACAAACGCGGGGACCGCCTTGCGCAGGCCCTCAAGATTTTCTCTCACATAGGTCACGCCGCTCTCCTCATCGGACGACAGAACACATGTTGCGCCAGAGTGCTTCCCGCTCGCAGGGCGGAGTCGGGCTGTGGTTCGCTTCGCTATAGTAGGCTCCCCATCGGTCACAATGACTGTCCCATACCGTCCATCCTTCGCTGCGACCTATGCGCCCCTCCACCAGCGCCGCAACGGTTTCTTCAATCGGCCATCGGATTGGCCGGATAGACCCGGCGCTCATCGGCATGTTCCCTCTCGTCTCCCCAGCTTGCCAAATCAGATGCCCCGATCCGTACGGCCCCGTCTGATGCACACGTGCCCGTGCGAAGTATATCCCGATCACTGTGACACCCAGTGCCGCCGCAAGATGGAGCGGGCCCGTATCCGAGCCAATCACCCGATGGCAACGGACCATGACTTCGGCCAGTTCAGTCAACGAGGTCCGCCCGGTGACGTCCCAGAGACGCCCGAGCACCGACGGCGGAAGCGAATCGATGAGCTGACCTCCCCGTTCCCTTTCCTGACCGATCAAGACAACGCGTCCGCGCGGATCCTGCTCAAGGAATCGGATAATCCACTGTCTCCACGTATCAAGCGGGACCACGCGCTCCACGTCGCCCGCTCCGACGATCAGCCCGACCCACCGTCCTTCGGACTGCCCGATCTCATCCAACTCGCCCGGCAGCGCACAAGACGCCCGACGTAGGGCCGCCAGCCGCCCGGATGGTTGCACGCCGCAGATGCCGCACAACGCATCGGCCAGATGCACCTGTCGCCCTCTCCCAGTGACCGCCACTTCCCTGATATAGGCTGCCCACGGCGTTAACTGCCGGCCGAGCGGCCCCTCACGCCGCGGGCCTATCATTTCACGTGCGAGCAGCGCTCCGGCCAGCAACGCGCGCGGGTGCTGATTCAGCACATAGGCACAGTCGTACGGTCGCGGCGCGAGCATCCTGATGCGGCGCTCCGCATCTTGCAGATGCTCCGACTGCAGTCCTGAGCCGGTCGCCTTGGCACAATGGCTCCACACCACACCGTCCCACTCTAATACCGTGGCGATGCCCGGAAGCATCCGGCCGATCGGCGCAAGCGGCGCGGGACAGAGAAGATCCACCTCCAACGCCGGATCGGTCGCCGTGATCGCGGTGATCGCTGGAACAGTTTGAAGCAGGTCGCCCAACCGGGCCAGCTGCACCATGAGTGCCCGTCTCATCTCACGGCCCCTCTTCTTGCTTGCGGTGACACGGTGGATAGCCGTCACCTGGTACCGTCGATACCTAGTTCCTATGTCCCGTGAAGCGTACCTCGGATCTCCCAAACAAGGATGGGACGGACTCTCTTCCCGTCCTACGCTTCACGCTTCACCATTCACCAACGACGCGCCATCCATGGCGAGCACAGTTTCCTTCCTGACAATAGCTTCTTCCAGCGCCTTTAAACCGTCGTACGTAGGGTCCAATGCCCGGAGAATGTCGTGTTCCCGCCGGGCTGCCTCGATCTGATCCGCCCGGAGCAACACGCCGGCCAACGCGAACCGCGTCGCTAAGTCGCGTGGGTTCCGCAATACATATGCCCGCAGCTGCAGACTCAGATCATCCCAGCGGTTTTGGGCCGTTCCGGCCCGAAGCAGCCAGTGAATCGCGTCGGCATCATCGGGGTTATCGGCCAGCACCTCGATGAATCGTTCCCACGCGCCCTGCGCATAGGCTCGGCCCAGAGAGGCCATGCCCATCCCCATTAAACATTTCTTGCGGTCTGCCCCTTGCCGCATGGCAGACAAGAACGCAGTCTCCGCCTCCCGATATTGCTCACGCTGCATACAGAGCAGGCCCCTCAGCAACAGACCCTCGGCATCGTCGGGAGACCCGGCGAGTAATGTGCTGACCTGCTGCTCCGCCGCCGCGAGACTCTTGTGCGCCAGCAAGGACCGCACCAGCGACCGACGCACGGCAGGGGAATCGTTCAACTCCAGATACCTGGTGAGGAAGGTATGCCGAAGCGCCGGCTCGTCGAGTTGTTCACACACCATTGCCGCCCAGGACAGCACATAGGGATCGCCGGGCCAGTCCTGAACCAGGCTCAACTCCCGCTTGACCCCGCTCCAGTCTTTTTTGATCGCCGCTGACTGCGCGGCGGCCACATGTGCCCAGGCTGCGCGGTCCTTGATGTCCTCGATCAACCGCACATCTCCCATATACTCGCCGGTTGCTTCTGTGCCAATGATCTTATAGCCATCGGCGTGGTAGTGCAGGTCTTCATCGGCGAGCCACCAATGAGTCCCCCATCGCTCCTGCAAGAATCTGGAGTTGTCCGCTTCGTGCAATTTCCGGCCCGGTGTCTGACTCTCCAGATGGTAGAGCACGCTCCGTGGTTGATAAACGACCCGGTATCCTTTCTCGCGGACTTTTAGACAGAGATCCACATCTTCAAAGCCATTGCGGAATCTTTCGTCAAACCCGCCGACTTCGTGGAAAAGCCGGGATCGGACCAGCATACAGGCCCCAGTCACCACCTGAAACTCGCGGCGGATATTCACTGCAGGTAGCTCGGCCGGAGCGTTGCGGTAAATATGGTACGGCGAGAGCGTTGACCGCATAAACACCACACCCGCATGCTGCACGGTGCCGTCTCTATACAACAACTTGCTCCCGGCGATACCGACTTCTGAATGTCCGTCGACCTCAGCGACCAGGGCGCGCAACCAACCGTCCAGCGGAACCGTATCGTTGTTTAAGAACACCAGGTACTTTCCGCGTGCAGCCTGTGCTCCCTGATTGCAGGCCTTGGCAAATCCCAGATTCTCCTGATTGCGGATGACTTGTACGTCGCCTGCCAGAGAGGAGAGGAATGCTTGCGTGCCGTCCGTGGAGTTATTGTCGACGACGATCAGTTCCCATGACACGCCTTCGGTTGACTTCGCCAGCGCGGTGAGGCAGTCACGAGTCAATTCGCAACGGTTCCACACGGGAATAATTACCGAGCAGTCATACGTCGTTCCGACTTTCTCCTCGGCCTTGGGGTGCAGAGTTTCCGTGGACGGCAGATAGGTCGAGCGCAGCCGGCGCTCTTCCGGCTCGGCGATATCGGCGCGGTTCGACAACCCCTCCGGTGAACGCCAATAAAGCCCCGTCACAACCGGAATGTGCAGTAGACGGTGTTGCGCTCCGAGGCGAATCCAAAACTCCTGATCACCCAGCGCAACATAGCTTTCATCGAAATAGCCGACTGTGTCGTGGACCGCTCGCCGCCACATGGGATGGGGTCCCACACAGCACTGTCTCCGCAGCTGGCTGTAGCTGTATTCCGGCCATTGCCATATCCCGGTACGATGGTGCCGGTCGAACGACTCGTGAGGCCGGTCGGTCAGATACGTGTCGCCATAGACCAACGCCACGTCCCGGTGCGCGTCCAAGGCATCGGCGAGCCGTTCATAGGCGTCTGGGCTGAGGCGGTCGTTCGTGCTGAACGGTGTGACATACCGGCCGCGGGCCAATCGAAGCGCAAGATTCCATGCAGCGTAGACGCCGATCCGACTCGGTGTCCTGACATAGGTGATCTGCGGATGACCTGGATGCCCTCGTTGAAACTCAAACACGATGTCCCGCTCCCGTTCAGGAGATGCGGCATCGACAATGATGACCTCCATGCGCTCTACCATTGTTTGGTTCGCCAAATCGTCGAGACATTCCCGCATAAATGCCTCGGCACAGTAGCTGGACACGATCACCGAGATCAGCGGCCCCTCGCCCTCCGCGTGCCGGTCGGGTTCAGTCGGGGGCTGCTCCGTGCAGCGCCTATTCACGAATACGGCATTGCCATGGGTGGGAGACTCCGGCGACAAGGGGGCAAACGAGGCCAGCCGATGACTGTCGGCCAACAGCGACGTCAGGTCGTCTAAGCAGCGCGCGCCTTGATAGACCTCTTCGAGGCTCGCCTCGACATACAGGATCTGAATATGGCGCTTCACCGGGGCGGACATCGACGAGAGAATTTTGTATTCCGCCCCTTGCACATCGAGCAGCAACAGGTCCGGCATCGGCAACCTGTGTTCTTGAATCACCTGATCGAGCGTCCGGCACTGCACCTTTGTGACCCGCACTTCCTTGACGTGAGGGAAAATCTCCCGGTGTGTACCAAGCCTCAGCAGAGAACTCGACTCTCCGTCGTTGTTGGTGACGTAGAAGTCCTGTTCGCCGCTCTGATCGGACAAGGCGAACGGGAATACTCTGACACGAGAATCCGCCGCTTCGATGCGCATGAGCGCCTGCGCCAACTCCTTCAACGGCTCGAATAAATAGATTCGTTCGAGATTCGGGAAAAGCCGGTTGAAGAGGTGCTGTTCTTGATACCGGTGTGCGCCCACGACGTAGATCGTGCGGATGTCCTGGGCCACTGGGCTTTGGCCAAGCGAGAAAAGCCCGTCATGCTGGGTTGATCCATCTCCCATGGGTTGTTCCTTTGACGTTGGTGGTATGGGTATCGAAGGCGCATCGGTCCGGTCGATCACTTGTTCCGAGCAATAGGCATCCCACTCGTGATTGAGTGATACCTTCCGATAGGTATGCGTCACCGGTGTCAGCTTATCCGCCAGCGCCCGCCGCGCCAACACCGACAACTGCGGTGCGACGTCCAATGATTGCTCCACCCCCCACCGGCTGCCTGGAACAACCTCGGCGAGCCGTTGTTGAGCCTGATCGAGCGCCTTCAGATACGGTACAAAACAATGTGTTAAGACGGGAATCGTCAAACGATAGTGGGGATGCGTCACCGGGATCGCCAGATCAGGGCCGGCCGACTTGAGCGAGTGAAAATGATAGAAGATCAATGGGGCGCCATCGACGGTGATCCGGCCATCGGTCGCGACTCGAA
>JAYWIP010000201.1:0-6127 GCA_039794465.1 Nitrospira sp.
GCGTCATTACCGGGCAGAAGGTCCATGTGAAACTGGCTTCCGGTAGAAAGACGTCTTGGCCGTGACTCGTATTGCCGGACCGCAGGCACTCTGTAACCAGCTGCGGGAGGTCATGAGGCAGGATGCGTGGGAGCCCATCGGCTCTGTAGCCCAGTGTGGTAAGCCAGGCGGTCATGGCCGGATTGGCATAGAGCATCTGGCCATACTGATCCAATTCGATGACAGGGGATGGAGTTTCCTCGGCAATTGCGGCCAGGCGGTCACGTTCTTCTCGGAGTCCTTCCTCTCGGGAAAGATCGCGCAGGCTGATCAAGAGGCTATGCCCTCCGTCTTGATTCACAGCCTGGCATGTCCATTCGACGGGGACGGAGCCGGTTGTTCCGTGGCGGAGGCGGGTGGTGACATGAGGCATCGGCTCTCGTGATGTCGATACGTGGTCCAAGCGACGCACCACGTCGGCGGCGTCTGATTGTGTCAGAGCAGACCAGATGCCGGGGAAGGATTGCCCCACCAGAGTCGATGGGCGGTGCCGGAGCAGGCGCGCGCCTTCTGCATTGATGCCGAGAATGAGATGGCCGTCAGTCAACACCATCACGCCAAAAGACAGCCCGTCCAGCAGGCCGGCAAAGGTCTGAGCGGTGTTCTGGTCGAGTGGGCGACCGGGAGCACGCCGTTTCCGGGGAGTGCGAGCGGGCATTAGGCCGCCTCTTTATGAATGTCATCGAGATACATGGCAACGTTGACCCGATCATGGGCCGGGTCGAGCACCTGCGCTACGGAACGCGGTTCGCGATCCTCGGTTTGCGCCGCCAGGTCGATACAGGGAGGAGACGCGTACGATTCGCCGCGTGGGCCTCCGATGATCTTGACACGCGGCTTCAGCCGGTGCTGCGGATTGACGGCGACCACGACAGCCTGCTCCCCGGTATTCAGGCGGACCAGACTGCCTGCCGGGTACACGCCGATGCTGCGAATCACGATTTCGATCAGCGATTTGTCGAATTGATTCTTTTCCCCGGCCAGAAATAGTCGGCGAACCGCGTCATGCGGCAGCATGGCCGGCCGTCCACCGCGGCGGCTGATCATACCGTCATACCAATCGATGATCCCTACGATCTTGGCCAGTTCAGAAATGGTATCTTGGGTTCGCGCGGATGGAAACCCACTGCCGTCTCCACGTTCATGATGTTCGGCGACGACTCTGCGCACGTCATCATCGAGTCCCTCTAATTCGGCGAGTGTGGCGATGCCGAACTCCGGGTGCTGGCGCAGCAAGAGGCGCTCTTGGTCGCTGCATTCATCGCGTCTCCGCACGAGGTTGAGAGGGAGGCGCGCATACCCCACGTCATGCAGGAGCGCACCGAGACCGAGTTGGGCTTGCTTCGGCTCTTCGAGTCCGCTTTCGGCGGCGACAATCAGCGACAGGATGCAAGTGTCAAGCGAATGCGCCGCCAGTGAACCATCGAAGCGCTTGAGTTTGTGAAAGGCGAGATGCGCCATCAACGCCGTACGATCGTCGGCGATCTGCTTCAGTACGTCAGATACGACGGCTATCGCCGCGGCTGGGGAAGGGGGAAGATTGTGCTCCAGGTCCGCATAAATCCGCTCCATCGCCTCTTGCGCCTCGGCGTACATGGTGTGCGCCGGGGCGGTGTCTGACCGAACCGGCCGGTGTGGCGTCTGGACCGCACCCTGGGATGCGGGGATCTCGGCTGCGCCCGACTTGTCGTCACGTGCAGCGGCACTCACATCTTTCCCCTTGCTGATGTCGATGGTCACTGTCCGGATGCCACAGTCTTTCATCCGCTGAATGGTCGCAACATCTTCGACCCGCCACTTGTGGGACAGGAACGGAGTTCGGTACCAGGGGACATCGACTCCCGCGACGAACATGCCGGGGATTACGTGATCAATGGAAATGTGTTTGAGCCGAGCGGGTGCTGCCATTCGCTGTATGCTTTCGTCCGGATCGACGCTCCGGCGAGACGACATGGGCCGAAGAGGGTTATGTGTCCTATCGGTTGATGCGACTGGAACTTGACTGATTGGGTCTGGTTGAGACGTCGCCGAACGTCGGACGGGAGGTCTCCGTGAGGGCCGGTAGGCTCAAGATATGGAGAGTATTCTCCGACACTACCCCGTAGGAGACGGTTACTTCCGGGATCGGAACCCCACCGGAGGCTTCATAACAGCAGCGGAGTATACCCACGCGCTTCTCTTGATAAGGAGCCGGTATGAACGAAGTCACGGCATCTACGCCCCCGGCGGCGTCTTTCTTGACGGTCGGTTTGCCGCTGAAGATTTCACTCGTGGTCGAGGGGCAGAAGGCCATGTACGGGAGTGCCCTGTTGGGTTGGAAAGAGCATGCCTGGCTGGTGTGTGAATGGCCATTGCAGCTGGGTCATGCGTCGCACCTTTCGGCCGGGACGCCCTGCACGATCAGCTATCTCCTTGACGGAAAGCTGATCGGCTACAGGACGGAGGTTCGGGATGTGATTGTCTCGCCGGTGCCGCTCCTATTCATTGCTTTTCCCCAGATGGTGGAAGAGATGCATCTGCGCAAACATGCACGGGTCGCCTCAAGCGAGCCGGCGTTGTTGACCAGAGTGGATCAGATGCCCGAGCACGTTTCCGTGGTCTCTCCGTCGGACTATGCAGGCGGGTTGGTGAAGGATGTCAGCCGCGGGGGATGCCGTATTGCCTTGACGAAGACGCCCCCCTGGATCAGGCCCGGGGTGTCCATTCGACTCGAATTTGAACTGCCGGGCTTGGGGCATGTGACCAACCTGACGGGAATTGTAAAGAATTCCGAGGACCGGGATGGGACCGATATCATCGGTATCGAATTTCAGTTCGATGGATTGGAATTCATCGAATACCGGGGGTGGGGTGGATCGGTGAGAAACGCGATCGAACAGTGGGCGGCCCAAAAAGCGGGGAACGTGTTTCCTCTCGGCTGACCGCATCAAACTTTCCTGTCTGTCCGGCAAATCTTGCCCTGTCGTGTCCCCATCGGTTGTGTGTAAGCCACAAACAGCGGGGTTCATTTCGCATTTGCACCGAAAGGACTGGCACGGTCCTTGGAAGGATCTGTGCTCATGGTTGCTTCAGGCGCGCCGTCTTTAGATGATATAGAGGGGCTGTGATGAGTCGAGTTGAAGGAGCGAATGGGGTGGGAGTCATGCCCGATGTGGAGCCGTGCGCGACAATCGAATCGTCGATCGAGGCTGCGTGGCCCCGCATGCGGAATCTTCTGAGGGAAGCCGCCGTCCTGTTCCACGATCACCCGATGCCGCTCGAAGCGTGCCTCAGTATCCGGCAATGGTTGGCTCAACGGAGCACCCGACCGGACCCCCTCGCGGAAGAGTTCCGCATGTTGCGGGTCAGGCCAGCCGGCCTGCGCACGCGCGAGCTTCGTCCACTCATCGGTGCGGACATGCTCAATGAGTGGGCGCTGTGCGCGGAGACCATCGACTACCTGATGACGATTATTGAAAAGATGCGCCCCGCCGCCGTGCTGGAATTCGGCAGCGGGACCAGCACGGTTGCGCTGGCCTGGGCGATGCGGCGGCTCCACGGTACGTCACCGGAGACGCGGGTGTTCAGTATCGACCAGTCGGCGGTCTATATCGAACGAACTCAACAGCAGCTTGGACAGCTAGGGCTTGCAGATACCGTACGTTTTCTCCATGCGGATCTGTCCGTTCAGACCATCTGCTCGCTGGAGACCCGGTGCTACAGGCTTTTGCCTTCGGTCTTGACGGAGTGGTTCGGGGCCGTCCGTCCCGGTCTTGTGGTCATCGACGGGCCTGCCGGAGAGAACGGCGCCCGCTTCGGGACCCTTCCGCTGGTCCGCGATTACTTGGCTCCGAAGGCGTCGATCTTCCTCGACGACGGATTTCGAGACAGCGAGCTGGAGTCGGCCGATCAATGGAGCCGGATGGGATATGTGCGGTGGGATGGAGTGCGGTGGGAGGGTAAAGGCCTGTTGTGCGGCTCCGTGTGTTCGCCGGCAAACCCGGCGGCCGAACGATGGTTAGCGCAGGTGCAGAGGGAAATATCCGGGAAGCGGAGCGAGCCAGTCTCGCGGCGCTCGGCGCAGGGCCGAGCGTTCACAGAAGACGGGAGTTCGCAGATTGCCGCCAACCGTCAAGTCGCGGTTGTCTCGGCGCCGAGCGGTGCGGTGACACCACGCGCAGACCGCACCGCCTCAAAAACCTGTGTCTTTCTGAACACCTATTACCCTGGATTTCTGGAACGGCACTATGCCGTGTGTGCTGGGCTAGACCAAGTATCCTATGGAGAGCAGCATCGGTCACTGCAAGCTGCCTGCTTTGGCGACAGCGACTTCTATTCCACCGGGCTTCGGCAGGCGGGATGGATCGCGGCCGATATCATCGCCAATTGCGCGCCGCTGCAACGCCGATGGGCGGAAGAACATGGCCTCGATCCCACGAGCGCGTCGGGGGACATCCTGCTGGCGCAGCTCAGAGACGCCGGCGCGCAAGTTCTATATATGCAAGATCTCAGCATGGCGACGAAGGAGTTCATCGCCGCCGTCCGCCCGCATGTCGATCTAATCGTAGGGCAAATCGCCTCGCCGATACCGGCGCAGGCGCATCTGGACGGGTTCGATCTGCTGATATCGTCGTTCCCGCACTTCGTCGATCAATTTCGCCGGCAAGGGCGCACGGCCTATTATCAGCCGTTGGCATTCGACCCGCGTGTGCTTCAACAGGTGGGCCAGCCGGCCCGCGAGTTTCCGCTGACATTTGTCGGCGGCCTGTCGCCCGCGCATCGCGAGCGGAAACAGCTCTTGACGAAGTTGGGCACGGCGCTGCCGTTGCAGTGCTGGGGCTACGGCACGATGGCGCTGGCTCAGCATGGTATAGGCATGGAGCGGCTGCACGGCGATGTCTGGGGGCTGGAAATGTTTGCAGTGCTGGCCCGATCGTCGATGACGTTGAATCACCATATCGACGTGGCCAAGTCCAACGCGAACAACATGCGCTTGTTCGAAGCGACTGGATGCGGGGCGTTGTTGGTGACGGATTACAAGGACAATCTCGCCGACTTGTTCGACATCGGTTCCGAAGTGGTCGCCTATCGGTCGATCGAAGAATGCGAGGATCTACTCGCTTACTACCTCCACCATCCCGAAGAAGGCGCGGCCATCGCCAAGCGGGGCCAGGCAAGGACCTTGCGGGATCACACTTATGGCGCCCGCATGAAACAGACGGCGGAGCTGCTCGCGCGCCATTGGGACCTCAAGGCCGGCCGCAATCGCCTACCGGACCCTGACCTGGGCCGTGTGTCGTATGCCCATCGGCAGATTGCTGCCCATGAGGTGACCGCAGAGTTGGCCCAGTCCTGGTGTTCAGACGAGATTCCGCGAAAGCAGCGGGCGCTCGTACAGCGGGAGTTGTCGGATCTGTACCGAGGTCGGCCGCCCAAAGTATTCCAGATCCTGGCCGACGCGCTAGAGCCGCATGTGCGTCCGGGCATCGGCCTGCTGGAGGTCGGCTGCGCGAGCGGCTACTACTACGAAGCGCTCGAATATCTGCTGAAGACCAGGCTGTCCTACGTGGGAGTGGATTTCTCGCCGGCGATGATCCGTCTGGCCCGCACCTGCTATCCACAGGCGCAATTTGAAGTGGGTGATGGAGCCGCGTTGCGGTTCGAGGACAACGCGTATCCCATCGTCGTGTCGTCCGGCGTACTGCTCCACGTCCAGAATTACGCTGCGCACATTGCCCAAGCGGCGCGTGTCGCCTCCGGCTTCGTGGTGTTGCACCGGACGCCGATGTATCGCACCGCCGCCACCGCCTATTTCAAGAAACTCGCCTATGGCGTTGAGACATTCGAACTGCGTTTCAACGAGGGCGAACTGTTCGAGCTCTGTGCGCATGCCGGATTGGAGTGTGAGGCACGTGTGGAATACGACCGGCAGGATGGCCGGGATGAGTTCGATGCGACGTATGTGTTCAGAAAGGCCTCCCATGCCGCATGAAGGATTTCGCGGGTCGCGCACGCTGATTACCGGCGGACTCGGGTTTATCGGCTCGACGCTGGCGATTCGCCTGGTCGAACTCGGCGCGCGGGTCACACTGGTTGACAGCATGATTCC
>JAYWIP010000202.1:0-29505 GCA_039794465.1 Nitrospira sp.
ATCCAGAAAATCCTCCGGCTTGTCGCTCTCGAACGCCACCACCCATTCCTGATCATCCAGCCCAAACGAGTAGGTCGTATTGAGCTTCACCGACGGAAACCGGTGCCCCACTTCGATGTGCTCGTCCATCATCCCCTGCCGCGCCGCCTTCGTCAGCAAGAACCACTCGCGGGTCTTCAAAAACGGATAGACGAAGATATACTTGCCCTTGCCCGGGACCACCGCCAGCCGCTTGCCCTCCTGGCCTTCATGACTGTGGTGGTCGATATAGATCGACCGCTTGGTCATCGCCAGATAGGAATAGGGGGTGGTCAGATACTTGCCGAGGCCGGAGGCCAACATCTTGGCCGTCATGTCCTGGAACAGGTCCAGCTCGTAGCTGATCCGCCAGAGCATGAAGTCGCAGTCGCCCCGGATGCCGACGGCCGAATAGGGCACCACCAGGACTTTCCCTGTATACTCTTCCACGGCCCGCAGGAATTCCTGCTTGCCTTTGGTGCGTTCGTCTTCCGGCAACCGCCGCCAGGCCGGATCGACTTTGTAGAACACGAAGTTGACAAATTGCCGGCGCGGGGGCGCCGCGGCGGGGGGGGCCGGTGTGGGAGTTGGTGCTGGAGCGGACATGGGTTCCTCCGGGTAACGGCGGGGCTCCTCGGCCAGCCACGCCTGTGGTCTGTTTCTGTAACACTTCGAGTTTTATTCTGTCAACGGGGTTGCATGGACCACGTCGATCATTGACAGGCTCGGCCCGCTCTGTTACTGGCAGCGAATATGAACTGGGTATGCACCGGTATCCTTGCGACGATCGTGGTCACGGTCGGGCCCGGGATGGCCGTGCCGTCGGCAGCGATAGAAATAGAGCCGACCCACACGCAGATCCGCGTGGCGTTGGCCAGAGGGAAAGAGGCGGCGCAGGAACAGCGGCGCCCCGATATGTTTCATGTCACATTTGGGGCGGTCGATGCGTTGCATCCCGGAGGATTTCTGCTGACCAAACTAGGCAGCCTATCGGTAATGGCGGCGCACCTGGCGTTGCGGGGAGCCGAACCGAGCCAATCCGACATCGACCACGTGGTTAATGCGCCGACCATGCTTGTGAGCACGGTCATACTGGGAGATACTCCGTCATTCGCCGTGGACAGTTACATGGTGCTTGAACAGGGAACGAAGACCATCAAGCCTGCCACAGTGCGGGTCGATGGGCTGGCCGACCGGAGTGCCGCTTGGCCGAATTCACCGCGGTTCAAGGCAAAGGTTGTAGCCTCGTTTAACTATGCCGACTTCGATCCGACAGGCAAAGCCTCCATTATCGTCTTTCCCGCCCAAGGAGGCACGGTGACGTTCCCTCTCGACTTTTCACAAATCCAGTAGGTACTCTCTCGACCATGCGCCGACGTCCTCTGTCAGACCACCGATTCATCGCGGAAACCATCGCGATCGGCTCAGAGCTGTTGGTCGGAGGCAGGTCCGATAGCAATTCCTTGTTCATTACTGAGCAGCTCGGCACCTGTGGCATTGAAGTCCGATTTAAGTCGATCGTCGGTGATCACCGAACGGATATCGTGAACACGATTCAGACGGCGGTGCGGCGGGCCGGGGTCATCGTGATGACGGGTGGGTTAGGGCCGACCGTCGATGACTGCACGAGAGAAGCTGTGGCCGAGGTTGCCGGACGGAGGCTTGCCCGCCGGAAAGAAGCACTCGAAGGCATGGCGGCCCGGCTGGCCCAGTGGGGGCGGACACCCAACAAGGGACAGTTGCGGCAGGCCTTGATTCCCTCCGACGCGGTGGTGCTGCCCAATCCAGTTGGGTCTGCACCGGGGTTTGCCCTGTCATGGAAGAACGCCCTCGTGATTGCATTGCCCGGTGTTCCTCGTGAAATGGAAGCGATGATGGAGCAATCCGTCATTCCGTTCATCACCGAGCGGTTTACGCAATCGGCGACACACCCGTCGCATCCCATCCGGCGGTCGGTTTTTCATACCTGGGGCCTATCTGAAGCGGATATCGACAGCAGGCTTCACGGACTTATTGCAAAACGAACACCGGTCGATCTTGGCCTACTGGCCTCACCGATGGGCGTCCTCGTATCACTGACCACCAAGCCCCATCATTCCAGCAGCCGCACCGTCCTTGATCCGCTGGAGGGTGAAGTTCGGACCAGGCTGGGAGAATGGATCTTTGCCGAGGGACAGGACACGATGGAAACGGTTGTCGGGCGCCTGCTGTTAAAACAGGAGCTCACAGTTGCGGTAGCGGAATCTTGTACGGGCGGATTGATCGGCCATCGACTCACCCAAGTGCCGGGATCGTCGGCCTACGTCGATCGGGGCGCCATCTGTTACAGCAATCAAGCGAAAATGGACATGCTGGGTGTGCCCGCTGAGTTGATTGCCGTACACGGAGCGGTCAGTCGGGAGGTGGCCTCCGCGATGGCCAAGGGGATTCGTGAACGAGCCGGTGTGTCGGTGGGACTGAGCGTGACCGGCATTGCCGGGCCCGGGGGAGCCACGGAGAGCAAACCGGTCGGCCTGGTGTATGTGGGGCTCGACGGTGGAACAGGCGATGCGATGACGAAAGAATTCCGTTTCCACGGCGACCGGTCGGTGATCAAGCAGCGATCTTCACAGGCGGCGCTGGACCTCTTGCGCCGGTGGCTCATCACCAGAGAAAGCCGATGATCCGTGCCTTTCTTGCCGTCGAGTTGTCAGAGGAATTGCAATCGCGTCTGGCGCAGGTTCAGCTGGATGTTCGAACGCGACTGTCGCGCAACTTCCTTGAAACTATCCGCATATTATGGGTGCAACCCGCCTCCATCCATCTCACGATCAAATTTCTTGGCGATATGAATGAAGCGGTGATCGAGCCATTGCGCGTCGCAATCACGCAGGCAATGGAAGGGCATCGCACGATTCACATTCCACTGGAACAGCTCGGCGTATTTCCTCGACCGCAACAACCACGTGTTCTGTGGGTCGGGCCATCGGCATCATGGGATCAGGGGGACGATGCCAAGCGGCTGGCGGCGTTGCACCAGGCGGTGGAAGCGCGCTGCCACTCGTGTGGGTTTCCTCCGGAAGGCCGACCTTTGAGTCCGCATCTCACACTGGCACGGATCAAGGACGGGGAGCGCGAATTCGGTCAGGTTTTGGTCCGGTCCGGCGTGATGGAACACTCGATGGGGATCGGAACGTTAACGGTGTCGTCGGTCGCACTGATGAAAAGCGACCTGCTGCCAACGGGACCTGTGCACACGAAGTTATGGGAAGTGGGATAGGCTTATGGGTCGAGGAGGGGAACGAGCGCCGTGTGGCCCTGTTGGCGGGCGAGGTCTACCGGACGCTCGCCAGACGTCAGCCGTGCATTCTTATCCGCTCCATATTGAAGCAGCAGGGCCACCATGTCCTGGTCACCACGGTAGGCCCCCAGGTGCAAGAGGGTGACGCCTCCCACGCGCCCCTGCGAGTTGACCTCCGCTCCTCTTTCGAGAAAGAACGCCACGATATTCCGGCGTCCTTCTTGCGCCGCAAGAAAGACCGGCGTCACACCGTCCTGTCTGATTTGATCCATCGGCGCTCCGTGATCCAGCAAGATTGCGATGACCTCTCGATGGCCGTTCTTTGCCGCCAAGTGCAGTGGGGTCATGCCTCGCTCATCGGCCGCCTGTGGACTGACACCATCGAGTAATAGTCGTTCGACCCGGATCAGATAGCCATCCATTGCCGCTGTCCGCAATTGCTCTTCAGGCGTCGAGACACAGCCACTCACGAGCAAGAGTGCAAGCAGCGAGAGCGCGAATTTCCAGCCCGTAGCATGGCGTGGGGGGAGGGAAATCCGGATACTCAGAGCCGGCCGCATCAGTCGCGTAGGGAGGCGACCGCGATGCCGCTCGGTCGGTTTGTATGCCCGGTTGCGTCCATCGAGTCCAGGAGGGGAGCGGATTTGAGAAACCAGGTGCGAATCAGCCAGAGGGTGGCGGCAAGGATCAAGGAGACGAAGATCCAATTGTAGGCGAGCCGGTCGGCTTTCCCAAGGGACGGGCCTAGGAGTGTGAGCAGGAGCTTGTATGCCGCAGATACCCCCAACAATGTATTAAAGGGAGCGCCCAAGGGGCGGAGAAAAGCAAACGCACTCCTATTGGGAAGAAGTTGGGCCAACGCCTTGCGGCTCATCAGCCACACCATGAGCAAGGCGCCTCCATAGCCGATGAATGCCACGAGATTCGAGGCGGTGAGCTGCGTGCCGGCAAGCGCGGTGTCTTTGAACAGCGGAATCGTGGCCGCTGTGCTCCCGAGTATAAGCAGCAGGAGAACGGTCATGCCATATTGAACCAGCCACACCCACGTTTTCCCTTCCAGGGGCCGTGCAGTCTGTGGCACTGGGGTAGGGGCATGAGCTGATGAGAGCCCATTCCCAAGCGAATGATGGCGAACCCACACCCGCTGAAAGAGTGGTGCAAGGTTGCGACAAACCAACACAACCGCACGCTGTATCCGCTGAGCGCCAATAGTCAGCCCGGTGCGTGTGTGCTGCCACAGGGTTGACCATCCTCCGTCCGGGCGGGTCCGCGCCATAAGCTCCACGGCACACGAGGCGAGCTTGTGAGCGGCCGTGCGACCTGCTAGGGCCGACAGGGAACTGGCGCGATCGAGTAGGTGGTCGGCGTATGCAAGCGATGTCCGGACAGCTTGGGCCGACAGGGAACTGGCGCGGCTTAGGAGGTGTCCGGTGTATTCCAGCGATACCTGGCCTGCCAAGACGGCACGCCGGCAGAAAGCGGTTCGCCAATCTGTGAGCCTGACATAGATCCCAAGTGCGCGATCATGGAGCCGATCAGACCATACGGCTAACGGTGTCGACGAGCTGAGGGGGGCTCCTGTACCGGGAGGCGGCGGTGCGCCGGCTGGTTCTTGCCTGGGTTGAGTGTAGACGGTGTCCACCATCTTCGCCAACTGGATCAGTACGATCTCCTTCTCCGTGTCCTGTAGGGTGAGGCAGTTGAGATAGGCATCGACGAAGGCGCGGATGATGACGGGGGCTTCCGGCAAATTCTTGGAATTGTTTGCTTCCAGGGCCTGTAACGAGGCCAGGGGCACTCGCGTTCGTTCGGCGATACTCTCGATCGAGAGACCTTGGCGCTCGCGGTATTCGCGGAGCGACTCGCCCAATGTATGGGATAACGGCTCGATCGGCGGGAGCGCCGAAAAATCGTTGGATTCAAGGGCGCGGAGATATTTGGCAGGGATGCGAGTCTTGAGTGCGATGACTTCGAGGGGCCAGCCTTTCTGAAGCCGCCAGTGCTTGAAATACGCTCCGAGCAAATGGGTTTCGTCCGTTGTCATGGGCTCCTCAATTTACGACTCGATCCGAGTATGCCTCAACTGGGACGAGAAGCGCAAAGGACTTCGATTTCTAACAACGCAGCAACCCATAACGGCTATGAATACTGCGGGCTAGGTTTCCCTCTCCCGCTTCGGTATAATCCCGCGTCCTTTCGTCGTTTGTCACGCGTCGTTCGGATTTCGCAAGAACCGGGAGTCTGGTTCTTGCGGGAGACAGTTCACGAGTGACGAGCGACGTTTTTTCAGAGAGGAGTTGATCGATGGCGGAAAAAGACGAGAAGAGGCGCGCGTTGGATTTGGCCCTGTCCCAGATCGAAAAGCAGTATGGGAAAGGGGCGATCATGAAACTGGGGGCCGAGGAGAAGGTCGATGTGCCGGCCATCTCAACCGGGTCGCTTGGGCTCGACATCGCCCTTGGGGTCGGCGGGCTTCCGAGAGGTCGGGTCATCGAGATTTTTGGGCCGGAGGCCTCCGGAAAAACGACCATGACGCTTCATTGTATTGCCGAAGTGCAAAAATCAGGCGGGGTGGCGGCGTTCATTGACGCAGAACATGCCCTGGATCTCACCTATGCGAAAAAACTGGGTGTGCAGGCCGACGATTTGCTTGTGTCGCAGCCGGACACGGGGGAACAGGCACTGGAAATCGCCGAAACCCTTGTGCGCAGCGGGGCGATCGATTTGATCGTGGTCGACTCGGTAGCGGCATTGACGCCGCGCGCTGAGATCGAAGGCGAAATGGGCGATGCCCACATGGGCTTGCAGGCGCGATTGATGTCGCAGGCACTGCGCAAGCTGACGGCGGCGATCGCGAAGTCACTCACAACGGTGATCTTTATCAACCAGATCCGGATGAAGCTCGGCGTGATGTTCGGCAATCCGGAGACAACGACTGGCGGGAATGCGCTCAAGTTCTACTCGTCGGTCCGGCTGGATATCCGCCGCATCGAGTCCATCAAGGAAGGCCAAGACGTGATGGGGAGCCGCGTTCGCGTCAAAGTGGTGAAGAACAAGATGGCACCGCCGTTCCGGCAGGCCGAGTTCGACATCATGTTCGCCGAAGGCATCTCCAAGACGGGCGAGCTGGTCGATCTCGGCGTCGAGAAGCGTGTCATCGAAAAGTCCGGCGCCTGGTACTCGTATAAGGGCGAACGGATCGGCCAGGGACGGGAAGCAGCCCGGGAGTTTTTGAAGCAGAACAATGCCGCTGCGCGCGAGATTGAAACCAAGTTGCGCGAGTTGGCCGGTGTGCCGGGGCGGGGCGAGAAGAAAGTCGAGGGCAAGGCCGAACACAAAGACGAGAAGCCGGCAGCCAAGGGTGATGACAAGCGGGCGCACCGGTAAACGGTCGGGGCCATCACCACCGGACCGGTGGATGCCCATCGCGGTGCGCTATTTGGCCCGCCGGGATCGAACGACAGCCCAAGTCGAGCGATTTCTTCGACACAAAGGCGCTCCACCGGCTCAAGTCCGGGACATCATCACCCGATTGTCCCATCTTCGGTACTTGGATGACCGTGCCTATGCTGAGCGCTGGATAGAGGCTCGTCTGGCCAGGCGGCCGATGGGGCGAGCACGGCTGGAAGCAGAATTGTCGGGCCAAGGAATCGCCGAGACGGTGGCCCTCCAGGCGATACACGGCGCGCTGCACAATCTGAATGAGGAAACACTGGCGCGGCGCGTGTTGGCGTCAGCGCGGCGTTCGGGCCGCCGATTAACGCCGCAGCAGGCAGTGCGCCTCCTACGTCAGCGGGGTTTCGAGGAAGAGACGGTTGAACGTATAATGGGCCGTCACGTTGAGGGCAAGGATTCCGTCTCATGACACAGAAGGCACAGGAACTCAGACAATCGTTTATCCGCTATTTCGAGCGGCAGGGGCATCAGGCCGTACCCAGCTCGGCCTTGATTCCTCAGGCCGATCCGACCCTGCTGTTTACCAACGCCGGTATGAATCAATTCAAACGGGTCTTCCTCGGGGAAGAGTCCCGTCCCTACAAGCGGGCCGTATCCGTGCAGAAATGCCTCCGTGCGGGCGGGAAGCACAACGATCTCGAAAATGTGGGCTATACCAGGCGCCATCACACCTTCTTCGAGATGCTCGGCAACTTTTCGTTCGGTGATTACTTTAAGGAAGAGGCCATCAAGTTTGGATGGGAATTCCTGACAGAGACAGTCGGGTTGGCGAAGGACCGGATGTGGGTGACGATCTTCCGTGAGGACGAGGAGGCCGAGCGGTTCTGGAAGAAGATCGGGGTCTCCCCGTCGCGCATTGTGCGCTGCGGCGAGAAGGATAACTTCTGGCAGATGGCAGACACCGGTCCCTGTGGACCCTGTTCGGAGATCCACTTCGATCAAGGGCCGTCCGTTCCGGGTGAAGACCGGCCCAACGGCGAGGGCGACCGGGTCATCGAAATCTGGAATCTCGTGTTCATGCAGTTCAACCGCGATGTGAACGGCACACTGCACCCGCTGCCGAAACCGAGCATCGACACGGGCATGGGCCTCGAACGGCTGTCTGCTGTGGCTCAGGGGGTCTACAGTAACTATGACAGCGATCTCTTTACACCGCTTTTGGCGGCCATTGCGGTGCGGGCCGGGGCTCAATACGGCCAGAAGGAGCAGGCCGACCGATCGATGCGCGTGATCGCCGACCATTTGCGCGCCATTACGTTCTTGATGACCGACGGTGTGTTGCCCTCAAACGAAGGCCGCGGGTACGTGCTTCGGCGGATCCTTCGCCGCGCTGCGCGTCATGGCCGGCTGCTCGGCATCGTGGAACCGTTTCTGCACGAGCTGAGTGCCACGGTTGTGGAGCAGATGAGCGGCACCTACCCGGAGGTCCGCACGGCAGCCGGCACGGTGTCCGAGGCGACCAGGGGAGAAGAGGAACGGTTCATCGCAACGCTCGACCAGGGGCTGCCGATTTTGAGCGAGATGATTGAAAAAACGAGAGCGGCAGGACGCCGCGTGTTGGACGGGAACGACGTCTTCAAGCTCTACGACACATATGGGTTCCCCATGGACTTGATCACCGAGGCCTGCCGGGAACAGGCCATGACGGTCGATGAACCCGGCTTCAATGCCGCGATCGAAGAACAACGGAGCCGTGCCCGCAAGACCGGCGGCTTCGAACAGGAAACGGCCAGGCCGGCGGTGGCGGGATTGGCCAAGCGAATTGGAATCACGGCCTTCGTCGGATATGAGCAACTGGAAAGCGATAGTCTCGTGCGCGCGATTCTGAACGGCGAGCAACTGGTCAAGGAAGCGGCGGAAGGGGATACGGTCGAACTGGCGCTGGATGTCACGCCTTTTTACGCGGAAGGCGGCGGGCAAGTCGGAGACATGGGCACGTTAGTCGGCCCCGAAGGGGTGGTTGATATCAGCGAAACGACCAGACCGGCCCCGACGCTCATTCTGCATAAGGGAACCGTTCGCCAGGGCCGCGTGCGTGAGGGCGAACAGGTGCATATGACGGTGCATGCATCCCTGCGCCGGGATGCCGCCCGCAATCATACCGCGACGCATCTGGTGCATGCGGCGCTGCGCGACTTACTCGGCCCGCACGTGAAACAATACGGATCGCTGGTTGCGCCGAACCGTCTCCGATTCGACTTCGCCCATTTCCGGCCGCTCTCATTCCGCGACATCGACGACATCGAGTCGACGGTGAACGAGGAGATCCGGAAGAATGAGACGGTGCGCACCGATGTCATGAGCATTCAGGATGCGGTGGCGAAAGGCGCGCTGGCGTTCTTCGGCGACAAGTACGGGGAGCAGGTGCGGGTGGTGAGCGTCGAGTCGTTCAGCAAGGAGCTCTGCGGCGGCACCCATTGCCGGCAGACCGGCGAGATCGGACTGTTCCGCATTGTGTCCGAGGGAGGCGTGGCCGCCGGCGTCCGCCGGATCGAAGCCCAGACCGGCAGCGGTGCCTACGCGCTCCTGAAGAAGCTGGAAACCGATGTACGTGAGCTGTCCGACCTGCTGAAGACGGGGCAATCGGAATTGGTGGCCAAAACCCGGAAACTGATGACGCAGCTCAAAGACAAGGAACGGGAACTGGAAGAGCTGAAATTAAAAATGGCGAGCGGAACGTCGGTCGCCTCGACCGCCCGGACGATTGCCGGAGTGCCGGTCCATGTGCAGCGGACCGATGGACTCGATGCGAACGGGATGCGGGCCTTGGCGGATCAGCTTCGAGACAAACTGAAGAGCGGCGTCGTCGCGTTGGGTGCGGCGACCGGCGACGGTAAGGTGTCGCTGTTGGTCGTGGTGACGAAGGATTTGACGGGCCGGCTGAAGGCCGGCGATCTTATCAAGACCATGGCGGCCGAGGTGGGTGGAACCGGTGGTGGTCGGCCCGAGATGGCTCAGGCCGGCGGCAAAGACGTGGGAAAGCTCGACGCGGCGTTGGAAAAGGTTTTTAGTCTGGTCGAAGGCACCCTCCAGCGGTAAAATCATGGCCAGTCGAATTCTCGCGCTCGATTACGGTACCAAACGGATCGGTGTTGCGCTCAGTGATGAATTGGGATGGACGGCACAGCCGCTCGAAACTTTCGAGCGGCGGACGCTCGACCGGGATATTGCCCATATCGCCGCGTTAGTCCAGTCGCATGAGGTCGCTCGCGTCGTCCTTGGATTACCGCTCCAGCTGGACGGCCGCCAAGGACCGGCCATTGAGGCGATGCGCGAATTTGCCTCGAAGCTGGAAACGGGTCTGCCGGTCCCGCTCGTCCTGTGGGACGAACGGTTGACCACAAAGGCGGCGGAAGATCTGCTGATCGCCGCCGACGTCAGCCGGAAGAAACGGAAGGGCGCGGTGGACCGCATCGCCGCCGCCATTCTGCTCCAGAGTTACTTGGCGGCACAGTCGCCGGACCCGTCTCAGAATTGGGGCGGCGGTGCCGATAGAGAGGCCGACACGCACACAGAGTTCGGTGTCATCGACGAGTCTCTGCATGAAACGACCCATTGTTCTGATCCTGCTCCTCGTCGCCGCCGTAGCCGTCGGTCTGGCTTGGTATCTGACGATACGATGGGCTGAAGCGCCGTTGTCTTCCGATGCCGAGCATCCTCCCTCCAAGATCGTGGTGATTCCGGAAGGGGCCGCGTTTCAGCAGGTGGCCACCATCCTCGAGGAGGAACAGCTGATCAAGAGCCGGTCCGCATTCCTGTGGCTCGGAAAGTCGCAGGAGGCCGAGCGCAGGATCCATCCCGGCGAATACGAGCTGCACGCGGCCATGCCTCCGGCCGAGATCCTCTCCAAACTGGTGGCCGGCCGTGTTGTCCTGCATGCGGTGACAATTCCGGAGGGCTACACGATCGGTCAAATCGCGGAGGCATTCGCCGATCAGCGGATCACGGACAAGGTGGAGTTTGTCCGGCTGGCCCACGACCAATCCTTCATCAAGTCCCTGGGAATTTCGGCCGGAAGTCTGGAGGGCTATCTGTACCCGGACACCTATCGCTTTCCACGTCCCACTGCCGCAAAGGCCGTTATCAAGGCGATGGTTGATCAACTCGGACACGTGTTGACGGCCGAATGGCAGGCGCGGGCCAAGGAGCTGAGACTGACGATACATCAGGTGCTGACACTGGCCTCGGTGATCGAAAAAGAAACCGGGTCGGGGGATGAGCGGCCTCATATTGCGTCCGTGTTTCATAACCGGCTGAAGAAGAAGATTCCCCTTCAGAGCGATCCGACCGTCATCTATGGCCTGCCGAACTTCGACGGCAATCTGCACAAGAAAGATCTCTCGCATCCGAGCCCGTACAATACCTATCGATGGGCTGGCTTGCCGCCCGGCCCGATTGCGAGTCCCGGTGCAGAATCGATTCGCGCCGCGTTGTACCCAACGCCGACGCAGGACTTGTATTTCGTCTCAAAGAACGACGGGACGCACCAGTTCTCTGCGACCCTGGTCGAGCACAACAAAGCGGTGGAGAAATATCAGAAACGGCCGTTCCGGCGCGGGAACCATTCTCAGACATTGATTATTCCCGCGACCGGTATTCCTGCCGGACAAGAAGGAGTGTCCTAAGTATGCCGGGATGGGATCTGCCGAGCCTGATCGATCATACGGTGCTCAAACCGGAAGCCACCAAAACGGATGTCCTCCGATTGTGCCAAGAAGCCAGGCAACACGGCTTCACGGTCATTTTCGTTCCACCAACTTATGTGGACGAAGCCGTGGCGGCGGTTGCCGGCACGGCCATTCGAGTGGGCATCCCTATCGGGTTTCCTTTGGGCGGCCATACGACAAAAACTAAAGTCGCCGAAGCCGTCGAGGCGGTAGCCAGAGGAGGCCGAGTGTTGGACATGGTCATCAACGTCAGCCGGTTGAAGTCCGGCGACCATGATCTGGTACGACAAGATATCGCGGAGGTCGTACGCGCAACCCCATCCGCCGAGCATAAAGTGATTCTTGAGACCTGCCTCCTGACACAGCAGGAAAAGCATACGGCCTGCCGGCTTGTTGTGGAGGCGGGCGCCGATTATGTGAAGACATCGACCGGCTTTGCCGCCGCCGGCGCAACGGTCGAGGATGTGGCGCTGATGAAAGCCGCCGTTGCCGGCCGGGCCAAAGTCAAAGCGTCCGGCGGGATCAGGGACTGGAAGACGGCGCAATCGATGCTGGAGGCGGGCGCCGATCGAATCGGCACGAGCGCAAGCCTGAAGATTCTCGAAGAATGGAAGAGTTCGCAAGGAGGGCGATAACATACCCATGATCAATCGTGTATTTGTGTTCGTCATCGATGGATTCGGCGCCGGTCCGTTGCCGGATGCGGTGGAATACGGTGACGCGGACGTTCATTCCCTCGCGCATCTGGCCGATGCCGTCGGAGGCTTGGATCTTCCCAATTTGGAAATGCTGGGGCTGGGACATGTGGCGCACATCGCCGGCGTGCGCCCGATGGCGCAGCTCACGGGATGTTTCGGCCGGCTTGCATTCACATCGCGCGGCAACGATTCTGTGTCCGGTTATTGGGAAATGAACGGAGTCGTGGCACCTCACCGGGCGGCGTATCGGACGGGCATTCCGGAGCGTGTGGTCAGTGTCATTGAGCAGACCTTTGGACGAAAAGTCATCGGCCGACGCATGGCCTCCATGGAGACGATGCTGCGCGAATATGGCACGGAGCATGTGTCGAGCGGAGCCCCGATTCTATGGACTGACGGCGGGATCACCTGTTATATCGCCGCGCATGACTCCGTGATGGCGGCCCCCCTTCTGCACCAGCGATGCCGCGACGCCTGGCGAGAGGCCAAAAAAGAGGAGGCGTTCATCCGCATCGTCGCGCAGCCTGTCTCCGGAGAACCGGTTTCGCTCCGCGCCCATGCCGGACGAAAGGATTTCGTAACGGAACCGCCCGCCGTGACAATGTTGGATGTGCTCAACCGATCCAGCCAGATTACGATGGGGATCGGGAAGGTCGCCGATCTGTTCAGCGGGCGAGGTTTCACGCGTGCCTTTCCCGTAGGATCAGCCCTCGACGCCTTCGATGAAACTGTCAGGATGTTGAACAAGGTGCCGAGAGGTCTGTTGTATGCCAGCCTGGATCTATTTCCTGAACATCCCGAGCAAGCGGCGGCGGCCCTGCAAGCGTTCGACCGCCGGTTACCGGAACTCATCGATAAGTTACGCGCCGGGGATCTCGTCATTCTGACAGGCGATCATGGGCGCGATCTCTCCAAACCGGACAAGTTGCCGACGCGGGAATATGTTCCCCTCCTCGTGACCGGACCGGATCTGGCGCAAGGGGTTGATTTAGGCACACGCTCGAGCGCTGCCGACCTAGGCCAGACTGTGGTCGAAGCGCTTCGCGCAGAGCGATTGCCGGTGGGAGAGAGTTTTGGAGACGCGCTCAGGCTGGGGTGAGCCTGGACGAGGGGTGAGAAGGTCGGCGGCTCAGGTCACGAGATGTCTTACGAAGCCATCATCGAACAATTGGGGATCGCGCTTCCGGCGGCGCCCAAGCCGGTGGCGAATTATGTGCCGGTTGTGCGAAGCGGCGATCTGCTTTTCCTGTCGGGCGTCCTGCCCTCTCGCGATGGGCAGCTCATCATGACGGGCAAACTAGGAGCCGAACTATCCGTCGAACAAGGAGTAGAAGCGGCGAAGACGGCGGCGCTGAATGCCTTGGCGATCGTGAAAGGCGAGGTCGGTTCGCTGGATCGCGTGAAACGAATTGTGAAGATGGTCGGTCATATAGCCTCGGCGCCAGGCTTCACCGACCAGCCGCAGGTCTTGAACGGCGCATCGGATCTCTTCGTGCAGATCTTTGGCGAGGCCGGCCGGCACGCACGCGTGGCCGTCGGCGCCGCCGAGCTTCCTCGCCGGGCGCCGGTGGAAATCGAGCTGATCGTGCAAGTCGCCTAACGTCTATCCTCCGAACTCTCGTCTGCCGTCCGCGAGTCGGCCACTCAGGGCAAAGCCGCACATCTCTCGCCTTGACTCTCGAAAAATCTGATTGTTATAGTCCGAACGGCCTGCTCAGAGACCATACGACTGACTCACTTCCGCACCTGTCGGGCGGGAACGCGGAGATCCAAAGGGTATCAAGATGATGGTTCGCATAGGGGTAGTGGCAGCGGTCCTCTTCGGCGGGATGGTGAGTGCCCAAGCGGGAGCGTCGACGGTTGAGTTATCGTCACAGGCTGTTCCCCCTGGGGCGACTCTTGCATTGAGCGGATCCGGATTCGGGAAGTTCCAGTCGGTCCACACCAACAAAGTGACTGTGAGCGGAGTTCCTGCACTGATTCAGCGGTGGGATGCGGATCTGATCGAGATTAAAGTGCCTTCCAAGGCCACGACCGGGCCGGTGGAAATCGTCGTAGGCAAAAAGAAGATGCAGGCCGGTTCTGTGACGATTGTGAGACCACAGATCGACGCCCTGACACCGGCGGCAGCTGAGCGCGGTGCGATCCTTCGCATTACGGGAAGAAATTTTGGCATGACGGCCGGTGCGCGAGATCCAAACTCGATGTTCGGGGTCAACGATGTTCTGATCGGTGGGATCGTCACCCGTCCCAAACGGTGGAAAGACGATCAGATTGAAGTCGAAGTTCCGGCCAACGCGCAGGCGGGCGAAGTCATGGTACGGCTGGCTTCTTTCGATCCGTTACCGGACGGCTCCTGTTGCAGGCCCGTGGAATATGTGAAAAGCAATGCTGTTCCACTGGCGTTGATTCCGTCGGTCCGAGTTGATCCGATCAGCGGACCGGTGGGGACGAAAGTGGTCCTGTTCGGACAGGAATTCGGCTCGCCCAGAGGTCAGACCGACGCCGTGTTCATCGGAGACCAGCGGATGACGGTCGCGCTGTGGAAAGACGACGTCATCGTCGTGCACGTCCCTCTCGGCGCAGAGTCGGGCCCTCTGGTGCTTCAGAGTGGAGGACGTCGCCGCACAGTGGAACAATTCACCGTCCAGGTTCCTAAAGCGGTGACGATCACACCTTCGCGCGCCCCCATCGGCACGCTGCTCCGCATCAATGGGGAGCACTTCGGGGCCTATTCCGAAAGCGGAGCGACACCCTATAACTTCATGGATTTCAATACGGGCGACAACCGTGTGGAGATCGGCGGCGTGCCGGCCATCATCTACCGATGGAACGACGACCGGATCGATGTCTGGGTGCCCTACAGCGCGAAGAGCGGGAAGGTGGTGATTTATCGCAGCGCGAATCGTCCGAACGAGGACGGGTCGTGTTGTGCCGAGCGGAGCGTGATCGCAACCGAGGCGGGCGAGTTTACCGTGGTGACGCCGGTCGTCGAGTCGTACGCGCCGAAATCAGCCGGCTTGGACGATCTCGTCACGATCAAAGGCAACGGCTTCGGCGCGTTTCTCAAGACCGCCGAGCATACAGAACTGGGGCTGAGCCAGAAAGCCTATAAGCGTCGTACTGATCTGGAAATCAATGAATCGGATGCCGGGCCCACCGTCGTCACCAACGTGTCGCGCACGGAAGTGCTGTTTAACGGAGCGGCGGCGGTGGTGCAATCCTGGACCGATTCGGAAATCGTCGTGAGGGTACCCCATCGCAACCTCTACGGCATCGGGAAGCGGGGAGAGTTTTTCGACAATTTGGCGACGGGGCCACTGGTCGTTCGCCGAGGCTCTTGGGACGTACTGCCGGACGGAACCTGTTGTTCGCCTAAACAGTGGCTGACGGTCGAAGCCGGATCGTTCACGATCGAGGCCAAAGGCTTGCCCGACTCCGGATATTTCAATTCCAACCGCCCGGACGCGAATACCAACCAATGAAACGGTGGATGCGGCTAGCCGTGGCCGCGGGCCTTGCAACGGTCTGGCCCTGTGCGGTCTCGTGGGCGGGGAGCCCGGTCCTGTCTGCCGAGCGGCAACACACGAAGACTGAAGCCACGCTGTTAGGGCTTCAGTTCTATACCCCGCAACTCGGTTGGACTGTCGGGTCCGGTGGCGCCATCCTCAAGACCCTCGATGGAGGCAAACATTGGAAGAAAGTGACCAGCGGTACGTCCGTCCTATTGACCAATGTTTTTTTTCTCAACGGGAAGCGGGGCTGGGTGATCGGATCGAACGGAACGGTTCGGACCAGTACGGACGCCGGAGAGTCCTGGAAGCCGGTAGCCATTGGTACGGAAGTGCCGCTGTACGGGATCGCGTTTCCTTCGCCCACTCATGGATGGATCGTGGGCGGCAACGGCATGATCCTGCATACGGCCGACGGGGGGGAAACCTGGCATGAACAGGCCAGCCACACAAATGCAAGTCTGTATGCGGTGGCGTTCACCTCTGAGGAGCACGGCGTCACGGTGGGCGCGGTCGGCACCGCACTCGTCACTCGTGATGGAGGCAAGACGTGGGCGACACAGGGCCCCCTCGGCGGGGTGACGCTGTTTGGTCTCGAGTTTTCCGATTCCTTGACCGGATGGGCCGTCGGCAACGCCGGCGCGCTGTTTCAAACCACCGACGGCGGCCATCATTGGACGGACCGCACGATACCCTGCCTGCAGAGCTGCACCAAACCCACGGACCTCCTGCGCGTGCGCTTCACCGATCCCCGAGTCGGCTGGATCGTGGGGGAGCGGGGCATGGTCTATCGGACAGGCGATGGAGGTTTTACCTGGCAAGAAGTCGGCTCGATCGCCAATGTCTCACTCTTCGGCCTCTCATTTCCTGATGCGGGTCATGCGTGGGCAAGCGGGGAACGGGGGACCATCATGCAGCTGAAGCCGGGCCATTGATAGGGAGAGGGGGATTTGTCTGGCCGCCGGAATCTGACGGCCAGACCGATACACTTGGTCGCTTGCCAGTGGAACGTAGGGAAGCAAACTCGCTCAGGCTTCAGCCGGGTCTTCTTCGCCTTCCCACAGGACTAACACCACGCCAATCATTGCCCAAGCCGCTGCGATAAGCCACAAGACGCTGAACGAAGTATCCGCGGCCAAAAAGACCGGCTCCGAAATCAGTCCTAAGAAGACCAACATGGCCAGCCCGATCCAGTTATACCAACGAAAGCCCATGGGATTGCCTCCTTGGTTGACGGTATTCTTAGCGTCTCTGGCGCCGATTGTAGCCCTTCTGCACCGAATATGGCTAGATGGGTTACTGCCTAGGTACAACTGCTTTATGCGAAAGGGCTTCGCGGCATGGGATTCTCGTGATCCCGACGCCGGAGCGGGATCCTATCTATGGAGGGAAGGTCAGGCGTGGTTTCCAGCCCTATTGCAGAGAAAAGGGCTGGGCGAGCCCTCGTATTTTTTCAGCCCCTGCGGTTACCGCGTCGGGCCTGAATAAAAGAGCGCGCGCTGGGCTTGGGACAACCACTCGACTATGGCTTGAAACCCGACATTGGTCAGGCTTGCTGCCCGGCTTCCTGAGGTCTTCCGATTCGAATAGGTATAGGCGGCATCCACGATGAGTTGCAGCTCAAGCAGGTCCTTGTAGGTCACGGTCATCACGAACCCTGACGGTTCGATCTGGTCTCCCTCGAAACACCATGCGAAATGTTCCAGTCGTTCCGGCTGGATCTCGTACATGTCCGGATCGATGTGGTGATGAATCCCTTGCACATACTCGATGAGCTCACGCATGAACTCATGCCGTTCGGCGCTCACGACGAGCTCTGCCAGCTGCGGTTCGGGAGACGATGAAGGGGGTCTGGCACTCATGGCAAAAATGTTCTGCCCCCGGCAATCCTCAAAGTACATCGACTCCAGGAAACAGCTGGGAACCTACAGGGTGTCGTGCACAGTGTCAATTCAATGAAGATACGCGGAATGTCCCCGACTCGGCTGTCAGAATATCATGCCTCCTGCTTGTCGAAGGCAGTCAGGTCCATCCGGTTGGGTCGGTTGGAGTGAGTCGATAGGTATTGGATGAGTGCATGACGCAGGGTGCGATTGAGGCGTTGCCGAGCTTCCAGTGGCAGGTGCTGAAACTCCACGCCAAACTGACCGTCCTCCGCCCATTTGATCCTGCCGCCCTCAATGGACAGCGCCTGCCTCTGATCCGGAAGGAGGACGCTCACACGTACCTCTGCACCCACGAGCGGGGTGTGATCACAGAGAACCGAGCATCCGTTATACGAGAGGTTGGTGAGGTAGCCCTCTCCCACACGGGATGGCCACCCGAAGATGAGCGGATACTGCATCGGGTGGCGCAGATAGATCCGTTGATAGGGCAGGTCTGCCATCATACGCTCTGTGCATCGGATTCTAGTGTTCCTGACGCCGGAGCGATATCCTACCTTTGGTGGTAAGACCGGAGCGGAACTTTGCCGCTCCGTGGGAGCGAGCAGCCACCGATGGATCAGCACGAGTGACCGGAATGTGGCGGTAGCCGGGGGCAAGAGTTCCTGCCCCGGTGCCTTTCTTCGGTTCTTTCTGAATACAATCAACAGGTTGCTCGAGCTGCTATATTTCCTCAGAGTTTCATCCAAGGAGGCTGCTATGACGTTCGATCTTCAGAAGAGGAAATTGTCGTGGGTGCTTGTGGTCTGCATGATGTTGGGAATGTCGGCCGGTTGCGCGAATGAAATGGCGCTGCTTCGACCGGGGTTGGTGAAGACGTTTACGGTCCAGAATGCCGATTACGATATGGCATTCACCTCGGCAGTGCAAACTGCGAAAGACCTTCGATTCAAGATCGGGTACGAAGATAAATCTAAAGGCAGGTTCACGTCGGATCGGGGACTGGGGTACGGCGAGTCCTCGTATCTCTGGGTCGAAGTCAAGAAGGTTCCCACGGGGACTGTGTCGATCACGTTAGATGTGAAGTCGAGCAAAGGGAGTGACACAATCATCAGCGAATTCATGACGGCCTATAACCGGCATGTAAAGACCCTCTAACCCGTTCAACCCATCAGCGCCACATGCCTCGGACAGTCTGCCTCCTGAGATCGTCCGGGGCCTGTTCCACCGCAGTCTTCCATTCCGCATCCTCCTCGGTTCAGACGGTCGGAATCCCGGTTGTGACAGTCATGCACGCGAGGATGCAGACCCGGGTCCGGTCGCAAGAGACACAGAAGCTGGCCTCTGAACCGATTCCAGGGTATCGTAGGACGAAGCACGTTAGGTTTCTGACCTGATAAAGAATGTCGACATGAAAACGGCAGAGCTGTACGACAAAGAGCGATCCGTCGCCTTTTATGAAGAGCGGTACTCGCACGGCTCGAGCTACATGGACGAGTGGCCGATCGACAAGAAGCGGCGCATTGTGGATGTGATACGGGAGCTTGGGCTCCCGAGCGAGGGAGAAGCGGTTGATTTTGGATGTGGACACGGCGTTGTCACGGACGTGCTTCGGCAAGCACTTCCGCCTGCTTGGAAGGTCTACGGGGTCGATGTCAGCGAGACGGCGATCGGGCGTGCGCGGGCACGCTATCCAGATTGCACGTTCGTGGTTGCCGACGATCGTATGTTGATCGACAGACGGTTCGATTTTATCTTTACTCACCATGTGCTGGAGCACGTCTATGACGTGTCTCTTGTGCTCGATGAGATCGTCCAGCTGGCAACCCAGCACGGCACGATGCTGCATATTCTGCCCTGCGGGAATGCAGGCAGCCTGGAGCATCAGATTTGTCTCTTGCGGAAAGATGGAATCGACCTGAGGTTGGGGAATCGGTTCTTTTTCGAGGACGAGGGGCACGTGCGACGTCTGACGTCTGCGCAATTATGTCGGCTGTGCCGCGAGCGCGGGTTCGTACTGGCAGACGAACGCTACGGCAATCAGTACTACGGCGCCATTGAGTGGATCACACGGGCCGGGCCTCAATTCATCGAGCTGCTGACGGACACGGCTCAGGCCGTCGGCGCGGAGGAACAGGCACAGCTGAAGGCCATTCGATCGAGACTCATGATGTATTGGCAGTTGAGGCGTGTTGCGTTTGGACTGGAAAGCCGGCTTGCCCTAACACCGAAGTCGTGGCGCAACTATGTCGCGATGGTGCTCCTGGCCCCGCTGTATCCCGGCTCCAAACTGATCGATTTATACCTGCGCCGCCGGATGATTACCGAATGGGGCGAGCGAAATAGAGAGCCGAACGGCAGCGAAATGTACCTCTATTTCACACGATGACCAAGAGTGGAGGTCCAATTCCCTATCCACGCTCCGAATCCGGTTCCAACCCAGCTGCGCCGGAGAACAGGGCGGCGGTTGGGGAAAAACCTTCCTGACACCGCTTGTTAGCCTCGCATGAAACGGGCGGGATCGTTCTTCTGACGAAGCGGCGTCAGACCCTTCCATAATAGGTGGAGACGACGAGCATGATGGCGAATCCGCCGAGCAGGCAGGCCTCGCTGCGATACACCCACTGCAACCGCAGCTGATCTGCAGCCCGTGAGTGGAGCCAGGCGCCGGCGGCGATCCACCCGCAGGCCACGCAAGCGCAGATGGCGGCAAACCCGGCTAAATAGGGGAGCAGGTCGCTGAATCCTGTGGTGGGTGGGGGAAAAATGCCAAACGCAAAGATGAGGTTTTTGGGGTTCATCAAGGTAGTCACAAAGACCCGGCGCACGGTGATCGGATGAGCCGCCGGCGTGGCTGGTCCTCCCGATTGCCAGAGTTTCACGGCGACATACACCAGCGCGATGCTGCAGGCCACGCGGAGCAGTTGGGGCGTGGTCGGATATGCGCTGATGACCGGTTTCAGTGCGGACATGAGCAGGGAGAGGGAGATGAGATAGGCTCCGATTTCAGCGACAATCAACTTCAGGCTGGCCTGAAACCCGCGGGAGACCCCCGACACAAAGAGCAGGGAGTTCGTCGGACCTGGAATGGCCAGCACCGTGAGGACTTCAACAACGAAGAGGGCGACCTGCGTACCGTCAGCGAGCATTTACGCCTTCGTATCCGAAGCAGGGCCTTGGAGTCAACCCTGCCGTCATTCTCCCCGCTCAAGCTCTGCACATCCATCACTTTCTCTCCCGCCGGGAATGCACGGCGCAGAATCGGCCGAGCAACGATGTCGACAGAGCGTGCGGCGGGCCGGAGGAATGGTCTCTATCACCTCGTTCTTCTCTCCATTCCCTATGACCGGCCGCTGCTGATCATGGAGATGATGCCAGCGCGGCGGGCCGCACAAGGTCCACCATCAACCCGTTGAACTTGTCCGGTTCTTCGGTTGGCGGCACGTGACCGGATTCCTCAAACCAGATGAGTCTCTTCGACGGAGCCAGCAAGGCGTCGAAATACGCCACGCTGGTTTCCGGCACCACCACACGATCCCGGCGCCCGAGAAAGAAGAAGACCGGCATCCGCAATGCGGGAGCACTCTTGATGAGATTCACCTGGATGAGTTCCTGCCACATGGCCCTCGGCGTCACCAGTTGACTTTGCAGAATGTTGGGCAAGTCCAAAATCGACGCTTCCGGCCCGCCGAGCGTGATGCGGGTGAATCTCCATAAGGACATGCCGCGCACAATGCCGGCGAAGTGCGTGATCCATTTGCGTTCCCTCACCATATCCCAGAAGGCATGGGGTGGAGGACCGATGGCACGCAACTCCCGAATGGCCTTGTGGTGCTGACGGCGTTCCGCTTCGGCAAGCACGAACGCATACGAGGCCGTTTCAAAGGCGGCCCATTCACCAATCTGTCCGGTCCCGACATAGGCGGCCACCTTCTCCGGGAATCGTGATGCATAGAGAACGCCCAACACCGACCCCCAGGAGTGACCGTAAAGCACCACGTTCTCTTTTCCAAATCGTGCGCGCAGCATCTCGACCAGGTCATCAAGATCGACAATGAATTGTTCGATCGTCAGGCAGGAGACGGGCATGCGCCGGTCGAATGATTTACTCGTGCCGCGCTGCATCCAATAGACGACGGTATAGTGTTGTTCCAGGGCGGTATTGAACGTACGGAACAGACGCATCTCCGGAAAGCCCGGCCCGCCATGCAGCAGGATTAAAATCGGATTGGCGATGTCCGCCCCACGAATCATCACCCACTGATCAAACCCGCCCAGACGCAGGAAGCTGATTTCCGCGACGCTCTTCGGAAGTATGGAGCCATCCGGACCACGAAACGGCGGTGTTGTTCCACGGTAAGTCATGGTGGGCCTACTGTTGTGCAGGTCACTACTACTGGTCGCAACCAGCGTGGTCCATCATCGGGAAACGTGAGAAGGAGGAAGGCGGTCATGTCTCGCTCACGAGCACGATCTTGCCCGACACGCCTCCCTGTCCGAGTAACTCATGCGCCTGTCGAGCCTCGGAAAGAGGCAGGCGCTGCGCGATTAGCGGCTTAATCTTCTGCTGTTGGAGCAGGTCGAACAGGGCGATCACATCTTGGCGAAACCATGCCGGCTTGAGCCGTTTGAGCCACTGAATGCTGTAAGGAATCACCCGCCTCCGCCCCGGGAGAAGCCAGCTGCCGGCGATATAGAGCCCGAAGATAACAATGGCGCGAAAGCGGTGACGACGCCCCGAAGGACCTGACGCCAATCGTCCTCCTCGCAGCGATCCAGTCAGACCATAGGCTACGACCCTCCCGCCGGACCGGAGCGCCTCGCGCGACCGCCAGATGTGAGTGCCTCCGATACTGTCAAAGACCACGTCGACTCCCTCATCTGTACGGCGGTGAATCTCCTTGACGAAGTCGTGACGCTGGTAATCGATCGGGATTGCCCCTAAGTTGGTTACGGTCGAGGCTCCACGCGATGAACAGGTGCCATGCATCTCCAATCCGACAAGACGCCCGAGCTGCAAGAGGGCCGAACCGACGCCGCCTGCCGCCCCGTGGATCAACACGCGCTGGCCGGTTGTGACCTTTGCCGAGCGATGCAGCATCTGGTACGCGGTGGTGTAGTTCAGCACCAGACTGACAGCCTCGGCGGGGTCCAGGCCGGACGGCACCGGCACCAGCTCATTTTCCGGCAAGCAGACACATTCCGCATAGGCACCGTGGATCGGCAACGCGGCAACAAGTTGGCCTGGTGAAATTCTGGAGACTCCGTCGCCAAGCTGGTCCACCACGCCGACCAGATCCCACCCGGGTGTGAAGGGGAGCGGCGGCGTTTCAGGATGAATACCTTCTCGCATCATGAGGTCAGGCAGGGAGACACCCGCAGCCAGCACCTTTACCCGCACTTCACCGTGCTGTGGATTAGGGCACTCTTCTTCGATCAGCCGAAGGGCATCAGGGCCGCCATAGTGGCTGACGACAATGCGCGCATGTTTCATAGATCGTTTCCTGATCACTGAGCGTGGGTGTGTACCGAGAAGCGGAGTCGATTCCGGTGATTTACCCGCAGTGTCTTCTCGACGATACGCATGGAAGGTAAGAATGCTTCCAATGCCGAAATCCAAGGATGTGGGGCCAGCACAGCAGTGGGATATCGAGTGGCCTGCCGGGCGGCGACCGGAGCGAGTATTCGGCCCAGCCCGACGAAAAGGCATGCCCGCCTCACGAGCGTCATCAAGACGGGCCAGCGGGCAGTCCAAAGGTTGTGAGGACGGGCGATCGCCCGGTCGGCGACAAACAGCACCCTGCCGTTGAGGCGCACAAAAGGCGCCGGGCTGTTCGTAAAGATGTCAATGTTGATCGATTCCGTGAGAGAGCCGGCGATTAACCTAAGGCCGGATAACGCCGCGAGGTGCTTCGACTGTGTCACCCTCTGCCCGTTTCTCCGGCCTCAGAGAACCCGCTCAAGGGACAGGCAATAACTCACCGTAGTGTACTCTTTCTCATAAACCGGGTCTATCGATGAATCCGTCGAGAGGCGCATGAATGCGCGCGGGGAGAGGAAGACCGGAGGGCGCGGCTGCTGCTCGATATGGCGGATTGTAAGAGCTGAACTATATTCTGGCCTAGTGGTTCCGCTTATATGGTCAACTTGCTTCTGCGCTGCACTAGTGAACGGCGACGTAATTAAGGGTAAACGTCCCCACGCCTCTCGTGATCTTCACCAGGCCGCGCCGACTCAAGCGGGACACTTCGAGATATAATTCGTTCCAACTGAACTCCGGATAACAAGTGACCAAGGCTTCGAAGTCACATTCAGGAGAATTTTGAAGAAAAGTGAGGATGCGCTCAGTGATGGGCGTTAGCTGAGTCATAAATACCCTTCCGGCCGGTAGCGATCGGCCTGCTGTCGGGGAGATTGGGTGAAGAGGTCTCCATTCTACAGGAAGTGGATAAAAACAACAGGGGACAAGGCTACGTGGAGTACCGGGAGACGGGAACATGATGATAGGGGTGGGGAATCAGTGCGCACCATCTGTGCTGTTTCTCTGTGGCAAGATTAGATCGGCGTCTCGATGCCTATTCCCAGCGCTAGGCAAGCGATTGAAATCATGAAGAAGGGGTGACGGGGCCGCGTCGTCCACGCGCCCAACATTATAATGCTCGCTATGCCGCTGAGGGGCGCCTATGGTGATGGTAAGGCAATATCATAAAGAAGGGAGCCACCATGGATGCAAATCTCATCACATTAGCGGTCGCACTGATCGGACTAGCAGTCGCTGGCATATGGGTCTACAAGAAAGCAGCGTGACTGTGCACGGTCGACTGAGAGAATCCCTCCGTCCTGTCTCGGGAGCGCATCTCGCGAATCGGTTAATCTGAAAACGAGATGCGCTCTCTGAATTCCATCTCATTGTTTCGTGGTGAAGGTGTTACCTGCCGGCAGCTTCAGAGTACCCTTGTGTATATGACATTCGCGTAATCGTTGCTTCATCAGTCGATCGGATTCCCATGCGCCATGTAGCGCCCGGGGCCGGGAAAAACATTCCTGCCTAGTATATTCGCTCTCTCACCATCCTTGCGTTGCAATTGGCTCACTGCCGCGAAGTGAAAAGGCCATCAGGAGGAATGGAAACTTCTACAGGCCCTGGCCGCCTGATTCATCGCTGTGCCAGTGGCAAGGTGGATCAGTGCGGATGGAGTCGCCATTCCGTATAGGGGAATGCGGCCGGAGGGCGTGGGGGCGACCGGAGGCGTCGAAGATCTAGGTCTGACTTGGAAATTCAGAATGTCCTGGTTTTTCTTTCCTGAAATCTGTTCAGCAATCTTTCGCGAGATGTATGGTCGAGAACTGCCTCTCGGTTTCGACTCATTAGTATGGCGCCCACAACGCTCGGAGCAGCTCAGCTTGTCCCCGTTTCTTTCCCCTCACTTCAGACGGTAGGGATTCCGGTTGCGACATTAATGCAGGCCAGTTTGCCACGGAGGAATACCTTTGCCCCAGGGGGCGGCGTTCCGGTCTGAGCATAGCCAAACAGCGCCCCCCGCACGTCACTAATTGTGAGATTTTCGATCAGGAATTTTTGCAGGTCGATCGATGTCGGTAGGGCAGTGTTCGTAAGGACTCCAGTCGGCCCTCGGAAGAGGACACCAACATGCAGACCAAAGGGAGATTCACCATACACCTTAATTGACGGATCTTGGGGATCCGTCGAGATCTGGATACTCAGATTAAAGGGGGCGAGCCTTGTGTACGGTATGCCAACAGCGAAAGAGAGTAGTGGGTATGTCGCTGACGTTGGCGTTGTTTCCGTAGGTTTTTGGAGGGGGGCGAAGGCGAAATGCCCAGAGAAAAAGTCACCCACAGCTATGCCATTTGCTCCAACAAGCATGGCACCGAGATCTCCGGAAAAATGGAACGATTGTATATTCGACATCGATGGCCCCTTGGTTTACGACAGTGAGAGGTTCGCAATACTTATCGTGGGCGATCTTACCGTAGTATAGTCAAGATAGCTACCACCCTGTAGACAATATTGGGGGAATTCTGGGAGGGGGGGATGCAGAAACGGTCTATCTGGAGCGCGGGTCTGTCTGGTCTCTCTCGTTGTCGAGCCGAACAGCCGGGACAGACCAGAGAAACCAGATGAACCAGATCCCCGCCATGAGCCACGACGAGGTTTTTCTATTTCTCCTCCCATGGCCCTCATACTTCAATACTCAGTCAGGCCCACTGGAAATGTCCTTCGACAAGCTCAGGTAGGGGAAACGGGTCGGAGGGCGTGGCGGCTGCGGGGAGTGGTTCCTGGCACCTGCGGCTCCTCCCTAAAATACGAATGCGCTTGCGGGGAGAGGGATTTGGTGGCACAGGTAGACTATGGAGCAATCGAGCAACAGCCTCTGGAAGCTCGTAGGACGGGGGCTGATTCTGACCGCGGTGCTCAGCGCATGCGGAACAGCGCCCACTCCCATGGCGACAGAAAACACCGCGCCGACTCCGAGCGAATCGGGGTTAGTGAAGTCGCTTCAGAAGCAATTACGGGAACGCGATAAACGCATCGAGGAGCTCGAGTTCCAACTGGAAACCTTAAAGCTCATCGATCAGGACTTCGATAAGAGAAAAAAGCCCATCCGCCCGCCCGCGACCCTGACCCCCATCGAGTAATTAGCGGCGGCGATCCTCCTGCCATCTGACAGGATCGTGACAAACGATCAGGAAACGGCCCGAGGGCGTGGCGGCAGCGGGCGGGCGTCGAAGATCGAGGTCTTACTCACTAGGAAATTCAGAATGTCCCCGTTTTTCTCTCGAGCACTTGAATTCATCCGCGGCGATGTTACTCTCACGGTCACGGTCTGCTCATTTGACATTTGATGGATCAATCACAAATATAGTACGCGAGCGTATTGTCTGTCGGTGTGTCTGATGTCGATCGGCGCTCGATCGTCCTATGCAAGGGAAATGAATATGGATGCGAGTTTTTGGCACCAACGGTGGGAAAAGAATGAAATCGGTTTTCACGAAAGTAAAGCGAACCCGCTCCTGGTCACCCATTTCCATGAATTGTCGATCGCCAAAGGCCGCCGGGTGTTTGTCCCCTTATGCGGGAAGACGCTGGATATCTCGTGGCTGCTGTCCCGCGGCTATCGCGTGGCAGGCGCTGAATTGAGTCAACTCGCCATTGAGCAACTATTCATCGAGCTGGGACTGCAGCCGGACATTGAGAAGGTGGGGAGCATCGAGCGATGGAGCGCCAACAACCTCGACATATTGATCGGCGATATCTTTGCAGTGTCTCGACCGATGCTCGGCCAGATCGACGCCGTCTATGACCGTGCGGCTTTGGTGGCGTTGCCCGAAACCATGCGACAGCGCTATACCGGGCACCTCATGGAAATCACCGGTAAGGCGCCGCAACTTCTGATCAGCTACGAGTATGATCAGAGCCTGAAGGAAGGACCCCCCTTTTCCGTGAGCAACGAAGAAGTCCGCCGGTATTACGCGTCCACCTATACACTTACCCTCGTCGCCAGCACGGAGGTGTCAGGCGGATTGAAGGGGAAAGTGCCTGCGAAAGAAAATGTGTGGGTGCTGCAGCGACCGTGAGAACTCACTCGCGCTGCGTTATGAATGTCCCCTTGTTGTTCCGCCTCACCGGCAGGCCTCTCCTCGAAAGGCGTGGCGGAGGAAGCATCGGGATATCCAGTCTGACCAATATTGACACCGTTTTGCCGACTGATTAGTCTTTGCGACCATTTCAACGGCAGGACCGTTTATCGGCCTGGAAGGGATCCCATGGGAGATACCAACAAGATACTACTTGCCATCGAAGATTCTGAGGCGTCCATGAAGGCTGCTGCCTATGTGGCTGAGATGGTACGGGGGCGTGAGGGGATCCACATCTGTCTGTTCCATGCACTCCCTCCGATTCCACCACGACTCCTGGAGTTCGGAGGAACAGAAGACCCTGAAAAGGAACATGAGCTCCGTACGGAGCTCAAATCCGCACAGACGGAATGGATTGAGAAGGCAAAGCACGCAGTCCAGCCCTGGATCACACGCGCATGGGCTATTTTCCAGGATCACGGCGTTTCTCAAGGCCAAATCAGCACGCACTTTTCTCACACGATCCATAAGCTGGATATCGTCCGGGAAATCCTCAATGCCGCCAAACAGTGCAACTGTGGAACCGTAGTGGTGGGCCGGCATAGATTCCCCTGGGTCCAGGATCTTTTCCATCACCACACGGGAGAAGGACTTGTGGAACAGGCCCAAGAGCTTTCTGTGTGGGTAGTCGGGTAATTCGTATCCCCCTCAGCCGGACTCACCGGCTAAAATCCGCACGACCATGCACGGGAAAATAGTTCCGGACGCCGGCGTATTCGCGCGACAGGCGCCGAGACCGCGCGCGGGGAGAAGCGGCCGCCCTTCGACCGCCATAGGATAGGGAGGGCGTGGTGGCTGGGGGGGTCGGATGGCTCGACGAGGCTCGCCACAGGCAGGGGAGAGTGATAAAATGCACACTCCCAAAAGACGGAAGTGCTTTCTGGCGGTCAATGGAGGTCTTTTCACTTCTCTTGGGAAAGGGAGAATGCCGATGAGACGATCTACAACGCAACTGGCTGTGACGCTGGCCGGAGTCCTAGCCGTAGTCGCCACCACAGTGCTGCCTGTGCAACTGGTATTCGGAGGGGGGGGCGGGGCGCGGCGTGACATTCTGCGTCAAGAAGAGCAGAACCGAACGGACGCCCTCGATCACGCGACAGAAGCGGTGGACCATAGCAAACAGGGTCACACAGCGGAACTCGTGGCACATGCGGAAGCCGCGCTGCAGTATGCCCTGAATGGAGGCAAGGATCGCCCGCATGTGGACGAAGGGATCGCACACCTTAAAGCAGCCATTGAGCATGGGAAAGCGGGCCATGCCGACATAGCCACGAAACACGCAGAAACCGCTGTCATGCACCTGTCTCAGGGAAGGTAGGATAGAAAAGGCGGCGGCTGGGGGAAGCGAAAACCTAAATCTTGCTCGGAAATTCAGAACGTCCCCGTTTTTTTTCCCCAAGGTCTTTGAGAATCACATCCAACGATTTTGCTCCCTTCTTCTTCGTTTCGGCCAACGCAGCCGGCGCATCGACACGATCGATTCGATCTTCCAATTCTTCCAGTAATCGCAAATCGTCGATTGACACCACCGCCGCCACGTCTTTGCCTCGTCGGCATACGACCACACGCTCTTTCCCATAGGCCGCTCTATTAATGGTGTCTGCAAATCCTGGCCTGGCTTTGCTGGCTGGAAGATGCGCCTTGGCGCTCTCCCTTGTGATGGAGCTGAGGAAGCTCTAAATGAACCAATTTTGCAAGTTGTACGGCGGGCCTGTTAGGAGGTCAAGAGAGAGAAAGACGTGGCTCAATTAGGACAAGATCCAAGGAGAGCGGTGAGACATCGGTCAGTTCATCCCAAAAGGGTACTGCGGACAGAGGGCATGGCGGTGGCTGGGGATGTTGCAGATCTAGGTCTTACTTACTTGGAAATTTAGAATGTCCCCGGTTTTCTCTCAATAGGGGGCATTTGTAGTGGGCCTGCTTAGCGAACTATGCCTCGATCCACCCCGCCCTTTCGTGCCATGCTCCGCTCCTTCCAAGAGAACTAGGTAATCTCCTTCAGGAGAACTGGGGAATCTCCTAGTAGTTTTTCCTTCTAGGCCAGTCTATATAACCGCTCTGCTAAGACTGAAACGGGGAGGGAAGCCGTATGACCAACAAAGGACTTGTGAAGCCCATCACTGCGCCCTTTCTGGAGTCATGGAGCGACTGGGGCGGATCATCAAGATGAGGGGTAAGGCATGTTTTGTCTGAAGGGCCATGACCATTCTTCCATACCCGTGAAAGTGGCGCGACACAACGCGACCGATCAAACGAATCCGTTTCATTGCAAGGACTGCCGTCAAGTTTCACATTCTGATCCCAACGAGGACAACTGGGCGGACATGTTCC
>JAYWIP010000203.1:0-7234 GCA_039794465.1 Nitrospira sp.
ACAGACTGGTGATCGTCGCCTCACAGCGGGCCAAGCATTTGACCCAGGGGGCGAAGCCAACCGGTCCGTCGCGGTTCACAAAAGAGACGACGGCTGCCCTCGATGAAGTTCTGCGCGGCAAGATCTCCTACCTCACCGGAAAAGAGGCGCGGGACGCGATGAAGGAAGCGAAGCGAGGGAAAGAAGGCGAGACAGAGCGCATTGCCATGATGACGGGAGAAGACGCCCGAGAAATCAAGAAAGAGTTGAGCGTCTATGTCGATGATACCGCTAAACCGGCCGAAGCTCCGGCCGAGGAGTAATGGTGGACCCCGATAGACCGACGACACTTTTGCGTGGCAAGCGCTTTGTGTTGGGCGTCACCGGAAGCATCGCCGCGTTTAAGGCGGTGGGTTTGCTGCGGACATTGAAGGGCCACGGCGCGTCCGTCTCCGTCGTGATGACGAACAGCGCGACGAAATTCGTGACGCCGCTGACCTTTGAAGTGCTGTCCGGCGAACCGGTCACCACCGATCTCTTCCAGGCTCATGAGGAGATGAAACATCTGACTGTTCCCGAGGGCGCCCACGCCGTCATTGTCGCGCCGGCGACAGCGAATGTTTTGGCTAAGGCCGCTGTCGGGTTGGCTGATGATGTGCTGTCCACGATGCTGCTCACGACTCGTTGTCCGCTGATCGTTGCGCCGGCCATGGATGGCGGCATGTGGCAACATCCCACCGTTGTCGAACATGTGAGGACACTTCGATCACGCGGGGTCGTCGTGCTCGACCCTGAAGTGGGCCCCCTGGCGTCTGGGCAGATCGCACACGGAAGGCTGGCAGCTGAATCGAGAATCATAGACGCCGTACAGAATGCATTGGCCTTGCAGGCTGATTGGCTGGGCCAGCGGGTGCTGGTGTCTGCAGGACCGACCCAAGAAGCGATCGATCCTGTGCGGTTCATCTCCAATCGCTCGTCCGGCAAGATGGGCTACGCGATTGCGGAGGCCGCGCGTGATCGGGGGGCCAAAGTAGTTCTGGTGACCGGGCCGACCGCACTGACACCGCCTTCCGGCGTTGAAGTCGTTCCTGTTGTCTCAGCCCATGAAATGGCCGAGGCGCTTTCCCGGCATTTTGATTGGGCCACGGTGGTGATCATGGCGGCAGCGGTTGCTGATTTTCGTCCCAAGGAACGGGCCGACCACAAACTCAAAAAGGGTGATCGCACGGCGTTCTCGCTCGAATTGGAGACGGCTCCGGATATTCTTTCGATGTTATCTGCCAGACGAACCACTCAGATTCTGGTCGGGTTCGCAGCGGAAACCGAGCGACTGATCGCTCATGCAACGGCGAAGCTTACCGCCAAAGGACTCGATATGATCGTCGGCAATGATGTGACGAAAGAAGGTGCGGGATTCGGCAGCGACGACAATGCCGCCGTCATCCTGACACGTTCCGGTCAACAGAAAGAGTTTGCCGTGATGCCGAAACGTCGGCTCGCCGATGCCATTTTAACTGAAGTGCTGGGGGTGGAGTCGTTAGGACAACCCTCTGCTTTAGCGACGGAGTAGCGATGGGAGCAGGCGCCAACAAAACCGCAAATGCAGCAGAAATCGATCGATTGGCTCTCGAGGTGGCCACGGAGCCGGGATCGAAGGCATTCATGCCGCTGGCGGAAGAATATGGGAAAGCCGGCATGTGGGGTGAGGCGGCGGCGGTGCTTGAGGACGGTCTGAAAGTCTATCCGCAATTTATTACAGCCATGGTGGCGCTGGGACGAGCCTATGATCAGATGAATCAGCCGGTCAAAGCTGCGGCCGTGCTCGAAGAAGCGGTCAAGTTGAGTCCGGACAATCTTCGTGCACACAGAACCCTGGCCAAGATTTATGTTGCTCAAGGGGCGAAAGAAGCCGCGCTGCAATCGTGCCGCGCCATTCTCGCAGTCAACCATCAAGACCAAGAAGCCTTGGCAGTATGTGCCAAGCTTCAAACGACCGCCGTTCAGGATTCCCCGGCACCATCGGATTCCGTGGCCCAGACAGGGGCATCACCGGTCGAAGGATCGGCCGGTGCTGACGGCCACAAGGAAGGGCCTACGGATATCCGCCCGCTCGAAAATAGTTCTCCGGTCGGAGTGAATGTGGTGATGGGACCCTCCCCAAGAGAAACAGCGGGTGTCGCTCAGCTTCAACGGTGGCTCGACAACATCGAGTACCATCGTCGGGACCGAAACCCTTCTGTCGGGTGATAGACACTAACTTGCCAATGAGTTCAACAGTTTGACCCTCCTGAGCCGGACTGCTAGAATGCCGCCTCTTATACCGTACAGGTACGTGCGGTCAGGGCCTCGTCAAAGGCGCTCTATCTGATTATGTTGCGTGTGCTGGTCCTGCATGGTCCCAATCTCAATCTCCTCGGAAGCCGTGAGGAATCGATCTACGGTACGGCAACGCTTCGGGATATCGATGCGTCCTTACGGACGCTCAGCACCGACCTTGGCGTGGCGCTGGATATTCGCCAGTCTAATCTAGAGGGAGAATTGGTGACGTGGATTCAGGAGGCGCGCGGGAAGTATCAGGGCATCATCATCAACCCGGCGGCCTACACGCATACGAGTGTGGCCATACGGGATGCGTTGGTCGCCGTGGACATGCCCATCGTAGAGGTACACCTTTCGAATATTTACCGGCGCGAAGAGTTCCGCCGCCATTCATTCGTCTCCGGAGTGGCGTTAGGGCAGATCTCCGGACTGGGCCCGGACGGGTACTTGCTCGCGCTTCGAGGGTTATGCGGACATCTGTTATCGGATGAGCGGAAGGCGGGTCCCATCGGGAATCGATCGGCACGGGGTGCGAAGTCACGCAAGTCGTGAACAGGCGCAGGCCGTGTTTTTTGCATGAAGGGGGCACAGAGTGATTTCGACCGTGGATTTTCGTAGCGGGGTTCGCCTGATGGTAGAGGGTGAGCCGTTCTATATCGTTGAATTTCAGCATGTGAAGCCCGGGAAAGGCGGCGCCTTCGTTCGTACCAAGCTGAAGAGCTATCTTTCCGGGAATGTCCTTGATCGGACTTTCCGATCAGGGGAGCGGTTCGATGAGCCTGACTTGGAAGAGCGAGACATGCAGTTTCTCTACGCCACGGGAGATGCATACACGTTCATGGACACAGAGACATATGAACAGCTGACGTTTGAAAAGAACCAGCTGGGTGAGAACGCGGATCTATTGAAAGAGAATATGACGGTGAAAATTCTGGTTTATGAGCATCGGCCGATTGCCGTCGAACTCCCCAATTTCATCGAGCTCAAAGTCGTCGACGCAGACCCCGGCGTGCGGGGCGACACTGCTTCAGGAGGAACCAAGCCGGCGGTTGTTGAAACCGGCGCGACAATCAAAGTGCCGCTCTATTTGGAAGTCGGAACCGTGATCAAAATCGACACCCGCACCAGGTCCTATGTGGAGCGTGTCAGGTGAGCAAGCGCCGATCATCTCGGTCGAAGAAGAAGCCCCGTTCAATTGTCCTCCCGGCCGCTTTTAATTCCGGGGCTGAGGACCTCTTGCTGACGGGTAGCCAGACCAAGCAAATTCAAGATCTCATCGATCTTCTTCGTAGAAACAACCTCACCGAGTTAGAGCTTGAGCGACAGGGAGTCCGGATCCGCGTTCGTCATGAATCCGGGGCCAAAGCGGTAACGGTATCCGCACAGGAAGCTGTTCCCAGCGCCATTCCGCCTGCAGTACGGCCCACTGCGGCAGCCGGTTCGCCCTCAGAAGACATGGCCGGATTGGTGACGATCACATCGCCCATCGTCGGAACATTTTACCGATCTCCGTCTCCGGACGCCGATGCATATGTCGAAGAGGGCGATTTCGTCAAGAAGGGGCAGGTGCTGTGTATCGTCGAAGCCATGAAACTGATGAATGAAATCGAGTCCGAAACGGACGGGCGTATCGTCAAGATCTTGGCGGAAAGCACCAAGCCGATTGAATATGGTCAGGCGTTGTTCTTGATTGATCCTAAAGCCACCGCGTAGTTCGTTCTCGCCGTACCGGAGCCAACACGTGTTCAAGAAAGTTCTCGTTGCCAATCGCGGAGAGATCGCGCTGCGGGTGATTCGAGCCTGTAGAGAGCTTGGCATCAAGACAGTCGCCATTCATTCCGAAGCCGATGCCGCAAGTCTGCACGTGCGTGCGGCCGATGAAAAAGTGTGCGTCGGTCCTGCGGAAGCCGCACTGAGTTATCGCAATATTCCCAATGTCCTGAGTGCCGCGGAAATTACCAGCGTGGATGCCATTCATCCCGGCTACGGGTTCCTGTCGGAAAACGCGCACTTTGCCGAAGTGTGCGAATCCATCGGCATCAAGTTCATCGGCCCCACGTCTGAAAACATCGCCATGCTGGGGGATAAGGCCAAAGCCCGCGAGGTGGTGGCCAAGCGGGGACTGCCGGTAACACCCGGGAGTCTCGGAGAACTGAAGAGCGAAGACGACGCATTGCAAGCCGCGCACAAGATCGGATTTCCCGTCATTATCAAGGCGACTGCCGGCGGCGGGGGCCGCGGCATGCGCGTCGTAAACAAGGCCGAAGATTTGGGCCGGGCTTTTCAAGCCGCCCAAGCCGAAGCGAAGGCTACCTTCGGCAACGAAGGCGTCTATCTGGAGCGATACTTTCTGGAACCGCGCCATATCGAAGTCCAAGTGCTGGCCGATCACCGGGGCCATGTCATCCATCTGGGCGAGCGCGATTGTTCGATCCAACGACGGCATCAGAAGCTGGTGGAAGAGACGCCGTCGCCGGTCGTCGATGACAAGCTCCGCCGCGAAATCGGCCGCGTCGCCGTCGAGGCGGTCAAGGCCGTGCATTATCGGAATGTCGGGACGGTTGAATTCCTGCTTGACAAGGACCGGAATTTCTTTTTCATGGAAGTGAACACCCGCATCCAGGTCGAGCATCCGATCACCGAAATGGTGACCGGCATCGATTTAATCAAGGAACAGATTCGCCTGGCGGCGGGCCATCCGTTGACGATTAGGCAGCAGGACGTCACGATGAACGGTCACAGCATGGAGTGCCGAATCAATGCGGAAGATCCGGAAAAGTTCACGCCGTCGCCTGGCCTGATTACCAAATATAGCGCTCCCGGAGGGTTCGGGGTCCGAGTCGATTCTGCCATGGAGTCCGGAGCGACTGTCGTTCCGCACTATGATTCCATGATCGCCAAGCTGATTACCCATGGGCGGGATCGCCAGGAAGCGATGGCCCGTATGAGACGAGCTCTCGACGAGTTTGTGATCGAGGGGATCAAGACGACCATTCCGCTTCATCGGAGAATTTTTGACGATCCGGATTTCCAGAAAGGCCATGTCTCCACGGCATTCCTGGAACAATTGCTAGCCCGATAAGCCTCACGCTCATTCTTGTACCGAGTTCCCTCTATCGGGTCCCTCTCCCGCTCGGAGTGAGCTTGCTCTCTGTCGGATGATTCCCCACAGGCATCCTGATAAAATGTCTGGTGCCAAGCCATGTTGTTGTAGGATGAGGGTATGAAGCGGGTTGGGATCATTCTTGGAGTGGTGGCTATTGGTTTGGCCATCGGCGGGTATGTGTTCTTCAACGGAGAACGCAAGGCACCGGTGCGATATCGAACAGCTGGCGTCGAGCGGGGGGCGGTAGTTTCCGTGGTCAGCGCGACAGGGACGATCAATCCAGTTGTCTCGGTCCAGGTCGGCACCCAGGTGTCGGGGATGGTCAAGAGTCTGCATGCGGATTTCAATACGCGGGTCAAGGCGGGAGACATCGTTGCGGTCATTGATCCGGAGCCGTTCAAGGCCCGACGTGAACAGTCGGCCGGCAATCTTGAAATGGCGCGATCGAGCGTGGCACGAGCCCGGGCGGATCTCGCGCAACGGAAACGGGAACGAGACCGGGTGCAATCGTTAGTGGAGCAGCAATTCGTCTCCCAGAACGACGTCGACGTTGCGGTCACGAACTATGAGAGCGCGGAAGCGCAACTGCGGGTCGCGGAAGCCCAAGTGCGCCAGGCTGAGGCAGCATTGAATGTCGCTGAGTTGGAACTGAAGCACACTGTCATCCGCTCGCCGGTGGATGGGATCGTCGTCGCGCGGAATGTGGAAGTGGGACAGACCGTCGCCGCCAGTTTTGCTACGCCGAATCTGTTCTTGATTGCCTTGGACCTGACCAAAATGCAGGTCGATACCAATGTGAGTGAGTCGGACATCGGCGGCATGGCGGAAGGAAAAGACGCAACGTTCACGGTCGATGCCTATCCGGGGGTGCAATTTGCAGGCACCATCCGGCAAGTTCGGTTGGCGCCGATTAATGTGCAAAATGTCGTCACCTACAACGTGGTCGTCGCGGTGGACAACCGGGATCTTCGCCTGAAGCCCGGGATGACGGCCAATGTCTCAATCGTGGTTGCCCAGAGAGAAGGGGTCTTGAAAATTCCCAATGCCGCGTTGCGGTTTATTCCGCCGTCTAGTGATGGGGGAGAAAGCCATGCCCGTGAAGGAACAGGTGATAAGCAGGCGGGGCGTACTGGCGGGGGAACCGTCGCCCTATCGTCGGAATCCGGCGGGCCATCGAGAAAGATCTGGAAGATGGGACCGACAGGAGAGCCGGAGCCACTGGCGGTTCAAACAGGAATTTCAGACGGCATGTGGACGGAAGTCATGGCGGGCCCGATTACTGATAATGACAAGGTTATTATCGGAATCGATTCACCGCGAGGCGAGCGGCGAGCCGGCGAGCTTCCTCCAGGTTTCGGTGGCGGCGGCGGACAGCGGCGGCCTTCGCGAGACCGTGGCCTCTAGGCACTCCTTCCTCTAAAACAGTGCATGTGCGCAAAATGAGCAGCGGAAGGCCATGTTGATCGAATGCCAGGATCTGTGGAAAATCTATCGCCTCGGCGATGTCGAGGTTCAGGCGCTCCGCGGATTGAACCTGTCGATCGAACAGGGCGAGTTTGTCGCCATCATGGGGGCGTCGGGTTCTGGAAAATCGACCCTGATGAACATCCTCGGTTGCCTTGATCAACCGACTCGAGGACGCTATTCCTTGAACGGGGTCGACGTGGCGGGACTGCGGTCCGACCAGCTGGCCGAGATCAGAAACAGGCAGATCGGATTTGTCTTTCAAAGCTTCAATCTGATTCCCCGGACCAGCGCGTTGGAGAATGCGCAATTGCCTCTGTTTTATCGTGGAGTGTCGCTGCGTGAACAACGGGCGATGGCGACGAG
>JAYWIP010000204.1:0-6457 GCA_039794465.1 Nitrospira sp.
CAAGGGTGACGCGCGAGCCGGCATACCAGCGAATGTCGTCCGATGTATCGCCGAACGGATACCGTCGATACGACCACGACAGCATCAGCTTCCAGCGCTCGGTCATATCCGTCAACATCCCCACCGTGGCGCCCCCGCCGACCCGGTGCCGCTCCTCATAGGCCTTGCTGTAGTTCGCCTCGGCCTCGGCGAACGCGAAATAGACTTCCCGATTCAGCACATGGGATTCCATCGCCGCCCCAACTCCACCATCAACGACCACGTTGTCGCAGAGCTGACAGCCCCGTCGGCGGACCGTGTCCATCCCCACGTTCACCCTCCACGACGGCGCCCGGAACAGATTATCGATCGGCGAGAGAGACACGATGTTGACCAGCGTCGCCCGTTCGACCTTGACACGGTCTGCCTGATTGTAACGACGCACCGTGACTGCAAAGGCTTCAAGTTGCGCATCCGGTGTGTAGCCCGGCTCCGGATCGAGGAGATTGTGATAGACGGCGCGGAACGACGCCTCTTCAAATGTGTCGTGATTGCGCCAGCCTCCTCCCACCGTCAGTCGCGACGTCCGGTGCCCGACATCCGGCTGCCTGGTATAGGGACGGATCTCGATGTCCTCCGAGGGAATCGACAGCTTGCTCCGCTCCGTCAGAACGGCTCTGTTGCGCTCTTTATAGACCGTCACTTCCGGATCGTCGGTTTCCCCTTTGTAGCGGAGATAATCCGATGCGACATCGAGGACGAAGGCCTGCCGCTTCACAGGCAGGGCAGCGAAAGCGGCGTCCCTGATCATGTCCGGATTAGTCATGATGCGGCTCGACAGTGCCGCTTCTTCATCTGTCAGCAGAATCCGCTTCCGCTTAATGATCGTACTGCGGGAAGGCCGGTAGACGGGTGTACCCGCCAACCCCGGAGAGTCCACGATGGCTCGGACCGTGTCGGCCGGAATGGTCCAGAGATAGAATCGGTCTCGTAAATGCAGGTCGGGGTTGGCGTATTCTAAGAGGGACAGAATATGATACGAGCAATTTTCCCTGAAAAAGAAATAGTCGAAGTAGGCGTTGCCCATCTCCCATGCGTGCATCAGCAGCCGGTCAATCTGGGCGGCTGTCAGATTGAGGGGATATTCCCACATGTCCCGATTCTCGATGTCGCGGTAACTTTGGACTTTCAGGTAATAGGGAGGTGTGGAAAAGAACCCCTTGTAGCCTCCGAAAATCCCCAAATACGCGTATTCGATGCCGGCACCGGGCGGCACGTCCGCGGCGTAGTCGATCGTGTACGCGAGGAGTCGCGTCTGCTCCGTTTGCCCCTTCTGGTCGATCCGCAAGAAAGTATGGCCGAACATGGAGGCGGGATTGTTCAGGAAAGCCGCGGGAAAGATCAGGCTGACTCCCTGGGGGTTCATCTCGGCCAGCCAGCGATCGAACCGGCCGCAGGACACCGGCATCAGCCGCTCAGGATCGAATCGCAGTTGCTCCTTCAGCCAGTGATACCGGGCGATGAAGGCGCATTGTGCCGGCTGTTTCGAGCGGCCGACCGGATCGGCTGAAAACAACTGCACGATCGTCGCGTCAAGCTCCGCCTGCGGATCGTCTTTGCCCCGGGGTGAAAGAAAAAACCCCGGGTCATCTTCCTCGCTGGTGACTCCTCCCAAGAAATTGTTCTGATAATGGAGCAAGAGATGCCATTCCCGTTCGTCGGCCAAACGGGCCTGCCGTGCCCGCTCGACCAATTCCTGCTGGTACGCATGAGAACCGGCATCGGCGAGACCGTGGGTTGGGATACTGAAAAAGACGATGAGCGTGAACAGAATGTGGATCACTACAGCAGGTAGAGAGAGAAAGGGGCCTCCACCGAATGATGGAGGCCCCTCTACGACAACCGACTAGTTCAACGCGACCTTTGCCAAGGCAGGATCGGCGGCAATCCCTTCGTTCAACGCCTTGACCATCGCACTGCCGGACAGGTCACTCCCTTGAGCGAGCGACGTATACTGTGCTTGTGCCATCCCAAAGAAGGCGGCGTGGTGCTGCTGGGGCACTCCCAAGAGCGTGGCCATCGAGGCCAGATGCTCCCCGCGTCCCTGGGCCATCTCCTGAGCCAGCGCATCGGCGTTCAGCTCTGCAAACATGGTGGCCTTCTGTTCGGCCCACACCCGGCCATCATCCGTGCAACCCAAGGTCCCCGTAGACATCCCGAACGTCTGAGACCCGAATGAACCATTGGTCGTCGCCATCAAAATCTGCGACCCTTTGGTCTTGGCATTGGGGTAATTCTGCCACATCACCTTGCCCAACCCGCAGCCAGGCCCCGTATCCGGCGTACCTGCCGCCAACACGAGCCCGCCCTGCATCGCAAATGCCGCTGCCACTGTAAGCATTACCAGCTTCTTCATGCCGCTTCCTCCTTTATGATGGATGAGTAAATGCACCATAACGCTGAACCAGCAGGAGTGATTATAGACGAATTAGAAAAGAGTGCCAGCACTTTTTTTCTCTTCCGTGAATTCTGTGCGCATGCCGATCACTACACGACTCACGGAGCCGGAACAGGATGAGCCCCAAGCGACTCCCGAACCTTTGCCCAGTCGAACGTAAAGGGTGCGGGCGACATCTTCGGCATGGCCGCCAGTTCGGCTTTCAACCGGTCGGCCCGACCCTGGCTCATCGGATGAGTGGAGAGCCACTCCATTCGCCCCGCATCTTTTTCCGAAAGCCTCTGAAAGAAACTGATCATGCCGGACGGATCGATCTTCGCCCGATAGAGCAATTGTAAACCCGTCAGATCCGCTTCAGCCTCTTGCTCCCGGCCGAATTTCAGCGTCAACAATTCGACCCCGAGCTGTTTCGCCAGTCCCACCAGACCCTGTTGATCGCCCAGCACGATGGAAACGACGGCCACAAGGCCAAGCTGTTTGACGATCCGCTCCAGCCCATGGCGCTGCAAGACATGGTTCAACTCATGGCCCATGACGCCCGCCACCTCTTCGCCGCTTTCAGCCTTTTTCATCAATCCCGTGAATACGACGATGTAGCCGCCCGGCAGCGCGAAGGCGTTCACCACATCACTCTTGACCACGGTGACTTCGAACTTGTAGGGATTGTTCTCAATCTGCGCCGTGAGGCGGCGGGTCATTTCTTCAACCGCCGACACCGCGACGCCCTCTTTCAGAATGTCCTGTTGCGCGAGAAAATCCTTGTAGGCAGACTCGCCCAGCTTCTGTTCCCACTCCACTGGAATCCTGGCCACAGCCAGTTCCACCAAGAGATCAGCTCCGAACCACAACCCCAGCACCAACGCCAACACAGCGCCTCCGACGGCGCTCCACACCATGCGACGCCGGTGCCGCGCCTGCCGGACCCGGTCCGCCGCACGCTCAAGCGGGGTGGTCAAGTGGTCAGGTGCTGCTTGGCGGAATGCGCGAATCGCATCGGGATTCTTGAGGTAGAGCGTCCGCTCTCCCTGAGGCCCCACCCACTTCAACACCAGCTGGTCATGATCCTGCCCACCGGCTGAGACGGTCAGATCGGAGAACGAGACCGCCTCCGATCGGATCTCCGGCGTATCGGGAGCAAAGGTGAGCGTGAGTCCATGACCTTCGACATGCACCAGGCAGGGCGCGCCGCTGGCGGGAAACTCGTGGCCGAAACAGAGGGCATTGGGATGGAATTCGGTCACAGCATGGTTCCTGATCGATTCACTGACGTCGGAATACTCTCCCACGGATGCTCAAAACGGCGGCCAACGAGGCCGCAGGCGAGAAAGAACCGCAGGCGTCGTAGTTTTCACCCTCCCGCCCCGAGCTGCCAAGACAGCTCTCTCCTCGTGTGGGGTACGTTGAGAATTGTTTCGAGTCGAGAACGAAGCTTGGGAACTGGCGCGTCTTGGCGCGACTGGGTTGGGAGGGTGACAACGTAGGCGGTTTCAGCATCCGCTACTCTGAGACTGGAATGAACTGCCGTATCCAGTGGCCGAAACTGCCCGGATTGCGGCTCTGAATATAGACCACGCCAGGCCCGCGGAACCGGCAGACGAACCCCTCGCCGGATGTGAAGCTCGCCACCCACCCGGATGCAGCTTTCTCGATGTTGTAGGACGTGGTCGCCGACCAGGCGACCAGATGGCTGTTGTCGACGATGTATTCCTGGTCCGGTTTCAACTCAATCTTGTGAATCGCGCCGAAGCTGTTCAGGATCAGTGTGCCCTTGCCACTGATCCGCAAGATAAAGAACCCTTCTCCTCCCATAAGCCCGCGGCTCAGACTCTGCATTTTACTCTCAATGCTGACCGACTCGGCGCCCGCCAAAAACCCGTCTTTCTGAACCAGATACTCATTGACGCCATCGAGCTCCATGATCACGATCTCTCCGGGAACCGTCGGCGCCAGCAACACTTCGCCGGGCCCGCGGCTTGCCCGCAATGTTTGGAAGAAAAACTTTTCTCCCGTCAGCAACTTCCTAGACAGCGCGCCGAGGAACCCGCCTTCCATCTTGCTTTCGATGTCGATGGTCGGCGACGACGCCACCATCGCGCCGGATTCGGCTTTGATGTGCTCGCCAGCCGCCAATTCGACCCGCACCATTGGAAACGCCCCGGGATACAGAATGTCGCTTTTCATTTACCTCATCCTTTCTTTGCTTCTTTCTACACTCGATGCGGGTGGCAATGAGCGGAACCCCACCCGCCCGCAGCGGGGTCCCTACACCGGGCGGGGTGCGAGGACGGATGGGGTTCCGCTCATTGTCAGGACCCGCACCACTACCCTGCCACCCATCCATACGCCCGATGACTCGGCTCCGGCCCTTCTTCCAGATAGCTCATTCTCAATCGGCCGAGGATATCCTGCGGCACAGCGTTCCTTGTCGCCTTCACATCGATTCCAAACACTCGCGCCGCATTCAGCCCGAAAATCCGCTCTTTCACTTGTCTCGTCAACGGCTGATACCGATGCTGTTCCATTAGTTGATCGGGAATCTGGAACCGCTTGAACGCTTCGATCTGCCATTGCGGAGTCCCGTACCAAATCGAGTCGGTTCCCCACAACACATGATCGGCGCCGAACGCGCCGATGATCTGTCCGAGCAGATGGGCGCAGACCGTCGGATGGGTGGTCACCAATTGCGCAAAGGTTGAACCGAGTTCCATATAGATGTTGGCGATTTCCGGATGCTGCTGTTTCATGCGGCAGAATTCCGTTGTCCAAGGAATCTGGCCGGTCTTCGCAAACACCTCATCCACGGACGTGGTCCCCCTGAACCCTGAGTGATAGACGAGAAAGTCGATGTCGGGGAAATCCCTGGCGGCTTTGATCACATCCTTCGGATGGTTGTACTCCGGCACAGGGCCCAGCGGCAATCCTTTATGAACACAGAGGCGCTTCACATTCAGCTTCTGCGCCTGTGCCAACATCGGGTAGGCAATCTTCTCGTCATCCATCCACCAGCCCCGGTCGAACCCTTTCGGGCAGGAGCCGGTATAGCACTTCCACGCATCGACGTGGAGCGTTTCGGCCTGCATGGCCATGAAGTCCAGATCCGCGGCACCCAACTGCGGCGTTGCCAGCCCGTGCGCGAGCATCCGCTGCGAACCGGCCACCCGGTTGATCTCGTCTCGAATATGCGTCATTTCGGCCGGCGGCACCACCGCTTCGTGCGGATACGGCCCGGGCGGCGTACTGATCAACCCAACGGCCGTTTCGCTGTCGAGGAACACTTCTTTCACAAAATTCCTCCACGAGAGATCATCGATGGTTCCCCGGTCATCCTTGAGGTTCGGGTTGAGCCCCGCCTCACGAATGTGCCGTCTGAGTGACAACAACGCTTGTTTGGACACGGCCCCCTTTCGAGACGCTTCGGCATCGGCTGGATCGTAGTGAGACCCGACGTAGTGCGTCTGCACATCAAGGATGAAATAGGGCGTGCCTTGCTGTTCCGCGAACGCCGCGATTTCGAACAGCTCAACCTCGCCGATGTCGAAGAAGCGGCCAAAGACGGTATTCATCGCCAGCATGGCGGCGGCCATCCCTCCTGTGGTCTTGAGGAACTCACGGCGTGACAGGCCCTTGGCGGAGGCGGTCCGGCCCACCAGCGCTACCACCGCCTGTTCCACTCTGGCCTGGTCTCTTGTCTGTCCGATGGGAGTGAATTCTTCGTTGGAAACGACTTGCGTTGGAATGGGCGATGGAAACGTCTTGCCCTGCTGCATGACCGACGCACTGTCCATCCAAAACCGCGCCGCTGCCATCAGTCGCCTCTTACAGCGTCCACCGTGCGCGCGATTGTGTGAAATACCGCCGGCGGTGTCAAGCACGAACCGCCTGGGATTGTTTATCTGGACTTGGCAGTTGCGGCAGAAGCTTTAAGTGCGGCGGCAACGGCGTGATTGACCGGGATGGCCACCACGACGTCGGCCTGTGGATCGGCGTCCTGGTCTTTTCCGTCGTGTCCCACGCTATACA
>JAYWIP010000205.1:0-4932 GCA_039794465.1 Nitrospira sp.
GAACTGCCCTTCTTGCAGAAGGCTTCGACTTGGTTGGCAATACGATGGTAGGCCTCGGCGGTCGGCGTATCGGAGTTGAACAGCGCGAACGGCTCGCCTGCATCGGATTGAGTGACCACCTCGGGATCGAGCGGGATGCGCCCCAGAAACGGCACGCCCATGTCGAGGGCAGAGGCCTCGCCGCCACCCTTTCTGAACACATCGATCTGGTGATGGCAGTGCGGACATTCCAATCCGCTCATATTTTCAACGATACCGATAATCGGCACTTCACTGTCCTTGCAGAAGGTGACCGATTTGCGCGAATCGAGCAGCGCCACCTCCTGCGGCGTCGTGACGATCACGGCACCGCTGACTGTGCCGAGCAAATCGATTGTCGTCACCGATTCGTTCCCGGTCCCGGGAGGCAGGTCGATCAGCAGGAAATTCAGATCCTGCCACTCCACGCCGCCGAGCAACTGATTGACGAACTCGTACTTGTACGCGTCGCGCCAGATGATGGGGTCGTCTGAATTTTGCAGGAGAAAGGACATCGACGCGATTTTGAGATTGTAGGCCTGAAACGGAATGATTCCCCCGCCGGTGCTGATCTTGAGCTTCTGCCCTTCGGCGCCCACCATCTTGGGAATGTTGGGCCCATGAATATCCATGTCGCAGATGCCGACATGCCACCCTTTGAGCGCGAGACTGACCGCGATATTCGTCGTGCAGGTGCTCTTGCCCACCCCGCCCTTGTTGCTCATAATGAGCACCTTGTGCTCGATTCGCTCCATCCGCTTGGCCACGAGCCATCGACTGTGCCCTTCCTTGTCTTTCTGGCACCGCTCGTTCTCATCGCAGATGGCGCAGGCCCACAGGTAGGTGCAGGCGTCGCTCCCACCGCCGCTGATCACATTCAATTCACGTCCCATCATTGCCCCTTGCGTTGACTACAGATGCGTGCCCGTCCCGGACTAGCGCCGTTGGCCCGACGAGGGAACCCCCACGTACTCGCCCTCTGAAGACTTTCCCATCGAGACACCAGCCGCCCCAGCCCCCGCTGTCGCCATGGCCGCAGCCGGCACACCGGCCAGTTTGTCTTCGGCGGGCTTCTGCTTGCCGAAAAACTTGGCGCCGAAAATGCCGACCCAGTAGAGAAGGAACATGGGGCCAGCCATGAGGCACTGGTTAAATGGATCGGGCGTCGGGGTCAGAATCGCCGCAATGATGAACGAGCCCAGCAGTGCCCACTTCCAATACCGGATCAAAAACGGCGCATCGACCCACCCCATCTTGGCCATGAGCGTGATCGCGAGCGGCACTTCAAAAATCAATCCGAACACCATCAGGAACCACAGCGCGAACCCGACATACTGCGCGATGGAAATCTGCGGCGCAAACCCCGCGTTGACGCCGTACGAAATCAAAAAATTCAGCGCGAACGGGAGGATGAAGAAAAAAGAGAAGCCGACCCCACAGTAAAATGCCGCCGTGCTCACACAGACGAACGGACCGACGAACCGCCGCTCCTGGGCATGCAGCCCCGGCACCACGAACCGCCAGATTTCATACAGCACATAGGGAGTGGCCAGTACGAGCGCGAACAGCCCCGCGACCTTGACGTTCTGCCACAACGCCTCGGCCGGGGCCAGAAACACAAACGGCACGGTGGGCAGGTCCGTCGGCTCCCACGACAAGGTGCTGGGCACAAACATATTTTGCAAGGGGATGCGGAGCCATTTGACCAGGGTGTCCGCGTAGAAAAATGTCCCCAGAAACACGATCGCCGTGACGATGACCGTGCGAGTCAGGCGCACCTGGAGCTCTACCAGGTGCTCCATGACCGGCATCTTCTTGTCTTCCAGCGGCTTGAAGACCGAGTCTTGCAACCAGCGATTGAACGCGTCCAGCACAACCCCTCACTTGGGATTCACAGCCACGAACAGACTGTTGCCCTGCCGATTGACCAGCAAGACTGCCAATTCATCTTTCTTAATCTTGCTGACAGCCTTCTGATACTCGTCCAGCGTCTTGATCGCTTCGTGGTTCACTTCCTGAATTACGTCGCCGCGCTGCAACCCCGCGGCTTCCGCCTGTCCGCCCCCTTCCACCGAGACGATCACCACCCCCGTCGTCTTCGCGGATATGTTCAATTGGCTCATCAACGCATTATCTAACGCCTGAACGCGAAGGGACGCCAGGACATTGTCCGGCGGCTTGATCGTTTCGCTCGGCTCTTTGGGCGGTGCCGGTTCTTTCTTCGCCAGCATCTCATCCGTCGGGCGTTCGGCAACCTTGACGGCGATTGTCTGTTCCTTTCCGTCGCGGAGCACTTTGACCAGCGCGTCTTTCCCGACCATAGTCCGCGCCACGAGATTGCGAAGCTGACTGACGCTCTGAATATCTTTTCCGTTGAACGCCACCACGACATCGCCTCGCTTGACCCCTGCGGCATGCGACGGGCCGTTTTCATTGACGTCGCTGATCAGCACGCCTTTCCGATGTTCCGGCAGCTTGAACGACTTGGCCAACGCCGGTGTGATTTCCTGGATGGCGACTCCCATCCAGCCACGCACGACTTTCCCCGTCCGTTGAAGACTCTCGACGATGTCGAGTGCAATACTGCTCGGGATCGCGAAGCCGACGCCTTCAGAGCCGCCTGTCCTCGAGAAGATAGCCGTGTTGATTCCGATCAGATCGCCGTTCATGTTCACGAGCGCCCCGCCGGAATTGCCGGGATTGATGGCGGCATCAGTCTGGATGAAGTCTTCATAATCGGCGATGCCGACATTACCACGCCCCAGGGCGCTGATGATGCCGAGCGTCACCGTGGAACTCAACCCGAAGGGGCTGCCCACGGCCAGGACGAGATCGCCCACCTGTAATTTTTCATACTCCGCCCACTTGAGTGACGGCAGATCCTTGGCCTCGATCTTGATGACGGCCAAATCGGTTTTCGGATCGGTGCCGATGACCTTGGCGGAAAACTCGCGCCGGTCGTTCAAGGTCACCGTGATCTGGGTTGCACCTTCGACGACGTGATTGTTCGTGACGATATAACCGTTCGGGTCGACCACGACACCGGAACCAGCACTCTGCTCAGGCCGGCCATGCGGCGAAGGCGGCGTGGGGGGCATCGGCGGTGGCGTCGGCAATTCTTCTCCACCCGGCTCCTCACCGGGCGGCTTTCCGAAAGGACCAGGAGGCAGCCCCCCGCGGCGGCGCCCCCCTTCCCCTCCGCCGGTCACGGCGATATTGACAACTGCGGGCGTCGTTTTCTTCACGATCTCGGAAAAGCCCTGAGCGAACGCCGGCGGAACCCCAGCGGCTGAGGCGGACACCCCACCCTCAAGGCCGACAAGGGCACAGAACCCCAACAGCAATCCACCGCCAATTGACCATGCGGTCATGGGCTGACGTCGATACACCATAGAAGTAATCCTCCAGAAGATTGATCTCATCCAGACGCCAAGACACAGCGCTACCCTGACGCCCGGCTTCGTCTCCGAATCGGACACTTCATGGTCCTAGGAAGCCAGTACGTCATGAACGCACCATCTTACACTAATCTTTCCTTGGGCTTCAAAGAGGAAAAGTCCAAAAAAATCGAACTCGTACCAGCCCGTACGCAGCATGATTCAGCGGATCGCCGGTTGCTTTCCCCTTCTGTTCCCAGTACGGTGACGTGAAACTGTCGCAACAGGTTCAGTCGTGACCCCTTACAGTAAGACACCTTCACTCCGATCATTCTCCGCCGCACATCTGATCCTGGCCGGATGTACCGTCCTGCTGAGCCCCGGATGCGCCTGGCACTTGGGAGGTCCTCCCAAGGGAGAAGCACTGCCCTCTACGGTCACCTTCGAGTCATCTCCTTCCAAAACCACCTCTGCGTCGCTGTCGAAACTTCGCTTCAAAGCCCTGCTGCTCGATGGGAACGGCAATCTGTTTCTGGAAAGTGGCGAAGAGGTTCGGGTGCGCGTGGATGTGGTCAATACCGGCCCGACCCCGATTCAGAAAGCCTCAGTTTCCCTCACCGGCACGCCGTCGGTCATCGGACAATTCCCGTCGACAACCCTGACAATTCCACCGCTGCAACCGGGAGAAACCAAGTCGCTGGAATTCGCGGCAACCTTGCCCTCAAGCCATCAACCGCAACAGGTCGAGATCCGTGTGTCCGTTACCGAATCAGGGGGAGCCGCTGCACGGCCTCAGGCGCTGCTGTTCATCATTCAGCCGGCTGGCGCCGGAGCCGGCGACGTGGACCAGATTCCGGTTCCAGTCTCGGTTTTTCACCAACCCCAGACCTACGTAGTCTCCATGCGCGTCTTATCCAGACTCGCCGCGCTGACCGGCGCCGAAATGCGCTGATCCACCACCTGAACATCTACCCAGCCCACGACCGGGTAACGGCGTCCGCTCCGTTCTATCGCCGGTCGACGAGCCTATCGAGGAGGAGTACTATCCGGCATGGCCCTGCGCGGGAAACTGCTTCTTGGTCTTGGGATCGCTCTGATCGCCCTAGGCCTGGGCGTCGACTGGCCGCCCCAAACAGATTCCTCACTGCCAAACACCAGATCTTTTTTCCTGCTCCTGGGCGGAGTCGTCGGCATTAGCGGATTGGTGATCGGACTGAGACGGGACAAATAGGAGCCAGGCCAAGGCCCAGGAAGCCCACCGCATGTATCCTCTTCACACAACCTAGAGATAGCAGTCTTAAGAACGATGGCACGAAGCATCCGAAGGGACATTCAACCGGAATGGGAAGTCATCGTGCCCTCGACAATGCCAGGATGCTGGACTTTCTGAATTCGTCTTTCGGGAAGACACGGCCTGTCAGCAAGGTGTCAAAGATATGCTCGAAGACGACGCCCGGCTTGCCCTTCACCTTGCCGGATCGAAAGTAGGAATGGCCCTTGGGCGGGTCATAGATAGTGTTGACCTCGTCGCAATCGA
>JAYWIP010000206.1:0-7530 GCA_039794465.1 Nitrospira sp.
GGAAATCGAGGGCCTGATCATCGCGGAGTCATTCCCATCGTGAAACCCGGCGTGTCTCACAGAAGCGGAGACCGCCGTCACACACAAGACGGAACCTCTTCACCGCGATTCTATTTTTCAATCGACTGCGACTGGGTGCCAGGCTCCCACGCGGGGCTGGAACGATTATTAGAGGTGTGCGCCCGCTATGGGATCACAGGCACCATCTTCTTCACCGGCCGTTTCGCCGAAATGTACCCCGACTTGGTGCATGAGTGTCACCGCCGTGGGCATCAGCTCGGGACACATGGTTGGGAGCATGGGGGGCTGGAGGACGACGAAGACTTCCGTGTCGCTTGCTACGAGCAACAACGGGAATGGATCAGCCGGGCGACCGATGCCGTCGAGCAGGCCTCAGGCATTCGCCCGGTCATATTTCGGGCGCCCAATCTTCGCATTGGCGAAGTCACGCTTCGCGTCTTGGAAGACGAAGGCTATCGATACGACTCGTCCATCCCGGCCAGACGCTTCGACATGGGGTTCGGGCGTGTGCACTATACCCAATATTTCTGGGCTCCTCTGGAACCGTACAACCCATCCTGGCACGGGCTGCACCTTCCGGGAAACAGCAGGATCCTGGAAATTCCCCCCTCCGCCTGCCTCTTCCCGATCAATCTGGCCAGTTTGCGCGTGTTGGGCTTGCCCACCGTAAGGCGCATGATCGAATGGGTCGGCCGGCGCTCTCAACACCTCGTGTTTTACTGTCATCCCTCTGAGTTCCTCCACGCCAGAGACCAGGTCTTTCCTCGATCGATGTCCAAGTGGAATCAGCGGGGCATGAATCCCGGCAATCTCTCGCTCGTCGAGTCGTTGATCGACACGGTGTTCGCATTAGGCTACAAGCCTGCCTCACTGGTGAACGCCGTCCAGTGTCAACTTGAGGTCACCCAGTCGTCGGCCGCATCGCGTGTCGGCAGTCTGCGGTCTGATCCGATATAAGCGAAAGGAGAAGCATGTGAGGAAACGAATACAAGCGGTCCTCTTATTCATTTGTGTCGCGTCGGTCGCCGTGACAGGCTGCCGGGGTGGCGGTGAGATTTATAACGTGAAGGACGCGCCGGTTAACACCGCATCGGGCAGCTCACCGAGCCTGGAGGAGGTGCAAAAAGCGATCGTCGCAGCGGGAGCCGGACGCAATTGGAGCATGGCCGTCGTGAAACCAGGCCATATTGTCGGGACACTGAACATCCGCAGCCATCAGGCTGTTGTCGACATCCTGTACAACACCAAGACCTACAGCATCATCTACAAGGACAGTACCAATCTGAAATACGACGCCGAGAAGAAGACGATCCACGAAAACTATCGGAGCTGGATTCAAATCTTAGATAACGACATCAGAGCCAGACTGACGGCAGCAGGAAAGTGACTTCCCCGGCCCCCGCCGACTTCATCGGCGGGGGCCGGATCTCTCACGCTCCGTCACGCTCCTGCTTCACCGCACTCTTGGTGCACCTGTTCGACATTCTCTCGGACATCCCTCGTTTATCTCAAAGTGGAACGATGCTCCGTTCTGCGGAAGGCATGAACGAGCCCCGCGGGATACATTCCCCGACTGACGAGCTTCCACGCGACCATCCGCACAATCTTCATGATGTCCAGGATGGGGCGGAAATGGCTCGGCCTGGGCCCTGAGCGTCGGGTGACACTGACCGCCACGCTCTGGATCTCACACCCACGTCGAGCCGCTTCGATGAGGATCTCGCTCTCATAGACGAAGCTGCGCTCAGGGCCATGGGGAATCTTGACCGTCCGCAACAATTGAGCGGGATACAGGCGGAATCCAGACTGACTGTCTTCAATAGGTTTCCCCGCAGCCCAACCGATCCAGAAATCCGCGATGCGATTGGCGGCATAGCGCCAGAACGAGACTCGGCGTTGCTCGCGCCGGCGGGCGCCGATCAGCAACGTATTCGGACAGTCTTTTGCCTGCTCGAGAAAAACAGGAATTTCCTCCGGCGCATGCTGACCGTCTGCGTCCAGCGTGATGACGCCGGCCGCTTCATGGGCAAGCGCATGGTCGAACCCTCGCACAAGACTGCCGGCCTTGCCACAGTTCTGTTCGTTGCGCAACAGGGTCACGTCCAAGCCGGTCAATGCCTCGGCAGTCCCATCCGTCGATCCGTCATCCACCACGATGACGTTCGGACATTGCCGTCTTGCGCGCACCGCCGCATCACGAACGGCCAATGCCTCGTTGTAGGCCGGAATGACCACCCAGTATGAACCCGTCATTCGATCCTCGTGAAGTCCGCTTCGCCCGCTTAGCGAGGCGAGCGTATCTCGCAACATGCTGCTCATCTGGCAGCCTTTTTCACCATCCTGCTACGCCATCCCTCCGTTGATGCCGATGACTTGTCCGGTGATATAACCGGCCTGCTCGGATGCCAGAAATGAGACCAGCGCCGCAACTTCTTCCGGTGTGCCGATTCGCTTCATCGGGACAATGGTTTCAATCTGCTCCGGTTTGAACGAGGCTCTGGTCGCCGGCGATTCAATCAGTCCTGGAGCGACCACATTGACGGTGATGCCTCGCGACGCCAATTCGATCGCCAGCGATTTGCTCGCCCCGTGCAAGCCGGCTTTGGCGGCGGCATAGTTCGTTTGGCCGCGGTTGCCGAGAACGCCGGCCACGGATGAGATGGAAATGATCCGCCCCCACCGTGTCCCGATCATGGGCAGCAACAGCGGCTGCGTCACATTGAAAAACCCATGGAGCGACACATCGATGACCTTCATCCATTGCTCTCCGGTCATGCCGGCCATGGGCGCGTCGTCGTGCAGCCCCGCATTGTTGACGACGAGTTGGATCGGCCCGTCTTTCAGCAGCGATTCCAGCATCCGGCGCGTGGCGACCTCGTCCGTGATGTCACACACCACACTCGCTGCAACCCCGCCATGAACCTTGATCTTTTCCGCTACCCGCTCAGCCGATTCGCCATGCCGGTGCCCATGCACCACGACGGCATAGCCGTCTGCCGCCAGCCGCTCGGCGATCGCCGCGCCGATGGAGCCGCTCCCTCCTGTCACCAGTGCTCGTCTCTTTGTCATCCCGGCGCCTGTGTGAGAAAAATCGAAGCCCGCCCTGTCAGCACTTCTCGGCCCTGGCATGACACGACGAATCGGTACATGAAACTCCGGTTGTCCGCGAACAATCTGGTCGCACCGATCGTGAGTGTCCCCGGGCAATCGTCAAGCCGGTCGGCGCCGAACGCCACGTCGCGCACGCTTCCGACATAGCCGATCGATCCGCCTGCCGGCGGCCGTCCATCAAGCAATCCGACATGGACTCCCATCGCCTGGGCGGCATATTCCAACCCCGCAACCACGCCAAGCAGCCCGTTCTTCCGCAGAGGATTCGCCGGATCCCGATGCGACTCAGCGTAGCAGCGGATAGTGGAGGCATCCCATGACTCGACGCAATCAAGCAGGACCATCCTCCCTGCGTGGGGAAGCAAGGACGCCAGTTCATCTTTGGTCAGAGACGGCATGGTCCCAGTTCCATTATGAGCTGCTGGCTTTCCAGCAAGCCGAGCCTGACAGTCTGCCGTCCTCCCGCCGCGATGGCGCTTAGGAGCGGGAGCGAGCGAGCGGCAGGATTGTCCTGCCGGACTCCTTCCAAGACCGGAGCTACAAGGCCGCCTGCGCCGACCACGTCCCCTTCCTCGAGCCGCACTCGCATAACGGCAGACGAATCATCCGCCGGGGGAGCCAACACGAGCGCCACGGCAAACCCTGTCGTAATCGGCCTGGCTTGGTTGAGCGGAGATGGCACGGCCAGATCATAGGCCACCAGCAGAACCGGACATCGTTCCACACGCACCATTGTCACGGCCTCCAGCAGCCCTGCCGCGAACGAATCGTCGTAGCAGGACAGGGCCGTCGAGGACTGTTGTCCGGCTGTGGCGATCCCCCAGTAACCGGCGGCCGCATTGTGCACCGATTGATGAAACAACGTGGGGGACACCGTTCGCTCCGGTGCGGCCAGCGTGCGACAGAGTTTGTCAAACACGCCCATTTCACCGCCGGAGGACGCAAACACCGTCGGGACATCGCGTGGGTCCAATCCCGATTGGGCCATAGCTTCTTGCGCGACCTGCACTGCCCACCGGACACAATCGCTGCTGCGCCGCCGCTCATTCGGCGGAAGCATCGTCGCATCCGGATCCGGCACCGCATCCGGTCGAAAGGGGCTGAGACCGGCCAGCACCGCGCGTCCGGCTTCCCACCCGATCAGACCCGAGGCTAAGAGACCGACGCCTCTGATCGCAATTTCCATCACAGTTTTCCCAGCACCAGGCTGCAATTGTTTCCGCCGAATCCAAAAATATTGCTCAGCACACAGGAGACGGCGCCGGTCTGATTCTCGCGAAGGATCCGGCTTTTCAGCGAACCGTCCACTCGCCGGCAATTGAGTGTCCCCGGCATGAATCCGTGCGTCAGACACAGTGCGGAGATGACCGCTTCCGTGATGCCGGCGGCGCCCAGCGTATGTCCGGTCCAACCTTTGGTTGAACTGCATGCGGGACGCGCACCGAACAGCCCGTACACGGCCTTATCCTCGACGGAATCATTGGCCACCGTGGCCGTTCCATGCAAATTCACGTACTCGACTTGTTCGGGACGCAGCCGCGCCCTGGTCAGCGAATCCTTGATGGCCCGCATGGCGCCCACCCCTTCCGGATGGGGGTGAGACATATGATAGCCGTCCGTGCTCTCACCGTACCCCAGCAGCGCCACCGTTCCCCTCCCTAAGACCTTGTCGCTCGACTCCAGCAAGGCATAGCCTGCCGCCTCGCCCAGGGACAATCCATCACGGTCTTCGTCACAAGGTCTGCAGGGACCGGTGGACAGCAACTGCAGCGCGGAGAACCCATACAGGGTCGTATGGCACAGGCTGTCGACACCGCCGACAATGGCGGCATCGCACAAGCCGGCCTGCATCAACCGGGCCGCCGTTGCAAAGACTTTGGCGCTGGATGAACAGGCCGTCGAAATCAACAGGGCCGGTCCTTTCAATCCGAGGCAGGTCCGCACGAAAGAGCCCAACGAAAACATATTGTGCGTGTAGCGATAGCGCGGGCGGTACCACTCAGGGAGCTCATCGGTCAGGGGGTCGCGTACGCGGTACGCGTGCTCGGTTTCGAGAATCCCGGAGGTGCTGGTCCCCATCACGACGGCGATGCGGTGCGCTCCATACCGCTGTTTCGCTTCGGCCACCGCGACCATAAACCCGTCCTGCTGCAAGCCAAGCCAGGCTAATCGGTTGTTCCGGCAATCGAAGGGTGCCAGGTCATGATCGAGCGAAAATTCTTCGAGACCGGCCACTCGCCCAATATAGGTTTTCAGCGTCACATCCTCGAAATCGCAAGGAGTTAATCCCGATCGGCGGGTGCGGAGCGCCTCCAGCACCGGGCCGACTCCCCGGCCGTTCGCCGTGACAAGAGTATAGGCGGACAGGAGCAGCGGGGCCATCGGTTGTACGCTAGGCGGCATGCGGGGCCCTCCTCGCCAGCAAGGCCGCGAAGGCCAGACAGGCCAGAGACCCGCAGGCCGCGGTCATGCCGATCGCATGAAGCACGGGAATTTTCGAGAACGCCAGCACGCCGAAGACGAGGATCGTCGTGGTGCCGCAGACGAGCAAGCCGAACGTAGTCCTGGCCCGGTCGTCTTCCGTTCCTTCCACCCGATTGAAAAAGAGGGCGTAGTCGAGCCCCAGCCCGATCACCAGCAAAAAAGTCGCCACATGAAACAGCGAAAGCGGTTCTCCCGATCCCCTCAGCACGGCGGCCACCACGATCAGCGCGCACACAATCGGTGCCAGGACACGCCCGACGAGCACGATCGACCGTAGTCCCACCGTCAGCGTGAGCGCGATGGCCGCCAGCCCCCATCCCAGTAGCTGCAACGTTCGATCGCGGTAGGCCGTCATCAGCCGGTTCGATTCTTCCTTGAGATCCACATACCGCACGGACGCCTCTCCCCACTGTTCGACGGTCGAAGCCAATTGCCGCCGATCGGCCACCCCGCGAAGCGGCGCGACCGCCACCCATCGATCCTGTTGCGAGAACATCAACGAGTCCAGTTTCATCTCCATCATCGTTCCCGCGAAGGTGTCGCGATCGACAAGCTGCCGGCTGCGGGTTGCCTCGACGGCCGACAAAAACGGGGTGAAGAGTCCGGGGGCAAACGGCAACCCCTTTGACGCGGCGTCAAGATTGCGTTCGAGAACCGCTCGCTCAGGCAAAGCCCGCTGCCGCTCTCGTTGCATTCGATGGCTGGGCAGATAGCGGGAGACGATGTCATATCCGGCGAGCGCCCGACTCTGGGTCAACTGGTCCAACTCCGGCATGACGGCTTCCGCCTTCACCAAGACATCCTCGACCGTCGGCCCCTCGACAACCAGGAGATCCCGCACATCCGGCGCGCCCAGTTCCTGACGCAGCCGTTGATCCACCTGTTTCTTGTCGTCAGACAACGGGCTGAGACTCCCCACATCCTGCTCCCACAAGGGCGTATCAGACCATATCAGCGCCGATGTCGCAAGAACGAGAACGATCACCGCCAGGACCGATCCCTTTCTTGACCAATCGGCCCGCGCCGGAAAGCCGTGCCTGATTTCTCTTGGCGCAAACCCCTGGCTGACGCACGCGGGCAGCACCCACCGGGTCACACACGCTCCCGTCAGCAACCCCACGACGGCCAACAAGCCCAATTGGGCCAGAGCCGGATAGCCGGCCAACAGCAGAGAAGAAAACCCGATCGCGGTCGTCAGAACACCCAGGCGCATCGTCGGCCAGATGGCCTTCATGACGGCGTGGGCGGAATCGCGCGCCGTCATGTGGCTGAACAGGTGGATGGGATAATCATCGACCACGCCCAACAAGGCGATGCCGAATCCCACGGTGATCCCGTGGACGAAGCCGAACCACCAATGCACGGCGATCATGCCGGCGACGATGCCGCTGGATATCGGGATCAAACTGAGCAGCACGAGCCTTGGCGACCGGTAGCTGACCAGCAGAAACACCAGCACCAGGGTTGCTGCGACCGTCGACAGCCGCCAGGCTTCAGCCTCAATGGTGCGCTGAATCTCCACGGCAAATACACCGGGGCCGCTCAGGACGAGCCGAGCCGAGGCCCCGCTCGAGCTTGCCGCCTCGTGAAACCGCGCCCGAATGGCCTGGTGAATCAATTCTTGCGCATCTGCGTCGAACCCGCTGACGCGCGTTTCGACAACGAGCAGGGCCCTGGTGTGATCGGCCGACATCCACACTCCGCGATATTTTGCCGGCGGGTCCCAGCCGGACCAGGATTGCACAATACCCAGCACTTCGCCGGTCGGATCGGACGGCACGGACTCCTTGATGAGCGGCGCCAGCGGCGAGCGCAGATCGTCGAGACGCTGGTCGAGTGCACGGCGGAGCGAGGATTCGGAAAATCTGTCGGCCGTGACGGTTCGGCTGAGCAGATAGCGAGAGCCGGTGACGA
>JAYWIP010000207.1:0-3167 GCA_039794465.1 Nitrospira sp.
ACGTCCCGCAGAATACCGCCGACACCCGTCGCCGCCCCTTGATAGGGCTCGATGAACGAGGGATGGTTGTGCGACTCCATCTTGAAGACCACGCAGAGCCCATCGCCGATATCGACGGCGCCGGCATTCTCGCCAGGCCCCTGCACCACACGCGGCCCGGCGGTCGGCAGCTTCTTCAAATGGACGCGCGAGCTCTTGTACGAACAGTGCTCTGACCACATAACGGAAAACATCCCAAGTTCCGTCAGATTCGGCTCGCGTCCGAGAATCTCGATGATTTTTTGGTATTCCTCGCCCGTCAGATTGTGCTGGGCGATGAGATCTTTGGTGATCAGCGGCATGCCGGCCTGTATGACGCCCTAGCGGTCAGACGAGCACACGACGACGGGAAGAGTTCGATATCCGGAGGGCTTTGTTATCACGCATGCCTGCCACAGCCATGAACGTCGTGCCACGTGACCGGCGAGGCGCAGGGGCTGCGCCTCGCCGCATCCGCCAGTGTGATTGACGCATCTCGATGCTGTTCTACTGCACTTCCACTTTCACGGAGGCTTCAGCGGCTAACGTTTGATGATCCTTATCCGCCGCAATGACCTTGATCTCATGAGCGCCTGGAGACATGCCTTTGACCGTCCCCTTCCAGCCCTTCTGGTATTCTCCATCTACGAAACAATGGGCATGCGTCGCATCGCTGCCCTTCGTGAGCTCGTACACAATTTCGACATCGCTCCCTACCTTCGCCCCAGCTGCCGGGCTCTTGATCGTAATCTTGCTGCCGTCATCCTTCGCGGCCCACGCATCGACCCCGGCACCCAAAGCCAATATACCGACGATCGCCAAGACTGCACCTACACGCTTCATCTCACCCCTCCTCAGTAATGAATTAAGAGATTAAGAGTACAATGCGACCTGAACAAATCAACGCTACACTTTACCTCGACCGCCGTCCATCTTCAATCCGCCTCTCGCAGGTTTCGTTCCGCACCCTATCCGCTGACCAAATTGACATTGAATTGTGTTCCAATACGATCGGGAAACTGATTCGTGAGCTCGACGATTTCGCCTTTGGAAATTGTCCTGCGAGTCCTCCTGTCGGACTCACGAAGCCGATTCGTCGAGACCCCGCGGCTCTCCAGGCACTGGACGGCCTTCCGGCCTCACTCCACCTCGATCGTGACCCGAGCTTCGGCAGCCATGGCTTCGTGATCGTGACTGGCGGCCACGATTTTGATCTCGTGCGTTCCACGAGCGAGCCCCTTGACGACCCCAGAAAATCCCCGCTGGTACTCGCCGTCCACATAACAATGGACATGCGTCGCGTGAATCCCCTTGGCTAATTCATAGCGGACTTCGACGGAACTCTCTTTGATGACGGCTCCCGGCAAAGGACTGAGTATCTTGATCTGCGTTTCAGCGGCATCCGCAGCCCACACACTCCAATGGATGCCGGGCCCGAGCAGGCTGATCATCAGAATGGCCACACAGAAACCAATCAGAAAACACCCCCCACGTGCTCGTTCCGTCTGAGCCTGACCGACGACCCGCACGACCTGGGTTTCCAGCAAAGAGTTCACCGTCAAGCTAGGGCCTTGGCCCTTCCCTTCTTCGCATTCATCCCCTCCACCATCGACGCAAGGATCAGCCGCCCGTCTTCGTTGCCCAACACAGATTCCGCGCAACGTTCAGGATGCGGCATCAGGCCGAGTACATTACCAGCGGCGTTGCGGATGCCGGCGATGTTGTCGAGCGACCCGTTCGGATTCGCCTCCGGCGTCACCTTGCCGTCCGACGCGCAGTAGCGAAAGACAATCTGGGCATTGGCCTGAAGGCCCGCCAGCGTCACCGGATCGGTGTAATAGTTCCCATCCGCATGGGCGACCGGAATCTTCAAGACCTGGCCCGGCTTGCAGGCACCCGTAAACGGCGTGGCCGCATTCTCCACTCGCACAAAGACATCATTGCAGATGAAATGCAGCGACTCGTTCCGCAACATTGCCCCCGGCAACAACCCCGCTTCGAGCAGAATCTGGAATCCGTTACAGATGCCCAGCACCAAGCCACCGTCAGCGGCGAACTTCTTCACGGCTTCCATCACGGGCGAAAACCGCGCAATTGCACCGGTTCGCAAATAATCGCCGTAGGAAAAGCCGCCGGGCAAGATCACCGCGTCGAGTCCCGCCAGCGAGGTCTCCTTGTGCCAGACCATCGTTACATCCTGTCCAAGCACGTCTCGAAACACGTGCTGACAGTCGTGATCGCAATTACTGCCAGGGAACACGACAACGCCGATGTTCATATCACCTCACAGAGCAGAGGCCGGATCATCCGTGGTTTGTGCCATACGCTATCAGCCATCAGCTCCTAAACTAATTCGCACCGATACTCTTCTATAATCGTATTCGCCAAAAGCTTTTCACACATAGCTTTGACCTCAGCCTCAGCCTTGGCCCTATCGGTTTGGTCAAGATCCAATTCCATGTACTTCCCAACGCGCACGTTCGCCGCGTGTTTGAACCCCAGCGAGTCCAGCGCATGTTCGATGGCTTTGCCCTGAGGGTCCAGAATTCCCTGTTTCAACGTCACATGAATTTTGACTTTCACGACTTGCTCTCCTGCTTTCTTTCGGCTTCACTCAACCGATCCACATATCTCTTGATCCAGAAGATCACGGCAATGGTGAGCCCGCCGCAAAACACCAATCCCATGAACGCCCACCGCCAGGGTGATTCGTTCAGCCGATAGGCCATCATGGCGATAATGGCCGCCCAAACTACTATCGATGCAACTAAGCCATAATTCAAATACGCCCGCAGCATCGCTCCTTCCCTTCTCTCTCTTCCCCTCCTTCAAAGTTGACGGAGGGTGGGCTGGACTTCAGGCGACTTGCACGGAAGCCCCGGCGGGTGGCGGCGAACCGGCGCCCTGACGCGCGCAGCGGGGATCCCTACACCGGGCGGGGGTGCGAGCAGTCAGGGCTGTTCGCCGACAGGACCCGCCCCCTCATCCGCACACCCGCTTCAGCACCTCCTGATACGCCTCCTCAATCTTCCCCATATCCTTTCGAAACCGATCCTTGTCCATCGATTCACCGGTGGCCATATCCCACAAACGGCAGGTATCCGGCGAAATCTCGTCGGCCAGGATCAGTTTGTTGTGATAGACCCCGA
>JAYWIP010000208.1:0-4120 GCA_039794465.1 Nitrospira sp.
CGACCGACGCGGTCACGGGGACTCTCCAGCTCGTGGGCGATCAGCTCAATAGCGCGACCCTCCTGCAGATTGTGCCGACCGTGACGAATGCGGATCTGATCTCGGTGAACGCGGTGACGGCCAGCTTCCAGCTGGCAGGCAGCGGGTTTATCGAAGGTGCAGCCACCTATGTTATCGGCGGAGTCACGCAGATTGATCGCGGTAGAAGCACGGATGCGGATGTCTTCTCGACCAACACAATTGTAAACTTGAGCTTGCCGTACAGTGACAGTCTGTTTGGGGCGATCACGGTGACGACGGCGGGGGGCACGAGTGCGCCGTTCACAGCCACTTATACGCAGCTGACCAGTGTGGCGGCAAGCGGGACGCCAGCCAACGGCGCCGCGGCTTCCGCGAATGTCGGGCAAACCGTGACGCTGACCGGTAGCGGCTTTACGACACAAACCGACATCGTCGCCAAACGATGGGATGACGTCGGGAATCTGGTCGTGCAGCAGTTTAACCCAACGTCGATTCTCGCCGGCGGGACGCAAGCGACGTTTACCATTCCGACCAACTTCAACGGCGCCTTTTCGTTGAACGTGGTCGCGTCGGCATTCTCCCCGCTGTTGCAAATCGTGCCGGTCATCACGTCGGTCGATGTCGACGGCGTCAATAGTATTCGGATCACCGGTAGCGGCTTGGTGGAGGCGAACAACGCCACCTATCAGTTCGGGAACGCGATCGTGATCGATACGGCTCAAGGAACCGGACCGGACGTCTTCTCCAGCGGGACGCTGGTCAATGCCACGTTGCCGGTGCAAGGGGTGGGCAACTTCACCGTAACCACGGCCGGCGGCATCAGCGCGCCGATCGCCTGGAATGTGGTCAATCCAGGGCTTGGCGGATTGATCGATGTGGCTTACGATCCGGCGACCGGTTCACTCTGGGTGGCCGACAGTACCACTATCAAACAAATCAACAAAAACACCGGTGCGGTAATCAACAGCTTCGCGACCCCGTCGGGATCGTCGAACAACGTCGGTCTCCAGTTCATCGCGGCCGACTCTACACTCAACAACGTGTTGGTGTCGGCAGGCAGTCTGCTGGTTACCAACGGACAGCCCAATCCCGATCAGTTTATCGCGGTGAATGCCACGAACGGAACCGTGATTGCCACCCGTTCAACCGCTACGAACTTCGACTTCGTGGCGGGTGTTTATCACGCGGGACGAAACACGTTGTTCGGTCTGGACGGCTCGCCGGATCAGTTGATCGAAATCAATCCGGCCACCGGCGCGACGGTCAACACCTTCGCTCTGGCGTTCGATGTGCAGTCGGGCGGCCTGGCAATCGACGCGGCGAACAACATCTGGATTGCGACGAGCGGGAGCTCACTCATCCGGCGATTCAACACGACGACGAACACGGTGGATCAGACGATCGATCTGGCCAAGGACAGCGTATCCTCGGAACTCACCGGGTTGGCGAATGAAGCGCCGGGGTTCCTCGTGGGTAGCTCGAACCGTGGCGTGGTGTACTTCCAGCTCGATCCGCCGGTGGGGGACAGCGCCGCGACCCAGACCCAGGCGTCTCCGGCGTCCGCGGCCACGGTGGCAGTGGCAATGGATGATGCGCCGCTGACGGATGGCTTGGAACTGGCCTATGTGCAGCGCTCGTGGGTCAGCAACTTTGTGACCTGTCCGCTGGATGACATGGCGGATGATGAGGAAGAGGAGTTGGTGATCGCATTGTAGGGCGTAAGCTGAATCTGGGCAGCGGTCTGCACGCCTGCGTGGTGGGATAGCGCCGCGCAGGCGTTCCTATTTGAGATGGAAGGTGAGTCGCCGAATTAATCCGATCGGGGGTAAGCCATGAGTCTCGCGCAACTCTTCTATCTTAAAGAAACCTTCCGGGAGCGGATGCGGCGCTGGCGGAGCTCGCAAGGTTCAAGTGGCAAGCGGAAAGTTTCAAGAGGCCGGCCTGTTCCCCAACCTGAACCCCGATACTCGAAACCCGATACCCGAAACGCCTCCCCACGAGCGGCCTCCCGGTTCACCCTCGAATCCTTGGAACCGCGCCTCCTCCTGTCGGCGACGCCGGTGGAGGTCAGCGCAGGGCAGCCGCTTGAACCAGCCGCCGTCACCGTCCCGCCAGGAAATCTGCCGAGCCTTGATGTCGATCTGAATGGCCAGGCGGATGCCCTGTCAGATGGGATCGTGATCATCCGGCATCTGTTCGGGTTTACCGGGACTGCGTTGACGGATGGGGCAGTCGATCCAGCTGGGCAACGGACTGATCCAACCGTCATCCAGGCCTATTTGAACTCGATTTCAACTGCACTAGACGTGGATCTGAACAACCAGGCCGACGCGCTCTCCGACGGCATCGTCATCATCCGCAGCCTGTTCGGGTTTACGGGCAATGCCCTCACGGATGGGGCCATTGATGTTGGCGGAGGGCGGACTGATCCCGCAGCCATCGCCACGTTCCTCGACAACCTGAACCCGCAGCGTGAATTCGTGGCGCCGCTCGTGACCGCGGGGTTGCAACAGGACACGGGCGTGAGTGCCACCGACGGGATCACGTTCAATCCGACCCTCACCGGCACGATTGCGGATATCAATCCGATCGTGTCCTTCACCGCCGGCTTCGATACATTGCCCCTTGCCAACTTTGTGAACATTCTCACTGATCTGCAGCCCGACGGGACGTTCACGCTTTCAACATCACGACTTTCTCAACTCGCTGGCGGTACGCTCGCGGATGGCGCCCATACCCTGCATCTGCGGATCACCGACGCGAACGGGAACCTGACCACGATCGATCGCCCCTTCACCCTGGACACCGTGGCCCCGGCCACGCCAGCCTTTGATCTGGCCGTGACCAGTGACACCGGCGTGCTCGGCGATCAGCAGACGAGTGCGGCGATTGTGACGGTGAAAGGCCAGACCGATCCGACCACAAGGGTGCAACTCCTCACCTCGGCATTGACCACTCTGTCCAACGGTAGCGGCACCTTCCAGCTGCCCGATCTGGCCCTCGCCGTGGGGACCAATGCCTTTACGCTGCGGGCGAGTGACCTGGCGGGCAATCAGAGTGAGTTCAGTCAGACCCTCACCCGCCTGGCGGCCACCCAGCAGGCCGATGTCGTGCTGACGTGGAACCAGACCCTGCTGGAGGCGATTCGGCTGGATGCCACCCCGCCCCCGATGGCTTCGCGCGGCATGGCCATGGTGAGCCTCGCCATGTACGACGCAATCAATGCGATTGAAGGGACGCCGAGCTACTATGTGAGCCTCCCGGCAGTGCCAGGAACCGATCCGACTGCCGCTGCGGCTGCCGCGGCCCATCGCGTCCTCAGCTATCTCTATCCGGGGCAACAGGCCTTCTTCGACAGTCAACTCGCGGCTTCCCTCGCCTCCATTCCTGACGGATCTGGCAAGATCAACGGAATCACGCTCGGGCGAAGTATCGCCGATGCGATCATCGCGATTCGATCCACCGACGGATGGAACGACTTCGTGGACTATGTGCCGGGGAACCAGCCAGGAGACTGGCAGCCGACGGCCCCGGCCTTTGCAGGAGCCCTGCTCCCCCAGTGGGCCGACCTCACGCCGTTTGCCATGACCAGCCCAAGCCAATTCGCACCCGCCGGGCCGCCGGCGCTCGACAGTACGGCCTATGCCGCCGCCCTTAACGAGGTCAAAGCCCTGGGGAGCGCCACGGGCAGCACAAGAACGGCGGAGCAGACCCAGATCGCAAGATTCTGGGCAGACGGAGCCGGCACGTATACCCCGCCGGGCCATTGGAACGCGATCGCCCAACAGATCGCATTGGAGCAAGGCAACAGTCTGTCGGCGAACGCGCGGCTCTTTGCCCAATTAAACGTGGCGCTCGCCGATGCGGGGATTACGGCCTGGAACACCAAATACACGCAGGAGTTCTGGCGGCCCAGCACGGCGATTCAACAAGCGGATACTGACGGCAATGCCCTCACAACTCCCGATCCGATCTGGACCTCGTTCCTGATCACCCCGCCGTTTCCCGAATACGTCTCCGGTCACAGCACATTCAGTGGCGCGGCAGCGGAGATTCTCACAGGAATTTTTGGCGCGAACGTGGCGTTTAGCACGACGAG
>JAYWIP010000209.1:0-13772 GCA_039794465.1 Nitrospira sp.
ACCCAGAAGGAAGGGGATAGTATCATCCCGGTCATTATCACCGTCTACAAGGACCGGACATTCACCTTCATCATGAAAACCCCGCCGGCATCGGACCTCTTGAAGAAGGCGGCTGGGGTCATCAAGGGGTCTGGTGTTCCCCAGAAAGACAAGGTCGGCAAGATCTCCAGAAAGCAGTTGAACGAGATCGCGCAAAAGAAGATGGCCGATCTGAACGCCGCCGATGTGGAAGGGGCCGCCAGGATTATTGAGGGCACCGCACGCAGTATGGGCATCGTCATTCAAGGGTAAGGGGTGGGAGCGGGCGGGCCCGCCCGCCTTGCTCGCGGACCGCGCGCCCTCAGAAGGGCCTCGGTCGACGCGCGCAGTCGCGGGTAAACTCGTCCGCTCCTGGGTAGTCGTAGGTGTAGGGGAGGGGAATGGATATGGGAAAGAAGATGAAGGCGGCGTTGGAGAAAGTCGAACCGCGCGTCTATGGATTGCGCGAAGCGGTCGAGACCGTGAAGCAGGCGGCCTATACCAAGTTCGACGAATCGGTGGATCTGGCGCTCCGGCTGGGTGTCGATCCGAAGCGGTCCGATCAAATGGTCCGGGGGACGACCTCGCTTCCTCATGGAACAGGAAGGAAAGTTCGCGTGTTGGTTTTTGCGAAGGGGGAAAAGGAGCAGGAGGCGCGCCAGGCCGGAGCCGATTTTGTGGGTGCGGATGACTTGATGGAAAAGATCAAGGGCGGTTGGCTGGAATTTGACTGTGCCATCGCAACGCCGGACCTGATGGCTTCTGTCGGAAAACTCGGCAAGCAGTTGGGGCCTCGCGGTCTCATGCCGAATCCGAAGACCGGGACTGTGACCTTCGAGGTCGGCAAGGCGGTGGCGGAGATTCGCAAGGGCCGCGTTGAGTTCAAGGTGGAAAAAGCCGGCATCGTGCAGGTCCCGGTGGGGAAAGTGTCATTCGATGCCGCAAAGTTATTTGACAATGCATCGGCCATCATTGAGTCCGTCATTAAGGCCAAGCCGGTTTCGTGCAAAGGGCGCTATCTCAAGAGCGTCACGATTTCCAGCACGATGGGGCCCGGTGTGAAGTTGGACGCGGTCGCGCTGATGAAACAATGGAGCTAGCAGGCATCGTTCGTCGCGCATTCATGGTTGGGCGGATCTGATGACTGCTTCGATGGACTAATGACTGTTGGTGCGTGACGGTCGGTTGAGGAAGGGGTGAGGGATGAAGAAGGAACAAAAAGCAACGGCGGTTGCGGAATTGACCGAGAAGTTTGGCCGTGCACGGCTGGCCATTCTCACGGAATGCGTTGGTCTTCCGGTCAATCAAGTGACGGAGTTGCGCAAGCAACTCCGCGGCGCAAAGGCTGAGTATCGGGTTGTAAAGAATACGCTGGCCATCCGCGCGGCGGAGGGGACGGCCTTGGCGGGTCTGAAGGCACATCTCAAGGGGCCGACGGGAGTTGTGATCGGATACGATGACCCTGTGTTGCCGACGAAAGTGTTGCGGGATTTCATCGGCACCGAAAAACGCGAAGAAAAGATCCGTATGACGGTTGGTGTGTTGGAGGGCAAAGTTGTCCAGCCGGCGGAATTGGCGGCGGTCGCCAAGCTGCCGAAGAAAGAAGTGCTCATCGCGATGCTGCTCTCGGCCATGCAGGGGCCGATCCGCGGCGTCGTGTATACGCTCAATGCGGTCTTGTCGAAATTTGTGAGAGTCATCGCAGCCATTCAAGATAAACGGAAAGGGGAGGGAGACATGTCAGCCACAACCACGAAACTGTCGCAAGAAGAATTGATCAAGGCCATCGAGGGCATGAGTGTGCTCGATTTGGCGGAGCTGGTGAAGGGATTGGAAGCCCGTTTCGGCGTGACAGCTGCTGCGCCGGTCGCGGTAGCGGCCGCGCCGGGCGGTGGTGGAGGCGCTGCTGCGCCGGCCGAAGAGAAGACGGCATTCGACGTCATTTTGGCATCGGCGCCGGCGGACAAGAAGATTCAAATCATTAAGGTCGTGCGCGAGTTGACCAGCCTTGGTCTGAAGGAAGCGAAGGATCTGGTGGAGGGCGCGCCGAAGCCGGTGAAGACCGGCGTGGCCAAGGAAGAAGCCGACACCATGAAGAAGAAGCTCGAAGAGAGCGGCGCCAAGGTCGAAGTGAAGTAACCGCGTCATTGGTCTCTTGTCATGGGGCGGCCATCGGGCACCGGTGGCCGCCGTGTATCTTGTGACCTCCGGCACTCACCACTAACGTGGAGGAACTAGGAATGTCCGAAACGACTCTGCAAGAGTTCGTGGAGCGGAAGGATTTTTCCCGCATTCGAACCAACATCGATATTCCCGATCTGATCGAGATTCAAAAGCGCTCGTACGAAGAGTTTCTGCAGCTGGAAGTGGAGCCGGAGCGTCGGAAGGATCACGGGTTACAGGCGGCCTTGGCGAGCGTATTTCCGATTCCGGACTACAACAACACGGCGATGTTGGAGTTCTCCAGCTATACGCTGGGGACGCCCAAGTACGACGAGCGGGAATGTCTCGAGCAAGGCATGACCTTCGCGGTGCCCCTCAAGCTGCGGGTCCGGCTGGTCGTATTCGACAAGGAGGACAAGGGCCCCCGGAAGAAGGTGCTTGATGTTCGCGAACAAGAGGTCTACGTGGGTGAATTGCCCCTGATGACCGAGCGGGGTACGTTCATCGTCAATGGGACGGAACGAGTCGTTGTCAGCCAGCTTCACCGGTCGCCCGGCGCGTCCTTTACGCATGATAAGGGGCGCACCCATGCGAGTGGCAAAGTGCTCTATAGCGCGCGGATCATTCCCTATCGGGGCTCCTGGCTCGATTTCGAGTTCGATGCCCGGGACATCCTCTATGTCCGCATCGATCGCCGCCGGAAAATGCCGACCACGATTCTCCTGAAGGCGTTCGGGTTCTCAAGTGACGATTTGCTCAAGATGTACTACCCCGTCGAGGAGATTCGGGTTTCCAAGGGGAAGATGTATCGGAAGCTGGATGCGGAGATTCATCATGGGCTCCGGTGTTCGGCGGAAGTCACGGACAAGGGCGGCAAGGAACCGCTGGTGCGGGAAGGCGCCAGGCTGACTAAGGGGCTGATCGCCAAGCTGAAAGCGGCGGGCGTCAAAGAAATCCCGATGCTACCCTCGGAGCTGATCGGCCGGGCCGTGCTCACGGAATTGGTCGATTCCAAGAAAACGAAATTGGCGGAAAAGAATCAGCGGCTGACTGCCGAGATTGTGGATGGGATCGTCGAGAGCGACGTGGAGGAGTTCAAGGTTATCTATCTCGACATGGCGACGGCCACACCCGTCATCCTCGACACCTTGGAAATGGAAAAGATCGGGTCGAAGGAAGAAGCGATGGTGGAAATCTACCGCCGTCTCCGTCCGGGGGAAACGCCGTCCGTCGAGACCGCGCGGGCACTGTTCGACAATCTATTCTTGAATGCCAAACGCTACGACTTGTCTCCCGTCGGGCGCCTTAAGCTCAACAAGAAACTCGGGTTGGACCTGCCCCTCGAGCAGCGGACCCTGACGGCGCAGGACATCGTGGAAGTGATCCGTTATCTCGTCAATCTCAAGATGGGGAAAGGCGAGATCGACGACATCGATCACTTGGGCAATCGCCGCGTGCGATCGGTCGGCGAGTTGTTGGAGAACCAGTTCCGTTTGGGGCTTGTCCGTATGGAACGGAGCATCAAGGAACGGATGAATCTCCTCGATATGGAAACTGTCCTGCCGCATGACTTGATCAACGCCAAGCCAGTGGTGGCGGCGGTGAAGGAGTTTTTCAGCAGCAGCCAGCTTTCGCAATTCATGGATCAGACAAACCCGCTCGCTGAAATCACCCATAAGCGGCGGCTCTCGGCCCTCGGTCCAGGCGGCCTGACCAGAGAACGGGCGGGTTTCGAAGTGCGGGACGTGCATCCATCGCATTACAGCCGCATCTGCCCGATTGAGACACCGGAAGGTCCGAACATCGGACTGATTACGTCGCTTGCCACCTATGCCCGGATCAATGAGTTCGGGTTTATCGAAGCGCCGTACCGCAAGGTCGTCAAAGGGCGAGTCACCGATACGATTGAGTATCTGTCGGCGATCGAGGGTGACAAGTATGTCATCGCTCAGGCCAACTCGAAGGTGGATGGCTCAGGTCGAATGGTGTCGGAAACGGTGTCCTGTCGCCACGGCGGCGATTTTGTCACGGCGACACCGGACAAGATTGAGTATATGGACGTGTCGCCGAAACAAGTTGTCAGCGTAGCGACGGCTTTGGTGCCCTTCTTGGAGCATGACGATGCAAACCGCGCGCTCATGGGGTCCAACATGCAGCGTCAGGCGGTCCCCCTGTTGACCGCTGAGGCTCCGCTGGTCGGCACTGGAATGGAAGCGGTGGTCGCGCGCGATTCCGGCTATGTCATTCAGGCCCGACGGTCCGGTGTCGTCGAAAGCGTCGATGCCACCCGCATCGTGGTGCGGGGTGATTCGAAGGATGGAAGGAAAGGCAAAGATTCCGGGCTCGACGTCTACGACCTGATCAAGTTTCAGCGGTCGAATCAGAATACCTGCATCACGCAGACACCGGTCGTGCGCATCGGACAGCCGGTCAAGAAAGGGCAGGTGCTTGGCGACGGTCCGGCGATCGACCATGGAGAGCTCGCGTTGGGCAAGAACGTGCTCGTGGCGTTCATGCCGTGGGGCGGGTACAACTTCGAGGACGCCATTTTGCTTAGCGAAAAATTGGTCCGCGAAGATGCTTTTACCTCGATTCACATCGAGGAGTTCGAGGTGGAAGCGCGCGACACGAAGCTGGGCAAGGAAGACATCACACGCGACATTCCCAACGTCGGCGAGGAAGCGCTCAGAAATCTGGACGAAAGCGGCATTATCCGCATCGGCGCCGAGGTGAAGCCGGGCGACATTCTGGTCGGCAAGGTCACTCCCAAGGGTGAAACTCAGCTGACGCCGGAAGAGAAATTGCTCCGCGCGATCTTCGGCGAAAAGGCGGGCGATGTAAAAGATACCTCGCTGACCGTACCGCCAGGTGTCGAAGGCATCGTGGTCGACGTGAAGATCTTCTCGCGCAAAGGCCTCGACAAAGACGAGCGTTCCAAGAGCATCGAGACCGACGACCAGATGAAGTTGCAACGCGACCATCATGAAGAGCTGCGGATCATTGACGAAGAAAAGACCAAGAAGATCCGTAAGCTGTTGCTCGGTAAAGTGGTGGGTCGCGATTTGATGGATCCGGACACCGGCGACGTTATTCTGAAGAAGAAGGGCAAACTGACGGCGGAGATTCTCAAGCGGCTGCCCGACGACACCGTGCGCCACATTATTCTCAGCGACCCGGACGAGCAGAAGGAGTTAGAGGACGTCGAGCGGCGCGCGAAAGAGCAAATCGAAATTCTTCAGACGCTCTATGACGAAAAGGTCGGGCGCTTGAAACGGGGAGATGAATTGCCCCCCGGCGTCATCAAGCTGGTCAAAGTCTATATCGCCATGAAACGTAAGATTCAGGTCGGCGACAAGATGGCGGGTCGCCATGGGAACAAAGGCGTCGTGTCGCGAGTGTTGCCGGAAGAGGATATGCCCTATTTGCCGGATGGAACGCCGGTGGAGATCGTACTAAACCCATTGGGCGTCCCGTCGCGCATGAACGTGGGACAAATTCTCGAAACGCATCTCGGTTGGGCCGCCAAAGCCCTGGGCATCCAGGTGGCCAGTCCGGTGTTCGACGGGGCGTCGGAAAAGGAAATCAAGGATCTGCTCAAGAAAGCCAAGCTGCCGCCCAGCGGACAGAGCCCGCTGGTCGATGGCAAAACGGGTGAGCCCTTCGGCAGCCCCGTGACCGTCGGATATATGTACGTGCTCAAACTGCACCATTTGGTCGATGACAAGATCCACGCGCGATCCATCGGCCCCTATTCGCTCGTGACGCAGCAGCCTCTGGGCGGCAAGGCTCAGTTCGGAGGCCAGCGGTTGGGTGAAATGGAGGTGTGGGCATTGCAGGCATACGGCGCCGCCTCGACACTGCAAGAGTTTCTGACGGTCAAATCAGACGATGTGCCTGGGCGGTCGCGCATGTACGAAGCGATCGTGAAGGGGGAGCCGTTCCTCGAACCGGGATTGCCCGAGTCGTTCAACGTCTTGGTCAAAGAACTGCAAAGTCTGGGGCTCGACGTCGAGTTGGTCAAGACGCAAGACTAACCGCTTGTGTGCCGGCTCAAGGCCGGCATCAGAGGAGGTCACTACCTTGGAAGGCGTATACACATTGTTCGAAAAACAGCGGGATTCGGTGTCGTTCGATTCGATGCGCATTCGCATCGCCTCGCCCGAGAAAATCCGGTCCTGGTCCTATGGTGAAGTCAAGAAGCCGGAAACGATCAACTACCGGTCGTTCAAACCGGAAAAAGACGGGTTGTTTTGCGCGAAGATCTTCGGTCCGATCAAGGACTGGGAGTGTAACTGCGGCAAATACAAGCGCATGAAACATCGAGGGATCGTCTGCGATAAGTGCGGCGTCGAAGTGATTCAATCGAAAGTGCGCCGGGAGCGCATGGGGCACATCGAACTGGCTGCTCCGGTTGCGCATATCTGGTTCTTGAAGGGCGTGCCGAGCCGTATCGGGACCTTGCTCGACATGAGCCTGAAGCACCTGGAGAAAATTCTCTACTTTGAGAGCTATGTCTGTGTCGATGCCGGCTCAACCGATCTGACGGAAAAAGAATTGGTGTCGGAGGAAAAGTTGCGATCTTTGCAGTCCGAATTCGGATCCACGGGATTCAAGGTGGGCATCGGCGCGGAGGCCATCAGGGAATTACTGCGGAAGATCGACATTAATTCGTTGTGGGACGAGCTCCAGGCCAAGGCCAAGGCCTCGACATCGTCCGCCATGAAAAAGAAATATGCCAAGCGCCTCAAAGTCCTCGAGGCGTTCCGCAAGTCAGGCAACAAGCCGGAGTGGATGGTTTTAGACGTCATTCCGGTGCTGCCGCCAGAATTGCGACCGTTGGTGCCACTCGACGGCGGCCGGTTTGCCACGTCTGATTTGAATGATCTCTATCGGCGCGTGATCAATCGGAATAACCGCCTCAAGAGGTTGATGGAGTTGAAAGCTCCCGGCGTCATCATCCGGAACGAAATGCGGATGTTGCAGGAGGCGGTCGATGCATTGTTTGACAACGGGCGTCGAGGACGCGCAATCCGTGGGCCGAACAAGCGTCCGCTCAAGTCGTTGAGCGACATGCTCAAGGGGAAGCAGGGCCGGTTCCGGCAGAATCTGCTTGGAAAGCGAGTCGATTACTCAGGCCGTACAGTCATCGTCGTTGGTCCGGAGCTGCGCCTGCACCAGTGCGGGTTGCCCAAGAAGATGGCCCTCGAACTGTTCAAGCCGTTCATTTTCCATAAGCTCGAAGCGCGCGGTGCGGCGACGACGATCAAGAGTGCCAAGCGGCTGGTCGAAAAGGAGCGGCCTGAAGTGTGGGATGTGCTTGACGAAGTGATTCGCGAGCATCCGGTGTTGCTGAACCGAGCGCCCACCCTTCACCGGCTCGGTATCCAAGCCTTCGATCCCGTCTTGGTTGAAGGGAAGGCGATTCGGTTGCATCCACTCGTGTGCGCCGCGTTCAACGCGGACTTCGACGGAGACCAAATGGCGGTCCACGTACCGCTGTCCGTCGAGGCGCAGGTCGAGGCGCGGGTGTTGATGATGTCGATCAACAACATTCTCTCGCCGGCCAACGGCAAGCCGATTGCCGTGCCATCCCAAGACATGGTCCTCGGCTGCTATTGGTTGACCAAGGAGCGGTTGGGCGCCAAGGGCGAAGGTAAGGTGTTCGGCTCTCCCGAAGAGGTGCGCATTGCATTCGATGCGCGCCAAATTGAGGAGCATGCACGCATCAAGGTTCGGATGGCGGGAAATTTAGTGCAGACCACAGTCGGTCGGGTGTTGCTTTCCGAGATCCTGCCGGCAAGCCTCCCGTTTGCTCACGCGAACAGGTTGATGACCAAGAAAGAGATGACCAAACTGATCGATTCGGTCTATCGGCAGACCGGGCATCGGGACACCGTCGAATTTTTGGACAAGATTAAGGATATCGGGTTCACCTACGCCACCAAAGCGGGACTGTCGATCTGCATCGACAACATGCATATCCCGAGCAAGAAGGAAGATTTCGTCGGAAAAGCTCAACGGGAAGTGAATGAAATCGAAAAACAATACTCGGAAGGGCTGATCACCAACGGCGAGCGATACAACAAGGTGATCGACATCTGGGCGCATGTGACCGAGCAGGTCTCCAACGAGATGATGAAGGAGCTGGGCGCCGGAGGCGATCCGGGCAAAGCCGAATCCTTCAACCCCATTTTCATGATGGCCGATTCCGGCGCGCGAGGCAGCTCGCAGCAGATTCGGCAGCTGGGCGGCATGCGCGGACTGATGGCCAAGCCGTCAGGAGAAATCATCGAAACACCGATTACGGCCAACTTCCGTGAGGGTCTCACCGTGTTGCAGTACTTTATCTCGACGCACGGAGCCCGCAAGGGTCTGGCCGATACCGCGCTGAAAACGGCGAACTCCGGTTATCTGACCCGCCGGCTCGTCGATATTGCGCAGGATGTGATCATCAGCGAGATCGACTGCGAGACGCACGACGGCATCATCGTTAGCGCGCTGGTTGAAGGCGGAGAGATCATCCAGCCGCTGGAAGATCGCGTGCTGGGCCGCCTGGCCGCGGAAGACATCCGTGACCCTGTGACCGGAGAAATCATTGTGTCACGGAATGAGGAAATTCACGAAGAGCTGACGAAATCCATCGTCGAGGCCGGAGTTGATCGTGTCAAGATTCGGTCTGTACTGACGTGCCAATCGGCCCGCGGCGTCTGCCGCGCCTGCTACGGCCGGGATCTTGCGCGAGGCCGCCTGGTAGAGAAGGGCGAGCCCGTGGGCGTCATCGCCGCGCAGTCGATCGGCGAACCCGGCACACAGCTCACGATGCGGACGTTCCACATCGGCGGGACGGCCAGCAAAGTCGTCGAGCAAACCGTGCTGGAGGCCAAGCATGCCGGGCGTATCAAATTCATGAGTTTCGATGCGAAGAAGAACGCGGATGTTCATAACGCCGGCATCGCGGTGAGGAACAAGGAAGGCGAATGGGTCGTGATGAACCGCAACACGAAGATTGCGATCGTCGACGACAGCGGCCGTGAACGCGAAAAGTATCCGGTCGTTTATGGAGCAAAAATCAAGATTAAGGACGGGGATCCCGTCGTTGTCGGACAGAAGCTGGTCGAGTGGGACCCCTACTCGCTCACCATTCTGACGGAGGTGGGCGGAAAGGTGGCGTTTGGAGACATCGTCGAAGGTGTCACGATGAAGGAAGAGTTCGACGAAGTGACCGGCTTGTCGCGCAAGGTCATTATCGAACACGCCGGCGCGACGTTGCGTCCGCGCGTGTCGATCAAGGACGAGGCTGGAAAGACGGCAAAGGTTTCCGGCGGCTCCAACACCGTTGCACGGTATTTGTTGCCGGTGGGGGCGCATATCTTCGTCGAAAAGGGCGCGATGGTGCACCCTGGCGATGTGTTGGCCAAGATTCCACGCGAGACGACTAAGACGAAGGACATCACCGGAGGTCTTCCGCGCGTGGTTGAGCTGTTTGAGGCGCGGAAACCGAAGGAGCAGGCTGTGATCACCGAGATCGACGGCGAAGTCTCCTATGGTGGGTTCGTCAAGGGTCAACGCAAGGTACTGGTGGATAACAAGCTGGGTGATGTGAAGGAATACTTCATTCCCAAGGGCAAGCACGTCAATGTGCACGAAGGGGATTGGGTGCGGGCTGGCGAACCGTTGATGGACGGGTCGGCGAATCCGCATGACATTCTCGACGTGCTTGGTCCCAACGAGCTGCAAAAATATCTTGTCGATGAAGTGCAGGATGTGTATCGGTTGCAGGGTGTCTCGATCAACGATAAGCACATTGAAATCATCGTGCGGCAGATGCTTAGAAAAGTTCGGATTGAAGATCCGGGCGATACGCAGTTCTTGCCGGGCAGCCAGGTCAGCAAGAGCGCGTTTGAGGCTGAAAACCAGCGGGTGCTTGAAAAGGGCGGTACGCCTGCCTTGGGCAAGCCCGTTCTGCTCGGTATCACGAAGGCGGCCTTGACGACCGACAGCTTCATCTCGGCGGCCTCGTTCCAGGAGACCACGCGTGTGCTGACGGAAGCGGCCATCAATGGGCGCGAAGATAATCTGTTAGGGCTCAAGGAAAACGTCATCGTGGGCCGATTGATTCCGGCCGGATCTGGCTTTGAGGAGTATCGCGATACGTTCGTGATAAGTGAGAAGCCTGAAGCGGTGGTCGTCGGGGCCGCTCCAGTAGCGGCTGCGTCCGTCTCTTCTGAGGCTCCAGCAGCGGCTGGAGGCGATGGCACGCTGTCATAGTCGGAAGAAAGAGTAGTGGTTCTACTTGACAGCGAGAGGCGACATCACTATAATCCCACGTCTTTGCGCAGTGGGCAGGCTGTTGTGTTTGACGTTTTTGGAAAGGTTTGCGTGGAATGCCAACGATCAATCAGCTGGTCAGGAAAGGCCGAACCCTCGTCAAGGCCAAGACAAAGAGCCCGGCGCTGAAGGCCTGTCCGCAGAAGCGAGGAGTGTGCCTTCGTGTCTATACCACGACGCCGAAGAAGCCAAACTCGGCTCTGCGGAAAGTGGCGCGTGTGCGGTTAACGAATGGGATGGAAGTGACGACTTACATTCCCGGTGTCGGACACAATTTGCAGGAGCATTCTATAGTCCTGGTGCGCGGTGGCCGCGTGAAGGACCTGCCGGGAGTTCGGTATCACTTGGTCCGCGGTGCGCTCGATGCCGTCGGAGTGGCCGATCGGAAGCAAAGCCGTTCGAAGTATGGAGCCAAACGGCCGAAATAGGTCCGCATCGCCGTATGCGGGTCTGTGTCCGTGGCGCATAACTGGTGATTGGGTAGGAGTAAGATGCCTCGTAGTAGATTTTTAGGTCAACGCGAAGTGCTTCCCGATGTACGGTATCGCGACAAGCTTGTCGGGAAGTTCATTAACACGCTGATGTCTGGTGGGAAGAAGAGCACGACCGAGCGGATTTGCTATGGAGCATTTGACGTCATTCAGGAAAAGACCGGCGGCGATCCGTTGAAAGTGTTCAAGGCCGCCATCGATAATGTAAAGCCGATCGTGGAAGTGAAGTCGCGCCGCGTGGGTGGTGCGTCGTATCAAGTTCCGGTCGAGATCAGGCCGTCGAGGCGCGTGTCGTTGGCGCTTCGTTGGCTGTCGCAGTCGGCAAGGACGCGCGGCGGAAAGAGCATGAGAGAAAAGCTCGCCGCCGAGTTGCTGGATGCCTCAAACAATACAGGGGCCGCAGTCAAGAAGCGGGAAGACGTGCATCGGATGGCGGAGGCAAACAAGGCCTTCGCCCATTATCGCTGGTAACGTCGTTCTGTGCTGCCGTTGAGCCGTGCTGCGATTCGCAACGTAGGTGCCCCTTCATCGCAGCAGCATGATCCGGCTTGACGTGCAGCACAGGTGTTTTTAGAGGACTCACGTGGCGCGGCAAACATCGTTAGAGCATACGAGAAACATCGGCATCATGGCCCACATTGATGCCGGAAAAACGACCACGACCGAGCGGATCTTGTACTACACGGGCATGACGCACAAGATGGGCGAAGTTCATGAGGGCGCTGCGACAATGGACTGGATGGAGCAGGAGCGTGAGCGCGGCATTACGATCACGGCTGCGGCGACCACCTGCTTCTGGAAAGACAAGCGCATCAATATTATCGACACGCCGGGTCACGTCGATTTTACGATCGAGGTTGAGCGTTCCCTCCGCGTGCTTGATGGTGCGGTGGCTGCCTTTGATTCCGTGCAGGGGGTTGAGCCGCAATCGGAAACGGTCTGGCGCCAAGCCGATAAGTATGGGGTCCCGCGCATCGCCTGGATGAATAAGATGGATCGAATTGGCGCTGACTTCTACGCCAGCGTGCAGTCCATCATTGATCGTCTTGGGGCGAACCCCGTTCCTATCCAGATTCCGATAGGGCGAGAAGCGGAATATCGGGGCTCGGTGGATCTCGTGAGCATGAAGGCCTACTTTTACGACGATGAAACTCTTGGTGCTAAGTATAAGATCGATGAAATTCCAGCCAATCTCCTCGGGCAGGCGAAAGAGTATCGGGAGAAAATGCTGGAAGCCGTTGCCGAGTTTGATGATCAGGTCATGGAGAAGTATTTGAACGGTCATTCGCTGACGGAAGAGGAAGTGCGTCGGGCGATCAGGGCCGCGACGATCGCGATGAAGGTGATTCCAGTTGTGTGCGGGTCTGCTTTTAAGAATAAGGGTGTCCAGCAGTTGTTGGATGCTGTCGTGGATTACCTGCCATCGCCACTTGATGTTCCGCCGGTGAAGGGGATTGATCCCAATACGGATAAAGAGGTTCTGCGCAAGCCGTCTGATAGCGAGCCGTTTGCGGCGCTCGCCTTCAAGTTAATGACCGACCCATTTGCGGGGCAGGTGGTATTTTTCCGTGTCTATTCCGGAATGCTGAAGACTGGATCGCCGGTGCTCAATGTGACGAAGGGTACGAGAGAGCGCATCGGGCGGTTGCTTAAGATGCATGCGAATAAACGGGAAGAAATCGACATCGCCTATGCGGGTGACATAGTTGCTGCCGTCGGTCTGAAGGGTGCCACGACCGGAGATACGTTGTCTGATGAGAAGGAGCCGATCCTGTTGGAAGTTATGAAGTTCCCCGAGCCTGTGATTGCGATGGCGATTGAGCCGAAGACGAAGCAGGATCAGGAGAAGATGGGATTCGCGCTTCAGAAGTTGGCACAGGAAGATCCTTCGTTCAGGGTCCGCACGGATGAGGAAACGGCGCAAACGATTATTGCCGGCATGGGTGAGCTGCATCTTGAAATTATCGTTGACCGGATGTTGCGTGAGTTTAAGGTTGAAGCCAACGTGGGCAAGCCGGAAGTGGCGTTTCGAGAGACGATTCGCCGGAAAGCTGAAGCGGAGTCTAAGTATATCAAGCAGACGGGTGGCCGCGGTCAGTATGGCCACGTCGTGTTGTCGGTTGAGCCGTCCGAGTCCGGTAAGGGCTTCGAGTTCGTCAATAAAATCGTCGGCGGTGTGATTCCGAAGGAATTTATCCCGGCTGTTGAAAAGGGTGTGAGGGAGCGGTTGGATGCCGGCGTTATCGCCGGGTATCCCCTGCGCGATGTGCGCGTGACTCTTACGTACGGCTCGTATCACGATGTCGACTCGAATGAAATGGCCTTCAAAATCGCCGGGTCCATGGCGTTTGCCGAGGCTTGCAAGAAGGCTGATCCGGTTTTGCTTGAGCCGATTATGAAGGTGGAAGTCCTGGTTCCGCAGGAGTTCATGGGTGATGTGATCGGCAACTTGAATGGACGGCGCGGTAAAGTGCAGGGGATGAAGGTGCGGGCTGGTGCGCAGGCTATCGACGCATCTGTGCCGCTGAGTGAGATGTTTGGGTATGCGACTGACCTCCGCTCACGCACGCAAGGCCGCGCAACGTACAGCATGGAATTCGATCGGTACGATCAGGTCCCGCGTCAGATTTCTGAAACCATCATTGCCAAGTATCGGGGTGAATAGGGGCACGTAGAGGAGAGACGTATGGCGAAGGCGAAATATGAGCGGAAGAAGCCGCACGTGAACATCGGGACGATCGGGCACGTGGACCACGGGAAGACCACGTTGAC
>JAYWIP010000210.1:0-2648 GCA_039794465.1 Nitrospira sp.
TCATGCTCCGTCCAGCCAGCGACTTTGAAATTGATCGTGCAGACGAAATTCTCGTCATCGTAGAAATTCACCTTGATCTTCTTCTTGCCGTAGGTTTTCGCCAGAAACTCTTCGGGATTGTCGACCAGATCCTGGTAACCACCAGCCGGATACTCGCCCAGATCGTGAAACACCACGATCATGCCTTCCTTCACTTCTTGCAGCACTTTGGCGCGGCACCGAGGATACACCTCCCAAAACTTGGCTTCGATCATGTCCTTGGTGGGCTCCGGGCGATCCTCCCCCGGTTTCACCGGCTGGGCGAATTTCGCCAGTCGGCGGACATAGGGATACTGGTGGCCTGTGAACAGCTTGTAGAGCCACGGGGGGACCGTCGGTCTTTCGGACACATCAGCCATCAATCCCTCAACCTCTCGCGTTTCATCATTTACCGTTCACGTACTTTACGCCGTCAACCGGCGATAGATCATCGGCAACTTCGTCGGCAAGGATTCCGTGCGATCAATGACCGCGAACTGGACATCGCCGTACATGCGGCGCAGATAGGCGTCCGCCTCCCGATCGATAGTCACGCAAAACGGATCGATATGATGGTGTCTCGCCTCCCGCAGCGCCTTCCTCGTGTCCTCCAAGGCATAGTCGTCCTTATACCCGTCGTCCAGCGGCCGGCCGTCGCTGAGGAGGATCAGGATGCGGGTCTTGGCCTCTCGCGCCATGAGTTTGGCAGAGGCATGGCGAATCGCCGCTCCATCCCGATTCTGCCGCCGGGGACCCAGCCCGCCCAGCCGGTGAGCCGTGGCGGCTCCCAACCGGTCGTCGAAATCCTTGATCGTCAGAAAGTCGACGGAGGAACGGCCTTGTCCTGAATAGGCGAAGAGCCCATATTGATCACCGACCGCTTCCAGCGCTTCGCAGAGCAGGACCAGACTTTCTTTCTCCACATCGATCACCCGGCGCCCGCCCTCAAGCTGCCGGCTCGTCGAGCCGCTGACGTCGACGAGAAACGCCACGGCCACATCGCGCTCACGCTTTTCCCGCCGGCTGTACACGCGCTCGCTCCCCTCCAGACCAGCCCGACACTCCGCCGCGTGTCGCACTACGGCATCGATGTCCAGCTCTTCTCCGTCGGCTTGTCCCGCAACACGGCGGAATGCCGGAGGGCGCAGGCCTTCGAAAAACCTGCGAAGCGACCGCAGGGCGCTCCGATGCGCCGCCAGGGTCTCTCCGACACTATCGTCAGAACCAGCCTCCGCCGGCCGCTCAATCACTTGGCACCAATTCATCCGGTAGTCCTGAATCGTATGATCCCACTCGGGATAACAGACAGTCCGTTCATCATGAACCATCGATTCCGGAATCGGCGGCGATTCCACCTCTATCGCGAGCAACTCTTCGACCACAGACGGCAGCGACCGTCCCCCGGCGAAACTTCCGCCGTCCTCGGACTTCTGGTCGCCTCGACCGGTTCTTTGGCCGACTTGCCGATCTTGGTCGGTTGCCTGCGTTCCGTCGTGTTCGGTCAGCCCTTGCTGGGTCGCGATGAACTCCGGATTCATCGCACCGCGGTACTCCCAATTGGTCACCGGCCTGTACACATCACTCATGGATTCCGACGCGGACTGCCCTGATCCGGGCTCTGCCGGCTCATCCTCCGTTCGGTCCACCCTGATCATGTCGCCGCGAGGCGCCAACAACTCTTCCATTGTGACGTAGAGAGCATGGGTCAGTCGGACGGCCTGCTCCGCCGTCGCCGCCTGATGGAACAGAGGCTGGCACATGGCCCACAGGACGGAGACTTCTTCTGTGACGGCACGGGGAACCGCGGAGGCGGCTGACTCGCCGGTCGAGAGCCGCAAGAGACAATCGACGAGCAATTCCTTGACCGTCAATCCATGAGCAGGATCGCGTGGGGTGATGGAGTGGGCCGCCAGCTGTGCTAAGTCACGCCGCAGGCCCGGATATTCCGCCTGGAGCAAAAATTCAATGCGCGCATCTTCCAGGACGGTCCAGAGATCCCGGACGAGGAGCGGGTGGGGATAGAGCTGGAACAGCGCCGCCAGCGTCTCCGGCATCACGTTGTGCGAACGGCGATAGCGCCGCTGCACGGAGTCAATCACATCGCCAACAGATTCCACCGTGAGCCGATAGGTTCCGAATTCCACATGGCCCGCTTCATGCGCGGCCATGACCAGATACAATCGCTCGTTTTCCTCCGCTGTGGGAAACCGGCGCAGCAACGCGGGCAACCCCATCGTCCGTCCATCCTGGCTGATGGTCGCGCGCGGCGTGGCGGCCGCCAAGGAATCCGGCAGTGCCGTAATAGAGACGTCACTTCCACAGAGGCCTTGGACAAAGAGCTTGAGCTTGCGTGCCACCTGTCGAAGCGGCACACCACTCAACGCCTGCTCGACCGACGAAAGCGCTTTCTGCGATGCCACCGCGAAGTACGCCCGGGCGCCTTCCGGACTGTAGGCCAGTACGTCCATGCCGGCTTTGAACCAGGTTTCGAACCGCGAGCCGGTGTGAGGCCCGTCACCGATCAATCCGACGATTTCGGGACAGCGCCGGAGGTAGCTCGCGGCCGCTACCGAATCTTTTTCCGCCAGCAGCGCACCGTATTGCAGAACTTTGAGTTGCCATTCCTGCGA
>JAYWIP010000211.1:0-16320 GCA_039794465.1 Nitrospira sp.
GCCGGCGACAAGTACAATAAACCGATAAATAGCCGCCGGGTCAACCGAAGGTTGGTGTGGAGCTGGCGAGAGGAATCGAACCTCCAATCTGCGGTTTACAAACTAGTTCGGAAGCAGTTTCTCCTCCTCCCTCTCCCTCACCGGAAGTAACAGAATCATACGAGGAATGGCCAGGTTAGATAACTGCGTCGAGTTGCGCTTTCTGGTTTGCGGAAAGGGCAACAACGGTGCGCATGGGTACAGTTCTGGTTACAGTTGTTGAGGTTGTTTGAGAGTGGAATCACAGAAGGGGCAAGGTCCGAAAGGACAAAGGAACGTCGAGCCGCGAGCGACGGTCGATGCGCCTGCTGGCGACTGCCAGCGGCGCAGGGCCGCCGGTCCGCCGGCGGCCCCTAAACTTCTCAGAAAGACATTTCTCGTCGATCACACGCAATCCAACTCAGCCCCATCAGCCACTCCCGGCTCTGTGTGGTCAGTCAAGATTCATGACTTCGGGAAGCAGTGGGTCGAGGCTTCATGGGGAAAGATCGATTCACGTTTCGGCAAGAAGGGCTTCAAGGGAAGGTCGAAGAACAAAGGACAAAATGAGAAACGGGCACAAGCAAGGGCAAAGGGAGAGATCAGAAGAAAATGCCTGTCGATCCAAGCGGATTACCTCGTCACGCTCACGTACAGAGAGAACATGGAAGATCGAGACAGGGTCTTAACCGATCTCGAACGGCTACGGCGAATGCTTGCTCGTATTGGCTATCGAATGCCCTACGTGGCGGTGTTGGAATGTCAGAAGCGGGGAGCGATCCACCCCTCTGGCCGTCCGAGGATTTCAGGATATTCGCCTCCTGCGTCGCTGTTGGTACAAGATCGTGGGCAAGGCACAGGGGCAGGTCAATGTGAGGGGGCCACGGCCTGGAACCTCCCCGGTCAAACTGGCCCGGTATCTCTCCAAGTACATCAGTAAAGACATCGACAGCCAGCCACGGGAGTTTGAGGAGCACCGATACTTCTGTTCTTTGGGGATTGCCGTACCGCCAGAGCAGTCCCAGATTGTCTTGCAGCGGCATGCCAGACAGGCAGAGGGGAAACTCTTCTGCCTCATGCATTCCGACCTGTTGCGTCGAATAGGGGATGGGCAACTGTGAAACACTGGATCGGCGGGGCAGGGACGTTCGGATGGATATCGGGATTCGAGGACCCAAATTGCCGCTGGACGATCAATACATCAAGTCTCCTGCCCCCACTCATTCCAGGGCAGGAGACTAATTGATAGCTGCGAGCGACGGGGCTGCAGTCGTGCCAGATCGTTAATCTCTGGCGCGATTGCCACCCTGGAGTGAGCCGCTGCCGCGGGTTTCCTAATTCACTCACGCCGACCGAACTACACGCTACCCGGCCTCATCTCTCGATAGACTTCAGTGCGGGATCTTCGCGCCGAGCACGTCGACTTGCTCGATCTGTGGTGGTTCGGCAAGCAACTCGGATGCCTTGGCCATCAGTGCTGCCGCGATCGGGCCAGCCAAATGTGCCTTGCGGCCTGCTTCATCAGCAAAGGCATCGAAGATGCCAAACGTCGCCGGCCCCAACTGCAGTGCGAACCAGATCGGCGTCGTGGCTTCCTGATTCGCCAGAGTGAGCCCGCTTTCGAGAAAGCGGGCGACATCCGCTTCTTTCCCTGGCTTGGCTTTCAATCGCACGAACAGAGCAACACGTACCATGGTAATTACTCCTATTTGAGGTTAAACAACGTGAGTGAAATTCTAGCCATGAGTGCCAATCTGTACTAGTGGCAGAAGTGACAATTATGATACTGTTCTCGCCATGCGAATTTACCTTCTTGCTCTGAATGAAGTCTTTGACACCGGCTTAACCACGCTGCTCGACACCTTCGGCACGGCGAACGACCTGGCGGAATCCGACGGGACATCGTCGACGCGTTTCGACGTGACGGTCGTTGGTGTCCGTACCCGCGTGCACACTAGTCGTGGGTTGTCGGTGCCTGTACGGTCGGCGACACGACTTGCGCGTCCAGATGTCGCCCTCGTGCCGGCGCTCGGGGCGAAGATGCCTGAGACCCTGCGAGTGGCGCTTGAACGGCGAGACGTAACGGACGCACAAGCGCTGTTGCGTCGCTGGTCTGACAGCGGCGCGCTGGTGGGCGCGGCATGCACGGGCACGTTTGTTCTCGCCGGCACGTCGCTGCTCAATGGCCAGAATGCGACGACATCCTGGTGGCTCGCCCCGTTTTTTCGTGAACGGTACCCGCATGTCGTGCTAGACGACTCGCGGATGCTCGTGAGTTCATCCCGCTTCGTCACCGCCGGCGCCGCGCTGGCGCACCTAGATCTGGCGTTGTGGCTGGTGCGTCGCAAAAGCCCGGCACTGGCGGCACTGACAGCACGCTACCTGGTGGTTGAGCCACGGCCATCGCAGGCGGCATTCGCAATTCCTGACCATCTTGCGCACTCAGACCCGCTTGTCGAACGGTTCGAGCGGTGGGCACGGCGCCAGCTGGCTGTCGGTTTTTCGCTCAGCGAAGCGGCTCGCGCAGTTGTGACAAGCGAACGTACCCTAGCGCGTCGCCTGCAATCCGTGCTGGGTAAATCCCCGCTTGCGTACGTTCAGGATCTTCGCGTCGAGCGTGCAGTACACTTGCTTCAAACTAGCGGCGCCAGTATTGACCAGATCGCCACCCAGGTCGGTTACGCAGATGGGGTGACGCTGCGCACACTCATTCGACGCAAGATCGGCCGCGGCGTTCGCGAGCTGCGCGCACGCAACTTATCGAAGACTGACGAAACAACGTTGTCATTGTGATCTTCTGGAGGCAGAAAATGGTGTCAGAAACCATTCTCGCGTTCCAGCCCTTGAGGCATCGCTCCATCGACGCTTATCATTTTTGCGCGGTCAGATTTGCAGCTTCCTATTCAATGAATGGTTTCTGACAGCATTCTTCTCATCACGTACATTAGCAAAGACATCGACAGCCAGCCACGGGAGTTTGAGGAGTACCGATACTTCTGTTCTTTGGGGATTGCCGTATCGACAGAGCAGTACCAGATTGTCTTGCAGCGGCATGCCAGACAGGCAGAGGGGAAACTCTTCTGCCTCATGCATTCCGACCTGTTGCGTCGAATAGGGGAATGGGCCACCGTGAAACACTGGATCGGTGGAGCAGGGACGTTCGGCTGGATATCAGGGTTCGAAGATCCAAATTGTGGCTGGACGATCAATCCATCAAGCCTCCTGCCCCCGCTTCTTCAAGGGCAGAGGGGAGAGAGGGTGTCAGGAACCATTTTGCTCCGTAAAGGGAGCTGCAGGTCAGTGCCTGATGGCGTTCTTGCCCAATGGCGCAATCGGACGAGATTCGGTCGATAGGCCATCTGGTGACGGCACCTGCGAACTAATGGTTCCTGACACTGTTTTCTCCTCTGCCAGAATGTTCCCCTTCTGACCTGTCCACTTTTCAGGGGAGCTTACGGCGAGAGGAATCGAACCATCCAACCGTCGCCGGATCGGCCCTGAAGCCTGCCTCACCGGCTCCTGCGGAGGGGGTCAGCCCCCTCGCACGCTCCCCACCAAGGGGACATATCCCCTTCGGAACCCTGGCTGGAGGTTCGAGAGAAGGCCCTTCTCAAGGTGCTTATCCGGCGGCGGTGATAGGGGAGAGGCTTCGCCTGGTGAGCCGCCGGAACGCGCAAGCGCGGTGTGGAGCTGGCGAGAGGAATCGAACCTCCAACCTGCGGTTTACAAAACCGCTGCTCTGCCGATTGAGCTACGCCAGCTTCCTAATGATTTGAAGGAGTTACACTTTTACAGACTCTCAGCCTTGGGGTCAAGTGTTCCGGGCGTGTTCGCACGGTGTTTTTGGCGGGGAGCTGCACGGCTAGGTCGAAGGAGTCACTGTGGCCGGACTCTACTGTTACTCATCGGGGATGTTCGTTGGATGTGCTTGATTCTGTAGGTAGGGAGAATGTCGTCTTGGGGTCCCGCTCGTAGCAGCAGAGTCTGCTGGCAAGGCGGTGAAACTTCACTGTCTCAGGGTGCGAACGTAGGCCAGTACATCCTGTAACTGCTTATCGGAAAGCCGCGATTTCCACGCCGGCATCACCTTTCCTGGGCGCCCCTCGTGAATGGTTCTGAGCAAGTCGACATTCAGCTTGCGTTGGGTCTCGGCAGAAGATAAGTCGGCCACGTTAGCTCCAGCAATCTCAAGACCGTCGCCTCTGCCACGTGGTCCGTGACACAGTATGCAGTGTTTTTCAAAGAGGTTCTTCCCAGTCCGTGCATCTGAGCCAAGGATAACGTCCTGCTTCGGGACAGCGCGCTCTTGAGCTGCCGCCGCGTCTAGGGGGGCCGTAACCAAAACTCCGGTGACACTCATCAGGCAAGCCACCACCGACCAGAGTTTCCAGCGCTCGGATATTATGGATGACATACAGTTCGGTCCCACCATAGTTGGTTCATTCAGACGTTCGTTCATGTGCGCACCCATGCGCCGGCTTGTGTATGACGGAGATTGTGTCGCCTGCGACGCACTGACGGCACAGTAGCAATAGGCCGGAGACCCTGTCAAGAAATGCTGCGGCTCCAGCCACCTGTGAGTTTCGCTTGCATTGGCCGGCGCTTCTTATTATCCTCAGCACGCCTGACGGTTCGCCTGCCTAAGACGGCTGCCTGACCTTCGCAGGCGAATCTGCTTCGCTGGAATGGGCTCAAGCCGTACGATTCACCTTCGAGGTCCGCACTGATGAGCCAGACGCACGTTCTTGTCATCGACGACGATCCTGCCGTTCGTGAAGTCGTGCAGGAGACGTTGAGAAAAGAAGGGTACGCGGTCTCCACTGCCGTGGACGGTGCCCAGGGCTTGCAAGCGGCGAAGGAGATCCAGGTCCACATTGTCATGGTCGACTTGCAACTGCCCGATACCGACGGACTCACCATCATCGGGCGCCTGGCCGGACTCGACTCGAACATCATTCCCATCATGATGACCGGGTTTGGATCGATCGAAATGGCCGTGCGAGCCATGAAAGCCGGGGCCTTCGATTTCATTACAAAACCATTTGACCCTGAGACGGTGGCGGTGGTTGTGCGCAAGGCGGTTGAATTCCAGCGGTTACGGCAAGAGAACCACCTGCTGCGCAAGGCTGTTCGTGATGAATATCGATTAGAGCACCTGGTCGGGACGAGCGAACCGATCCGCCAGGTGCTGGATTTTGTCCGGAAGGTCGCCGACAGCGACAGCACCGTTTTGGTTCAAGGGGAGAGCGGGACCGGCAAGGAACTCGTGGCCCGCATGCTTCATTTCAACAGTCTGCGAAAGGACCGCCCGCTCGTGCCGGTGAATTGCGGGGCGATTCCGGAAAATTTGCTCGAATCGGAACTGTTCGGGCATGAGAAAGGCGCGTTTACCGGGGCGGTGCAGGCCAGGATGGGACGATTCGAGTTGGCCAACGGGGGAACAATTTTTCTCGACGAGATCGGCGAAATGAGTTTGCCGCTCCAGGTGAAGCTGCTCCGTGTGCTACAGGAGAAAGCCTTCGAGCGGGTAGGGGGCAATCGGACGATCCACGTGGACGTGCGCATTGTGGCCGCGACCAATCAGAATCTGGAAGACCTCATCGAAGAGAAACGGTTTCGCCACGACCTGTTCTACCGGCTCAACGTGATTCCGATCGTCATTCCTCCGCTGCGGGAACGCCGCAGCGACATTCCGCTCCTGATCGAGCATTTCTTGGCCCGGTTCAATCAGGCCAAGCGCACGGCCATCACCGGCATTGACCAGGAAGCCCTGCGGCTCTTGTCGGAGTACGATTGGCCCGGCAACATCCGGGAACTGGAAAACATGATCGAGCGGTTGGTTGTGCTCAAGAAGCAGGGGGTCTTGACGGCCGGTGATCTGCCGGAAAAGATTGGCCGGAAATCGGCTGCGCCGGCGCTTCCCGAGCAGTTCATCCGCTTCAGCGAAGACGGGATCAACTTGTCCAGGGAAGTCGAACAATACGAGCAGCACCTCATCATTGAAGCGCTCCGCAAAGCCAACGGAGTCACAACAAGGGCGGCCCAGTTGCTTCACCTCAACCGCACGACGCTGGTCGAAAAACTCAAACGCAAGGGCGTGGATCCACGGGCACATTCTCAAAGCCTCCCGAATTAGCTTCCCCCTCCGTTCTCTCGTCAAACGCTTGACGGTCTTCCCAGTGTACTGTTGCCGATCCTGACACTGGTTGCCTTGAGTGCGTATCCAACCCCTGTATTTCCTCGGTATCAGCGCCGTATTCCCTCGTGCGTCCTAGGGCACGGTCTTTGCTGATGCATCCAGCCGATGCGATTTCTTCGCTCGCCATACTGCCGGTTGCTCTGGGCCGTGGCCATTGTGATGGCCGGGGCTTCCCACGTTCGAGGGGAAGTGTCTGTCCATCCCGTGACGAAGCAGTCTCCCACGCCGTCCCTGCAACAGGCAGAGGCACCACCGGTTCAGGACCCAGCTGAAGTAGTCCCTCCGCTGCCTGATGATGGACCACGTTCGGAAGAGGGCACCCATGCGCAGGGACAGGGAATCACCGAGCTTGCATGGCAAGAAGGCTATGCCGCCTACAAGAAGAGAGCGTGGTCGGAGGCGAGCCGATTTTTTGAAACGATTGTTACAAAACACCCGGAGAGTCCGGCGGCCCCGTCCGCGCAGGCGTTTCTCGCGGAAATTCTCCTTCAGAAGGATGGGGCCGGGCCGAACCGTCAGGAGGCGATTCACGCCTACAAGAAGCTGCTCCGTGACCATCCTCACTCGTCGAACGCCCGGCGCGCCGAGTGGCGCATCGCCGATCTCTACCTCGAACAAGGCTGGTTGCAGGAAGCGCAAGCGACCTACGAGCGGGCGATGGCTCGTTCACTCCAGTTCCCGTTCGACGGGAATCGGGCCTTGCTGGGGTTGGGCTACACGTATATGGCTATGCGCCGTTGGAGCGACGCAGAACACGCGTTCGTCAATCTGCGGAAACGGAGCGATCACGATCCGGTGCTTCGCTATGGAAATATGGGCCTTGCGCATGCGCTTTTCAGGCAGCAGCGGATTTCCGAGGCACACGCCTTCTACGAGTTCGGGTATCGGCGGTGGCCTGAGGCCTTCCGGCTCGAGCCTGCGGCGGTTCACCGGTATGCCGTGACGCTGGCCGCGCTCCATCGTGAGACGGCGGCGCAGGATCTCATGGTGCTGTTTTATAACCTCTATCCACGGCATGCCGACGCGCCGACGGCGCTGCTGTATGTCGCGGACAATGCGGCGGCGATGTCCAACCCGGCCAAGGCGGAATTCTTCTATGCCCTGATTCCGACGCTGTACCCCCAAACGCTCCAGGAAACGGCGGCGAACATGCGGATGGCGTCGCTCCGCGCAGAGCGCATGGCGCCGGCAGGTGAAAATTGGGTCCGGCTGACGGTGAATGCCATGATGCACAACGTGCCGATGCCGGATCAAACCGACGCACTCTATCACGCGATGCTGCGGGACGTCGTCAATCGACAAGCGGATACTCCGCTGGGAAGCGAGGCGTTGTTTCGCCTCGGCCGGTACTACGAGAAAGGCCACGATACGGACCGGACGGTGCGCACCTATCATGAGGCCGCGCGTCGCGGCGGGAGCGCGGTTGATCCGTGGCCCATGAAGGCGTCGGAACGGCTCTCGACGCTCGTGAAGCCCTGGATCGAGGCGGCCTTGCAGTCGCATGACGACTTGACGGTCGTGAGTCTTTTTCACCGGCACGGGCCGAACGGGGGGCAATTCTACGCGCATTCACCGTCGTTGCTCGAGATCGCCGAAGCCCATCGACGATTAGGGTTTTCCCTGGAAGCCGTACGCCTCTATCAGCAGGCCGTCAAGGAAAAAGACCCGGCGCTGATTGAGCAGGCGTTACTCGGATTGGGCAAGACCTACTTGGACCAGCAGGATCCGACGGCGGCCCGAAAAGTGTTTGAACGATACCGATTTCAATTTCAACCGGGCCGGCATGAGTCTGAGGCCCTGCATCTGCTGGTCGCCGCGATGATGCGGCAACAGGATCTCCAGGGACTGCTGCACTTGTGCCGCCAATGGCTGGTCCTTCATCCCGCGCATGGCGAGCGGCCGTTCATGTATCTCCAATTAGCCGAGACGCTGGGACAGCTCGACAAACCGCGTGAGTCGGCACTGGCCTACGAGGAAGGGTTCAAAGCGGGAGCCGGCCGATCGGTGGAGACGCTCCTGGCCTATGCCGACACACTCTCGAAGCTGGATCGGCATCAGCAGGCTATTGCCGCATATCTTGATGTCTTGGAGCACAAGCCCGCAACGCACCACGTGGAGTGGATTCATCTACAAACCGCCAAACATTGGTTTGCCTTGAAACAATACGACCGCGCCACGGTGGCGTTGGCCGAGGTCGGTGAATCGGACGACCCGCTTATCATGCGCGTAGCCACGGCACTCAAGGGGAGTCTGCGGACCGCGCGTCGCTCAGTGGAAGAGGAGGAACTATGACAGTCACCGCGCTACAGTCTGCCGAAGAACGGGACGTGCTTCAGGCCGCATTTCACAGTTTCGACCAGGCGGCCCAGACGCTCCAGCGGTCGTATTGCGAACTCACGGCCCGGGTGGAGCAGATGGACCTGGAGTTGGCGCACAGTAATGATGCGTTGCGGCGTCAACTGGCTGCTAACGAAGCGATGCGTTCCCACCTCGACGGCATCCTGGAATCGTTGTCGACCGGGGTGCTGGTACTGGACGACGGCGGCGTGATCGTCCGCAGCAACGCGCCGGCAGCCCATGTGCTGGGCATTGCCGCGACCGAGCTGTGTGGCCGGCGCGTCACCGCGGTGTTGGACCTGGTTGGACTCAGCCTCTGTGATCGTCCGCAGCGGATCGGCCAGTCGGTGGTCGCGATTACCCGCGCTCCCTTACAGACGCAGTCCGGTTGTTGGCCCGGCAGCCTGCTGCTGATCCAGGACATGACCCGCGTGTACCATCTTGAAGAACAGTTGCAGCGCAGGGATCGGCTGGCGGCGATGGGGGAAATGATCGGCCGGATCGCCCACGAGATCAGAAATCCATTAGGGAGCATCGAGCTCTTTGCCTCGTTGCTGCGCCGGGAACTGGGAGAGAGCTCTCCTGGATCGCTCTATGCCGAACAGATTTCCCAAGCCGTGCGCGCGATGGACGGGTTGCTCGCGAATCTCTTGGTCTATACCAAGCCGGTGCGGACGCCGCACGGTTGGCACCCGGCGGAGTCGCTGATTCTCGACTCTCTCAGTCTGGCCGCCCATGCCATCAGCCGAGTGTCCGTGGATATCCGGTTGGATCTTGATCCGGGTATTCCCTCGATCTGGTGTCATGAAGGGCAAATGAAGCAGGTCCTGTTGAATCTGATCGTCAACGGGGTACAGGCGATGCCGTCCGGAGGGGTGCTGACCATTCGACTCGAACATGATGAGGCGCGGACGCTGGGCGGGCCTGCAGTACGCCTGACGGTCCGTGACTCCGGGACCGGCATCGATCCGGCTCACCGCTCGCGGCTCTTCGATCCGTTCTTTACCACAAAGGAAGAAGGAACCGGACTTGGTCTTGCGATTGTGTACGCGATTGTCGAGGCCCATCACGGGCGCATCGATGTCGAAGGCGCTCTGGGCCAGGGAGCCTCGTTTGTGATTGTGCTGCCGTATCCCGTCCCGGTGGGACTCTTGGCCGCAGAGGGGGCGGCTGTGACGCGCCATGATGAACGAGTCGAAGCAGAATCCGCCTGTGTGATGCTCGTGGAGGAGCGGTCCCATGGATGAACGGGAGAGAGACGGCAGTGAAATGAATAGTGCCGACGCCACCGAACGAATCATGATCGTCGATGATGATCACTCCATGAGGGTCGCCCTTGTGGAGTCCGTGCGGCGCCTGGGGTATGTCGCGGAGGGATTCGCGGATGGTTCGGAGGCATTGGAGCAGGTCGGACGGTTCCAGCCGTGGTTGGTCCTGACGGATCTCAAGATGCCGCGCATGAACGGTCTTGAGGTGATCAAGGAAATGAAGCGGCGCGCGCCTCGGACGACGATCGTGCTCATGACGGCGTACGGGACGGTCGAGACGGCCGTCGAAGCTATGAAGCAGGGCGCGAGCGACTATCTGCTGAAACCGTTCTCAATGGATTTGTTGGAGCGGGTTATCACCAACCTCAGGGAAGGGCGGGACAGTGGGGGGGGAGCGGGTTCGTTGACCGGCTCGCCGGAACCGCGTCCGATTCTCACCCAGGATCCCGGTATGGCACGGCTCTTGGGCACGAGCGAAAGCATCGCCGCCAGCCATGCGACGGTGCTGATTACCGGAGAGAGCGGCACCGGCAAGGAACTGCTGGCCCGGTTCATCCATCGCCGTAGTCCCCGTGCGCACCGGCCGTTTATCGCCGTCAATTGTGCGGCATTACCGGACGGCCTACTGGAGAGCGAACTGTTCGGCCACGAACGAGGTGCCTTCACCGGAGCCATGGTCAGGAAAATCGGAAAATTTGAGATGGCTCACACCGGCACGCTGCTGCTGGATGAAATCGGGGAGATGACGCTGGGACTCCAGGCGAAGCTGTTGCGGGTCTTGCAGGAACGGGAGGTCGACCGGGTCGGGGGGCGCGAGCCGGTGCCCGTCAACATTCGTGTCATTGCCACAACCAACCGCATCCTCGCCCGCGAAGTCGAGCAGAACCGATTCCGGGAGGATTTATACTACCGGTTGAACGTCTTTCCGCTCACGATTCCTCCCCTCCGGGAGCGACCGGCGGATATTCCCTTCCTGGCCCGCCATTTTGCGGCTGCCGCAGCGGCACGGAACGGCCTGGCGCAGCCTCTGTTGTCTGACGAAGCGCTGGCCTATTTGCAACGGTTGCCGTGGAAAGGCAACATCCGCGAACTGGAAAACGTCATGGAGCGGGCCGTGGTGCTGGCCGGTCGGGGTCCGGTGTTGCCGGAACATTGTCCGGTGGAGAGTCGTGATGTTCCCGTGCAGCTGCCGATCGCCCAGCCGGTCAACGGCTCGCTCTGGGAGATGGAGCGAGAGTTGATTTTCAAGACATTGGCGAAAGTCAAAGACAATCGCACCCATGCGGCGAAAGAACTCGGCATCAGTATTCGAACCTTGCGAAATAAGCTCCGCGAGTACCGTGTCGGAGGCGGGCCCATGTCGATGCCGGTGCCGTAGCGGCTGAAGAGGAAAATATTGCCGCCCGGCAAAATGTCATGAGGGCGGCAAAAGCTGAGTCTGATTCGGCGGCATTAGCCCGCATGATTCATGACGGTTCGTCGCGAAATCGCCAAGCCGCGTCGTGAGACCGGCGCGCGGAGCCCGGAGGGCCTGAGGCGTACTCGTGTAGTACGTCGAGGGGTCGAGGGGCGAGCCCGACGGCCGCAGGCTTGTCGCAAGAGCGGATCGAAGATTGCAGCAGAAGCGTTCATGAATCATGCGGGCTAGGGTTGCACAGCGTGGGATGTGGTGGGGCGAAGGGAGGGCAGACATGACGATCTTTGACCGGACTATGCGATTGTTGGAGCGGACGTTGGACCTCCGGAGTGCGCGGCAACGCGTGATTGCCTCGAATCTGGCCAATGAAGAGACGCCGGGTTATCGCGCCTCCGAGTTGAATTTCACCGAGCAACTGCGCTCGGCGCACCGGGGAGGTCTTCCGATCGTCTTGACCGCGACGCAGTCGCGCCATTTCGGGGTGCAAGGACCGCAGGACGTGCGGGCGGTGACCGGAAAGCTGAGCGAAGTGCCGGCGGGTGATCTCCCGCTCGATGCGAACTCTGTGAATCTGGAGCTGGAGATGGCGAAACTGTCCGACAACGCCATGCAGTACAACGCCGCTGCCACGATCATTGCGAAAAGGTTCGAGGGGTTGCTCAGCGCGATCCGCGATGCGCGGTAGCGCATCGCAAACAGCTGACGGCTGACAGTTGTCAGCAGGGAGGTGTGTCATGGACATGATGGACGGTATGGCGGTATCGGTATCCGGCCTGGATGCCCAGCGACGACGGCTCAACGTCATTGCCAGCAATCTGGCCAACGCGCAGTCTACCCATACACCCGGCGGCGGGCCGTACAAACGGCGAGACGTCATCTTTCGCTCGGCCCCAGTGTCCGGTACCTTTCAACAGACGTTTCGCCGTGTGGCAGACGGGCCGACGGCGCGTGCGCTTGAAGGCGTTTCCGTGGCGCGTGTGGTGGAGGACTCCAAACCCGGACAACTGATCTATGACCCGCATCATCCGGATGCCGACCCCAAGGGGTTCGTACGGCTCCCCAATGTGAATGTGATGGAAGAAATGGTCAACATGATCGGCGCGTCGCGCGCCTACGAGGCCAATGTGCAGGCAATCAATGCGACACGCGCCATGTGGAACAAGGCCTTGGAAATCGGGAGGTAGCCATGAGCCAGATTCACGGCATCGGATCGGCGGTCCCTGCGATTCCGGACATAGGGTCGGCCGGCTCGGCCGTGTCCCAGCCCGGATCCGGAGGGTTCATGGATTCGCTCAAGGCGGCGATCGGCAAGGTCAATGATGCGCAACTCCAAGGGGGCCAGGCCGTGGATGCGCTGCTGACGGGCCAGACCCAGGACATTCATCGGACGATGGTCGCATTGCAACAGGCCAGCGTGTCGTTTCAATTGATGATGCAGGTCAGGAATAAACTCGTCACCGCGTATGAAGAAATTCAGCGCATGCAGATTTAACGGATTGAACCAACGAGACACCGATGAACAACTTGTTTGCAAAATTTTCGATCAATCAGCGGATGATTATTCTGGTCGCGCTGGCCGGGTCAGTGGCGGGGCTCATTGCACTGACGTTGTGGACGCAGCAACCGGATATGCAGGTGCTCTTCAGCAATCTGAACGGCGAGGATGCGGGAGCGATTATCGACAAGCTCAAGGAAGCCAAGGTGCCGTATGAAACGACCGGCGGCGGCGCGACCGTTCTGGTGCCCAGTGCGCAGGTGCATGATCTACGCCTGCAATTGGCGACACAAGGCCTGCCGCACGGAGGCGGGGTCGGCTTCGAGATTTTCGACCGCACGTCGATCGGTATGTCCGAATTCGTCCAGAAGCTCAATTACCGCCGGGCGCTGCAAGGCGAGCTGGCCAGAACGATCGCCCAGATGCCGGAGGTGGAACGGGCACGCGTCCACCTCGCCATTCCGGAACGGAGACTGTTCGCCAGCGAGCAGGAGAAGGCGCGTGCATCCGTGGTCGTGTCCTTGCGGAACGGGCAGCAACTGACGAAAACACAAGTGCAGGGCGTGGTCAATCTGGTGTCCAGCAGTGTCGAAGGGCTCCAGGCCCGCGAGGTGACCATCGTCGACGGGCACGGCCGGTTGCTGTCGGGTGCGGCGGCTGACGAGACGACCGGGTTGACAAACGCACAACTCGAGTATCAGCACAGCATCGAAAAGGACATCGAGGTCCGTATCCAATCGATGCTGGAACGGATCGTCGGGGACGGAAAAGCGGTCGTGCGTGTGTCCGGCCTGGTCGATTTTCGCAAGGTGGAGACGACGGAGGAACGGTACGATCCGAACGGCCAGGTAGTCAGAAGTGAACAGCGGGGCCAAGAAAAGGCCAGCGGGACCAACGGAGTAACCGGTGGGGTTCCGGGTGTGCAGTCGAACGTGCCGCCGGGAACGGAGCAGGAGCCGGCGCAAACCAGTTCGAACAACAGCCTGACGAAGAATGAGACCGTCAATTACGAGATCAGCCGAACCGTCTCGAAAATCGTGGAGCCTGTCGGAGTCGTCAAGCAACTGTCCGTGGCCGTGCTGGTCGATGGGACCTATGAGACGCTCAAGGCTGGTGAGGGGCTGACCGGCGACAAGGCGACCGCCGAGTCCGGACGAAAATATGTGCCTCGGTCTGAGGAGGATCTGAAGCGGATCGAAGAGATCGTCAAGAAGGCCATGGGATTTTCAGCGGATCGCCAGGATCAAGTACAGGTGGTCAACGTGCAGTTCGGTCTGGGGCCCGACGACGCGCCGGCCGCGGCCGATGCCACGGCCGATACACCGAACGCATGGCTGCCGTATCTGCGGTATGTCGTCGGGGGGCTGCTCTTCTTCATCATCTTCTTCTTTATCGTGCGTCCCCTGCTCGCGATGTTGAGCTCGACGGCTCAGGCCTCGGGCCCCGACACGGGAGTCGGCGTGCCGGGGGTTACTGCGGGCGCGGCTGAATCGGCGCTTGCCGGGGCACCGGATCGGGCCCAGATCATCGATATGGCCCGGAGGAATCCCGACACGACGGCGGTGGTTGTTAAACAGTGGCTGAAGGCCCCTTCAGGAAACGTATAACGTGTCTCAGAATCTGACGGGTGAACAAAAAGCGGCGATTCTCCTTCGCGCGATCGGTGAAGAGGCCGCCGCGCAGGTGATGAGGCTGCTCGATCCCAAAGAAATCAAGAAGCTGGGGAGCTTTATGAACGGCACAGCCCAAATTTCACGAGACCAGGAAGATGCGGTGATCTCTGATTTTAAGGACGCGAGTGCTTCGGGAGAGGTGCAATTCCAGGGGAAGGAGTACATCAAGAACATTTTGATTAAGGCCCTGGGTCCCGAAAAGGCGGCGCGTATCCTTGAGTCGATGACGCGGAAGAGTTACCCGGGGTTGGAGGCGCTCCGTTGGGTGGATGTGAAGACCATCGCCAAAATGATCAAGATCGAGCATCCGCAAACGGTGGCGGTCATTCTGGCTCATCTTGAAAGCGAGCAAGCGGGACAGGTGTTGGCTGCGCTGCCGGAGGTCATGCGCGGCGACGTCGCCCTGCGGCTTGCGACCATGGAAGAAGTGCAGCCGGATGTGCTGGAAGAACTCAGTCAAAGCCTGCAAGAGGTGCTTCTCGCCAGCAAAGGGTTGGGCGGACAGAGCATCGGCGGAGCCGAGGTGATGGCCGACATCCTCACGCGCATGGACAAAGCCAGTGAGGGCGGCATCATGGCCAAGATCGCCGAGAAGAGCCAGCCCTTGGCCGATTCGATTCGCGCGCTCATGTTCGTGTTCGATGACCTGGTCAAGGTCGATGACCGCGGCCTGCAGGAATTGATGAAGGAAATCAGCAAGGATGATCTACCGCTCGCGCTTCGCGGTGCCAATCCGGAGGTCAAGGAGAGAATCTTCAAGAACATGTCGACGCGAGCCGCCGAGATGCTGCGGGACGATATGGAGGCGAAAGGGCCTGTCCGGGTGGCCGACGTCGAGAAGGCGCAGCAGAACATCCTTAAGGTCTGCCGCAAGCTGGAAGAAGAGGGCCGCATCGTGATCGCCGGCGCGGGAGAGGAGATGGTCTAAATGGGGGTAGGAACGGCGCTACAGACCGTGATGCCGCGCGGGAAGACGGGAGATGTGCGACGGTCCCACGGTTCGATTCTGATCGTCGACGATGATGAACTGATCCGGGACTTGTTCCTGGAAATCTTCCGTCCGGAGGGGGTATCCGTCCGGGCCGCTGCATCGGGCCGGGAAGCCCTCGCCATGGTGAAGCAGTCCGTGCCGGCACTCTTGATTGTGGATGTCTCGCTTCCCGACCAGGATGGCATCGCTGTCCTCGAAGCAGCGCAGATCATCGACACCCGTATCATCGGTGTCGTGATGACGGGAGCCCCGACTGTGGAACTTGCGGTTCGCGCGATGAAGGCCGGCGCGACGGACTTCTTGATGAAGCCCGTTCAGAACGACGTGGTGCTGATGACGGCGCGCCGACTGTTGGAATTGCATCGGCTCCGTGCGGAGAACACCGTGTTGAAACACGCCGCGATCCGGTCCGGGGCAGTGCGGCTTGGGAACGTGCCGCTGCAGACGTTCGGCGACGACGGGTCGTTGCGGGGGGAAGACGGGCTGACGGAGTTTGAACGCGGCATGGCAGAGGGTAGGCGGACTGCAGAAGAGGAGCGCCGGCACGAGCGAGCGGTCTTCGCAGATGTGGTGCGGGCCTTCGAGGGGGCTCGATCCTCGCTCCGGCGGACATTCGAAGACGAGGTCGTGTCGCTGGCATTCCACATCGCGACCAAAGTGCTGCACGGGGCGGCCGAGACATGCAAAGACCAGATCGTGGCGCAAGCCAAGGCGGCGATCGGTGCTGTGCGGGAACCGGGTGCTGTCGTCATCCGGGTGCATCCGGCGGATGCGCCGACACTGGCGGAGGCGCAAGCCGAACTCGCGGCGCAACGGGATCTTGCACTGACCCTGAAGATCGAACCGGTTCTCGGGCTCACGCGCGGCAGTTGCCTGCTGCACACGGCCAATCGTGTGATCGATGCCTCACTGGATGCACAGC
>JAYWIP010000212.1:0-3151 GCA_039794465.1 Nitrospira sp.
AATTAGATCAGATGAAATGGCGCATCGGCTGTTGCATCAGCTCCAACCAATTGCACTGCGCTGGCCTGTTGCGATGGGAGGCCAAGGAGCGGAGGTCCTTGAACGTCTCTTGGAGCACAGTAAAGTTGAGGTTCTCCGCGATCTTGCAGCACTCCACAACCGTCTTGCGAGGCTTCTTTCCATGCACCAGCGGGCATTTCACTAACTTTTCATCGTCCTGTTTGCAGCAGAATCACCAGACGACCTGCCCGGTCCATTACGCCACACTCCCGGCTTCTTCAATCGTTTAGCGTAGGCTCGTGTATCATGTTGACCGATCGTACAACGGTAGGTTGGTTCCAAACTGCATAGGACCTTGGCCCTGCCTGTGCAGGCATCAGCCATCCGCAACAATCATGAGGCTGGCAAAGCCAATACTCTGCCGGACCGAGCACGTCACGTCGGATTCAGGGGTGACGGAGAGATTCTATGGTATCGAAGGAAACGAGACGGTGGGATTGTCGTGCAAGGCCGGTTCTTCGTCCAACCAGGCATCGCCCTCCGGTTGGCCCGTCGTCGTTGATTCCAGGGATTTGAAATCGAACAGGCGGGGGTCCATCAACAGCGAGGGAGCGACATTGGTGAGAGCAGCAGCCATGCTGTCCGAGCAGCCGGGCGATTCCAGCTCCCACTGACGAAGCCAGGCCTTCACCTTTTTCCGCTTCAGATCTTCCTGCGATCCGCAGAGATCACAAGGAATGATGGGAAAGGCCCGCAGCTCGGAATATCGCGCCAGATCCGCCTCTTTCACAAAGACCAACGGGCGGATGACGAGATGCCGTCCGTCTTTCGACCGCAGTTTCGGCGGAATCGCTTTGAGCTTGCCGGTATAAAGCAGGTTCAAGAACAGGGTTTCGACGATGTCGTCGCGGTGATGGCCCAGCGCGATTTTGGTGGCACCGAGTTCCGTCGCAATCCGGTAGAGGTGACCGCGGCGCAAGCGTGAGCAGAGTGAGCAGGTCGTGTGCCCTTCAGGAATAAGCCGCTTCACAATCGAATAGGTATCCCGCGTCTCGATATGGAAGGGCACGCCCCGGCTCGTCAGATACTCAGGCAGGATATGCGCAGGAAATCCCGGCTGCTTTTGATCGAGGTTGACGGCCACCAGGTCAAACTTCACCGGCGCGCGGCGTTGCAACAGGAGGAGGATCTCAAGTAAGCCATAACTGTCTTTGCCGCCCGACAGGCACACCATCACCTTGTCGCCGTGTTCGATGAGACGGTAGTCGGCAATAGCCTGGCCTACCAGCCGGCATAGGCGTGTTTGCAGTTTTTCCGTCTCCTCGTCCAGTTTGTGCGGCGGGGCGAGTGACGTTGTGGGACCGTGCATGGCCGGGATTGTACCCGCTTGCACGACAGCCTGTCGACGGTGGATCATAGAACGGAGCGCTGAACACCCGATGGCTCACTCGATCCTCTTCGTCTGCACCGGCAACGTATTTCGCAGCATGGTGGCCGAACATGCGATGCGGGCGCAGCTTGGTTCGGAGAGCAGTCTTCTTGTCGGATCTGCCGGCATCGAAGCCAAGCCGCAAACGATCCATCCCGTCATCCTCACCCGATTGATGCAGAAAGGCGGCGATCCATCCTTACATCTCCAGCGCCTGCTGACGCAGGAGATGGTGGAGCGAACCAATCTCATCATCGCCATGGGCCGGAACCATCGTGACTTCATTCAGCGGAACTTCGGCCGCGCGGTTCCACTGTTCAATGAAGTATCGTTCGGCACGGATCTTCCCATTCTCGATCTGCATGAAGCCATGCCCGATTGGGAACAGAATCTACGCGGAGCCCGCGACTATATCGAGTCAGTCATCGACCACATTTGGAACGCAGTCCCGCTGCTGATAACGAGACTGCCGCACTTTCTGTGAGTCATTTCCTCTGCAACGGCTGTTGCAGTTCAATCGTGAACCATTCCTTCCGCTCGCTGTCTCTCTGCCTCCCTGGTACCGGTTCAGCCCAGCGTTTTCTGCATCGCGTGCTATATTTTCTTATGTGCAGACAACCAACAGAATATTCACCTCTTGAAGGCAGCACGAAGGGATGGACATCCTCAGGACCCCCAGCACTGGACAGGGAGAACCGGCGTGGGCCTCGTGGCCCGACGACGCGCTTCTGGACCTGCCGATGTGCGATCTTCATCTTGAGATTCGTGGTGGATTTCTCGAGCCGCCGATCGCCGAACTGAACCGCGAATTAGAAGAACGAGAGCTGCTCTTTCGTCCGCATTTCTGGCTCTCGAACGAGTGGTTTACTCCCGACGGCGTCCCCGGCATCGCGGTACCGTTCTACCTCGCCCATCCCCGTTTGGCGAAGCTTGAATTAGCCCAGATGTTGGAAGTGGAAGGAGGTACGACGGACTGGTGCCTGCGCATCTTGCGCCATGAAGCCGGTCACGCGATCGAAAACGCCTACAAGATCCGGCGCCGTAAAGTCCGGCAGCAGATCTTCGGCAAATCGTCTCAACGCTATCCCCTGTACTATTCCCCTCGGCCCTATAGCCGAAGCTTCGTCCACCATCTGGACGTGTGGTATGCGCAGAGCCATCCGGACGAAGACTTCGCCGAGACATTTGCCGTCTGGCTGACGCCAAATTCAGCATGGGAGGAGCGGTACCGGGGGTGGCCCGTTCTGAAGAAACTTCTGTACGTGGATGGGCTCATGAAAGAACTCGCGGGCACGCCTCCCCCCGTGACGACCTGCGAAGAAGTCGACTCATTGCCCGGCTTGAAGAAGACGCTGCGGGAACACTATGAGTGGAAGCGCAGGCATTACGGCGTCGAGCAACAGTCGCTGTATGACCCCGATCTCAAGCGCCTCTTTTCAGGTCCCCTGGCTCATACGGACAAGCCCAAAGCCGCGGTCTTTCTCAATCGTTTTCGGAAAGAAGTGCGGCGGAAGGTGGCCGCCTGGACGGGTGAATACCAATACACGATCGACCAGGTGCTCGAAGGCATGATCCTCCGCTGCCGCGAACTGGATCTGCGCGTCCCAGTGGCGGAAGAACAGGCCAAACTTGATTTCACCATCCTGTTGACCGTGCACACGATGAACTTCTTGCGGAGCGGAAGGCACCGGGTGGCCGTATGAAACGCCTGCGTGTGCTCGT
>JAYWIP010000213.1:0-9700 GCA_039794465.1 Nitrospira sp.
GCAACGGCTGCATCAAACGCTCGGCTACATCAGCCCAGTGCAATGCGAAGCCGCCTATGTGTCTTAACTCAGTGTCCACGGAATCGGGGGTAGCTCATTCTACATTTCTTGGTGGCCAAACGAACTACCGAGGGTGTACGTATGCCGCGCACGGCACTCGCCGCAGTCAGGGGCGACTGCTATCACTTCATCAATAGCATGCAGGGAACGGCGCTTGGCGCCACCTCTCACACTGAGCGTTAGGGAGATTCCGTTTATGGCTATCATGTTCCCCGTGAGAATATTCACTGGCGGGCTTTGCTCAATCGTTGTCATTGGTTTTCTGGTTGTTTCCGGCTGCTCAGCTAGCTCAAAGAAGGATCCGGAGGCGATATACCGCGACGCGGCGTTGCTCGCCACTGCTGGTCGATTAGAAGAGGCTGCTCAAATGTTGAGGAAGGCCGCCGAACTTGGACACGGCAAAGCGATGAGCGATTTGGGTGCTTTATACAGCAACGGTATCGGAGTTTCTCAAGATTGGGAGGAGGCGGTCAAATGGTGGACCAAGGCGGTTCAGGCTGGTGATTCGGGAGCTATTTACAATGTTGGAGTCTACCACTACAAGCAAGGCCAATTTAGCAAGGCGTTTTTGTGGTTTCATGAAGCTGCCACTCGAGGGATTGCTGCAGGTATGATGAGCCTAGGATCTATGCATATGAAAGGTGAGGGTGTCCCTGAGGACAGTGAAGAAGGATTGCGTTGGGTTCGCGCCGCTGCCAAGGCTGGTCTTCCTGCTGCACAATCTGTACTGGATCTCCATGAACGCAACAGCCAGGCTCTCGAAGACTCGGACATGCCTTACGTAATTTTGGTTGATACATGGCGACGGCTCTTGCCCCATGTGCTTGACGGCAACACGCAAGCAGCATTTAGCCTCTTTGCCAGCGTTTCAATTGATACTGCTTGCGGAGATACGACCACCGCCACAAATAGTCCTTCGCTTGCAGCACAACAAATCGGCTCCTTACTCCAGTGCTCTGTCGGGACCGTCGCTAGCAGAGAACGGCAACCCAACACCGAGAGTTTACGCGCAGCTACTGCTGGCATTCTTCTTCAGAGATACGGTCTTGAGTTATGGAAGCTACCACTCTGGACCGAAGAGGCCGGGAAGAAAGCATCAGCCCTTAGCTCGAACTACGACACGATTGCAACTATCCGACAGAACCTAGCAAAAAACCACTGGGCGGCTATCTTCACCACTTCATATAAGAACCTCCTGCAGGCTGCACAAGGAAGCAACGCCCCCGTCCCAGACTACTATGCGAAGGGTTTTTAACATCAACCTGATGCCACTATCCTTACCACCCACTGCTCGGATTCATCGAGCACTCTACGAGTGGTCGGATACCGGAGACGAAGTATGACATTCCTGCCCAACCCTGCGCTGCAACGAACCTCGCCTCACTGATCAGGGAACGAATCAAGAAGCATCACAACTGTGCTCATTTTGTGCGCAAGCCCACCTCATCCACCACATTCGCTCGACTCGCCGCCTCTTCAGGCGACGCCGCTCCCAATTGCCGCCGCCGGATAATCTGCTAGCTCTTCTTCGGTTGACCCGTACGCTATTCATTCGTTCATCCTGACCATCCCGCGCGGATCAGCGCCGACTCAGAGCTGATCCCATTCCCAGCCACGGCATCTCCCCTCTCTTCAATTCAGCAAACACGACACGCCTTGTAAGGTTTTGGCGCAGGCACGGACTACAGCTCATGTAGCCGGTTGAGAAGGGTCCTCACCTTCCGCTGATTCGCAGAAGGGAGGAGTGCTCAGACAATCGGTACTTCTCAGAAAAGAACATCACAACCACCAATGGACCGCTAACCAAAGGAGATCAACCATGACAAAGACAATAACCAAGAATGCCTTGCAGACGATTCGGAACGCCTCTATGGCAGCGCTGGTACTGGCCTTCGCTGTGCCAGGTTACTCGGCAGACTTACCGGCGTCGGTAACCGGGAAGGCTTCAGACGCCTTGGTCACGCTTGCTACCACGGGCAATCCCGAACCCTTGCACACCGAGCTTGGCGGCACGGTGATTTCTTCGGAGGAACTACAGAAGAAAGCAACCGCCTCGATGAAGTTGCAGAAGACGGAACACCTCGCTCCCAAGGCCCTCGTCGCACCGAATGGAGACGTGTACGCCATGGTGGCACCCACCATTACCAAGGACAACTTCATTCTGGCCGATCGCCAAGGCAATGTCTTCCGGGTAGATGTTGGGGATTCCGAAGGCCATCGCATGCCATTTGCCGTAGAGACCATCGTGGCTGACGGGGGCACGCCCTGGTACGTCGAGTTCTGGCGGTGGATCACCTTCCAATAATAGTGCACCAGATTCACAACCAGATGCACAAGCCACTGCAAGGAGTAACTGACATGCGACAACGCCGGTTCTCTGACACAGGATCCATCATGACGCCGTTCATCCTCATGGTGGGCCTGTGTGTCCTCAGTGGTTGTGCATCACAATCCACCACCCTTGCGCCACCACCTCCGTTTACCCCGGTGCCGGTGGACTTTACCCATACCTGGGCCACGGGCACCCAGCCGTTTACAGGGGCAGCGGTGATCGACATTGATGGAAACGGTACGTACGAGATCTTTGTCGGTGGCGGGGAGGGACAACACGACGCCTTGTTGAGCTATCGCAATGGCGAACTTGTGAATATCGAGAACGGAACCGGCCTTTCGAGTACCAGCGCGACGTACGGCAGCACGGCGATCGACATCGACGCGGATGGAGACACCGATTTGATCATCGCGCGTGAAAACGGCGTCTACCTTTATCTGAACGACAGGGGCCGATTTCAGGTCCAGCGGATTCCCGTAGATTTCCCGGCCGACTCGGTGCCGTTTGCCGTCGCCGTCGCGGATATCGATCATGATGGAGATGGCGACCTGTACGTGAGCATCTTCGTGAATGCGAAGAAGTTCCGGAGTGCGACCTTCAATGATCCCACACATGCGAAAGCGAATCGTATGTTATTGAACAACGGAGACCTTACGTTTACGGACATTACCGAATCATCCGGCACGGCCAGCAAACAAAATACCTTTTTCTCTGCCTTTGTCGACCTGAACGCCGACGGGTGGCTGGACTTGGTGGTGGCACAGAATACCGGCGCCGTCGAGATTTTCCGCAACCTGAAGGATCGGACCTTTGAGCCCGTCCCCACCACATCCCCGTTCGGGTTTTGGATGGGCTTGGCAGTCGGCGATATCGACAACGATGGCGATCAGGACTTGTTCTTCACCAACGTGGGGCAATCCATTCCCCTTTTCCTCACGTCGGGGGACCTCCGCAAAGATCAGCGCCACACACACGACTGGATGCTGTTGCGAAATGACGGGAACTTCCACTTTACGGATGTGACCGGCGAATACGGGCTGGCAGGTGAAGGGTTTGCCTGGGGTGCCGTATTCGAAGACCTCAACCTTGACGGACACCTCGATCTGTTTATCGCCCAGAACTATATCAAATGGCCGGTCCATAAATGGTTGAAACTGTCGGGGCGCACGTATTTGCAAACAGGCGAGCCCCCGGCACGCACATTTCAACAGGCGCCAACCCTGGGATTGGAGAACAAGCACTTCGGCCAGTCACCGGTGATCGTCGATCTGGACGGTGACGGCAGGCAAGATCTCGTCTGGCTCAACATTGACGGCCCGGCGCGCGCGTTCCTCAACACCGTACCTGGAAATTACGTCACGATTGTCGTTCCCGACACGGTCGCCAACATCGGCACGGCGATCACCCTGGAGACCACTCGAGGCAGAAGCTATACCCGTGCGGTCGTTGGAACCGTGGGGATGCTGACCGACCAAACCCCCGAACTCACCTTCGGCCTAGGTCATCACGAACAGGTACTGCGTGCGATAATTCAACGCCCCAATGGGCAAACGGAGGTTGTGTCTGCACCACCCATCAACAGAAAAACAGCCATCGATTGATTCGCATCGCCGCCTCATCAGGCGTCGCCATTCCCTATTACTACCGCCGGATCAACACCCCCAGCCCCCTACACTTTCACGACTCAGTGGACCGGGACGGTGATGGGTCTTGGAGGAGCGAGTGAACCGTCTCCCCGACTAACGCGCGTTCCACCGCCGTATCACGGCGGCGCAGGAGCGCCGATACCGGATCGCTGGGATCGAGGTGGGGCACCACCCACGGCGGGGCTCCATTGCGAACCGAATCCAGCACCTCTTTCACGAAAATCAGGTCCGGTGCCTTGATGAGACTCACCCCTTCCGGTTCCTGCAGGCGACCCACAAACCCGTTTTCGACGAGCCGTTCAACCTCCTCCTCAACCAGAGACAAGGGTATGTTCAGTTCGCTCGACAGCTCCGGCAGCCTCAACGGTCGATCGCCCTTGAGATAGTGATGCCCCAGGACCCGTAAGACTTTCAGGGCCAGTTGTTCACGGAAGACATGGGTGCCCTGATCCCACAGCAGGCGCGACAAATAGGCCGTGGGATATTGGTGAAAAAATGAAAGCTGCGCCCCGATCAGCACAATCATCCATCCGGTATAGAGCCACAGCAGGAACAACATGAGGACGGCAAAACTCGAATAGATGGCACTGTAATTGGCGGAAGCCGCCACGAATTTCGCAAAGATTTCTTCGGCGATGATCCAGAGAACGGCCGACGAGACGCCACCGATCGCTGCTGAGCGCACATGGACATGGGTATTCGGGATCGTCTTATAGAAGAAGGTGAACACGGCACAGAGCAGCACGAAGGGCACAATGTCGCCACCCCACACCAGTAACGTGCCAAGCGGCTCCATGTCCACCAGACGTTGGACCAGCGTGTGACTTTTGAGTGACGCCAGCAAGCCGAACGCGCTGACGACGAGCACCGGCCCCACGAGCACGGCGCTCAAATAGTCGGCAAACTTTCGTTCCCACGTGCGTCCCTGTTTAACCTGCCAGATCGCATTCAAGGCCTGCTCGATCTTGTCGATCAGCGAGTAGGCCGTATAAAACAGGCCGGCAATCCCGAATACCCCCAGCACGCCGACTTTAATGTTGTCGACGAACCCCACGATGGTGGACGTGATCTCCTTGCTCTTTGGTCCCAACGGTTCCAGGGCCTGGGCGAGCAAAGGTTCAATGACATGATGGACATCGAACGCCTTGAGGACCGAGAACATCACGGCGAGAAACGGGACCAAGGATAGCAACGTGGTGAAGACCAGCCCGGCCGCCCGCGCATCAAGTAAGCGATGGCGGAACTCCATCCCGACGGCAGTGGCCAGCCGGAGCGCCTGTGTACTCAGCCGTTGGAGCCATGACATGGTCGTCAGATCCCTGGTCCAAAGGTCCTGCTTCGCAAATTGGGACATGCGTGTGGAGCCGGCCATCGGTCCTGCTGCTCCGAGCAGGGTGTTCACATCGTTTCGGTGCAACAACAGGTGCGGTAGAACCTTGGCGCTGAAGTTGTCAGGATACCATCACAGGATGCTTTTCCCAAGGGGTGGGGTCATGACAATAGTGCTTGTTGGCAAGGCGCAGAAGACTTCGAGAAGCTTCTCTTGGACAAGTAACGAGAAGGCAGAGCTATCGGTAGAGTCACAATCCATCCAGCAACACACCACCCCGCTGTGCAACCGGACGGGATGGTTGTTACCGGGGACTGCTCAACCGGATCATGTCAGGCTGCACGCCTCAGGAAGGACTCTACTCCAAGATGGACTTCGTCATCCTGATAGTCCGGCTCACCACTCACCCCAACCATCACCGCCACCTTCGCCTGTTGAGACCGGCAATTTCGCGCAATGACGGAGTCATGGACATGGCCGCAATTCATACACCGCACGCTCGCCGCCCACATATGTCCATGGGAACCTTCAAAATCGAAGAGGTGATCTTCTACCATCAGTCCCTGGCAACGTGAGCAAGTCATGGGCATCCTCCTTGTGGTATAGGCGATTACATCCGTCTCGCTTGAGACAAGGATAGCCCCTGGGGAGGCCTGCGCCACATCCAATGGAAGTACCTCGGAAGTAGGCCCCTGAGCCCCTGTGCGGGATCGTGTGAACGGATGACTTCAAAGCGGGCTGTCGAGCCCGATGATTCCTAGGAGAGTTGAGAACGGTACGTCGCCCGGCTACCTGAGAAGGCGGCCGGGCTATCCAGATTGAATATCGCCGCCTTCCGGCCTGGCATGAGGCGGGAACACCCTCAAGAGCCCTGCACTGCGCGCGTCAGTTCTTCCCCCCGACCGTCACACCTAACGTCCCCTCACTCATCACCTGGACATGCAGCGCATTGCCACCCGCAAACACGTTGACCCCTTGCACCGACGCCACGGTGCCGCGTAGCAAGACTGTGGGGCTCAACGGGCGATTCAGTGCGGCCGCGAGAAGACTCTTGATACGGTCCGTGTCGGATGTCACCCCGAAGACAGCCTGGTCTGCAACAAGCTCTCGGAACGAGACGTTGTAGAGCCAGCTGGCAACTTTCGGCAAAAGTTGCTCTGTGGCAGAATCCCAGTGGAGATCTCCGATGAAGATGGTCTGAGTCAGCAGATTCATCCCAGGCTTCCCGATCATGTACACGTGGCCATAGGCATCCCCGGTGAAATCAATTCGCAGGACGACCTGATTGCCGCCATGGCCGGAGATCGCCGCATTGGTAATTCTCACGACGTCTCCCTTGACCTGAAGCTGTTTCCCTTTGAGCCGGCCCGCAAGAGTCTGGGAGAGTGAGGCATAATCCAATTGAACCTCCGCTGCGACACGGAACCCCGGAGCAACGGGCTGCGAGTCAAGCGGCGGGAGCGGCGCCGCGACCGCCGCGGGCTCGGAGCCGAGGACGACGACAGGATTCGCCACGATCTGAACCTCCCCTTCGAGGATTGGGCCTCCCTCCAATACACCGCTCTGCCCGACCATGTCGGGGTTGAGCTGAAGCCACATGTCTTGCTCGAGCTTAATGGGGGTACGTAACACGTTCCAAACATGTTCCACCTGGGATTTGACTGTCAGGGCGTTGATCGGCGCGACCGCGCGGGTGAGTCCCGCACGCACGCTGTCTGCCACTCGTTGTTTGACTTCTTGGGTCGGATCCAGATCGGCGGGGCGTATCACGCAGGGGTCAATCGTGTTCATCGTAACACTGATGACCGACGCCGACACATTGTAATTCGGAGCGATCCCCATGGCGACATTTCCATTCAGGGTAGCCCGTCGTGGCCATTCGCTGCCCTCCCCGCAATGGACCGACAGACCGGCCGTGTGCACCGATGGATGCACCTCGACCTTATACCGGACACCTGCACTCACAGCGACACTCGCCCCGGTCGCCGTCATCCCTCTCCACCAGTCACGAAGACTCCGCTCCCCCTCGGTGCTAGTTGCGTAGGCCGTACCTGAAAGGTTGATCGCAAAATCATCCCGCTCAGCATAGTACTTGTAGTCCATGCCTTTGGGGCTCTTGGTGTGCGTTCCCCAATGGTCGAATTTCTTCGGAACCACACTCTCGTCATTGGCCTGGTGGAGCATGGCCGACAGATCCAACGAAATGGGAACACTGATCATGGATTTGGCCAGGGGAGCCAGTGGAGGCCGACCTGCCGGCAACGGCTCCGGCTCCGGTGGACGAACGATGTGTTCTACGAATACGCTGCAACCGGATAACAACGCGACGCATAAGAAGACGACCGCACTACGTCCTGCTCTGGAAGACATCGTCCCCCTCCTTGGCTCATTGGTCATGGTGAAGTACTCCTGACAAACCGTTGCACACGCTGGAATGTCCTTCAAGGGATGCCCATTTTGAAGAGTGGCCAGGATACCAGAATCAAGCTCCCGCTTCCTACCATCAATGCCGTAACCAGGGTGCACGTTCACACTCAGGTTGCAGACCGCGCATCAGACCCATTTCTTCAATAAATGAGCGAGGATACAGCCTTCAGCCACCTATTGCGGCCGGAGACAGCTTTTCAACGGAGCCAGCGCGCATCAAGTATTTGTTCCGTCTTCCGATAAGAAAAAAGACATCACACACCACGGAACATCCACTATGGTCGGCCATCGAGCAAGTCCATCGAATTCTCTCCGGCACATTCTCGTAGTCGATGACGACCCCTCCATGCGGTTGCTATGCACCACGAGCCTCAAACATGCCGGCTATCATGTGCGGGAAGCCGAGGGCAGTTCGGAGGCCATGGCCATCTATACCGCCTCGGCCACTCCCATTGATTTGCTGTTGACCGATCTGTTCCTGCCTCCCGCTGAATTGCACTTGAGTTCCGTTACGAATCCCTACCCCCGGGTTAATGGACATGATCTGATCCATCAAATTCTCTCGCTCAAAATGGAACTGCGCGTGCTCTTCATGTCGAGCCATTCCCCGAGCCATCTGGCCGCTCAAGGGATCGAGATCCAACCGGATCGATTTCTTTCCAAACCGTTCTCCGTGGAAACCTTGCTGGCTCGTGTTGCCGCAGTCCTTGCTCTTCCGCCGATTCACCGTGCCCCCTCGACAGCGTCGGTATTACCCGGCAGCATCCAGTGGTGTGATTAAAGCCGCCCGCGGCCCCGCTGTCCGTCACACACCCCTCGACCTGCAACACCGCCATGCCGCCCCTCGCTAAAAACCGTTGTTTCCTTGCCCAGTTCGACCCCCTCGGCTAGACTTTCCCACATCGCCATGGCACGTACACGCGCAGCAGAACACCCTCGCCAGTCACCGAAAAAGATCTCCCTCGAGGATATTGCCAACGGAACCGCACGACTTCAGGAAGTGCTCACGGCAATCAATGATTTCAGCCAAGAGGGGTTCCCCTATCGGGATGCCGCGAGGGCCAAAGCCGAATTACAGCTTCGTGAATGTGTGAAACAGGTCTTTGGCGAACGGTCTCAAGAATTTCGCGACTATCAGCACTACACGCTTCACACCTCGAACGATGCGGAGACAGCGCAGAGTATCGCGGCGGTCAAACGCCTGATACTCATCCTGGACGATAAAAAGCTGGAACTGCAGGGGCTCAAGCCTCCCCAGGCCACGCCTGCATCCCAGGGAACCGGTAAGGTCAGCCCGGTGAGTACCGCACAAATGCGGCTGGTTCCTCCGGCACCGTCAACAACGGTGGCAACCAAGCCGGTATACGTCACCGCCCCCACGTCCGTCTTGGTGAGTATGACGACCACTCTTCCGCCCGTTCCCGCAACAACGGCCAGTCCGCCGCCCCCTCCTGCACCACCTCCCCCCATACCGTCAACCTCAACACAGTCGGTTCCCAAAATGCAGGTCCAGCCAACCGCAACCGGCCAATTCCAGAAGCCGCAGGTTCCGCAATCACCACCCGCTACGCCCGAACCGGTGGCCATCGTACCTCCAGCTCCACCTGTTTCAGTCCCATTATCTGTCCCAGCACCGCCGCCTGTGTCCCCCCCTACCCCCTCTGCTTCCATCGCCCGTGAGACCAAACCCACGCCGACACAACAGGCCGCGCCTGAGCCGGCGCCTCCTTCGCCCTTGACATCAACTCAGCCGGTCGCCGTCCAGACGGCGCAAACAGTTCCTGTCACTCAGCCTCTCTCCGAACTGGAGACGCTGCACCTGATTCGAAAGGTCTGCCTTCGGCTTCATGCCGTGGCACGCCAGTTACGCCTCAGAACAGACTCACGCCCGACGATCGAGATAGA
>JAYWIP010000214.1:0-8087 GCA_039794465.1 Nitrospira sp.
AGTGCGGCGGCAACGGCGTGATTGACCGGGATGGCCACCACGACGTCGGCCTGTGGATCGGCGTCCTGGTCTTTTCCGTCGTGTCCCACGCTATACAGGACGCCTTTCTTCAGATTCACCAGCATCGGCAACCCGGTGTAGGGGTCATAGAAATTCTGTCCGGCCTTGGCGATGCGCGGCAGGAGCTCGGCGTCCTGAGGACCACGGCGTATCCAGGCCTGCAAACTGGCGAGACGCAAATGCGCATCGGTATCGACGACCAACCCATTGTAGAGATCCCATGGCGCCAAGGGTTCCAGCCCCACAATGTTTTCGATCGGATTGGCAAAATGGTCCATCACTGTCTTGGCCGGGAAACGGATGTACTCGCTCCATTTCGGCAAGGCTCCATATCGCCCTTCACCGGCGGCTTTGTACGACGCTTCGTAGTAGTCCGCATACCGGTTAAGGCGGCGCTGTTCCGGCAAGGGAAGCACCGACGCAATAGCGGCAAGCACCGTTTGCTCTTCACCCTTCTCGGCCTTCAACTTGGCATCGAAGGTCTTTGCCGCGGAGACCAATTCACTCTGCATCGGCCAACGGAGCGAGAGTTGGCTCTGATCGAGGGGCCGAACCATCTTGGCCAATCGGCCGAGATATGTTCCGTCGACATCAGGCTGGACCAGCAGACCGGAGACCACCGCGATGTCATCGTTCAAGGCTCGGAGAGCCAGCGTTTTCACGGGCAATGTCCTCGCCTGGCTGAGCACGATTCGCCACGCCTCCATATCCGTCTCAATCCGATCCACACCAACGTCAGTGCCCTGCGCAAACCCTTCCGCGATGTAGAGGTGTTGGGCGAGCGTGATCGCCGCGCATGGCGGACTGGTCGCCTGGCCATAGCCCCAATCTTCGAATGATAGCCGGTGCCACTGTTGATACCGGCCGAGCACGCCTCCAGCTTGATTGACCCACCCCTCAATCGTTCCGCGATGTAAGGTAAACCGCCCGACAGGATTCGATTCCTTGAACCATCCGTTCAAGACTTTGCCGGAGGCATTCGATTGCCCGCCGGACGCATCACCACCGCTTCCTCCAAGACACGCCAACGCCCTATCTGCGTCTTTGTCGTCGGGCTTCCGCTCAAATCCGGCTTGGATGGGGTCTTGATCCATCGACACATCGAACCCCATCAGAACCAAATAGCCGTTCTTTCTCAGATCGCCCAACGTCCGCTGCGGACTCGTGGTCATGCTTCCATATGTGGAAGATGGAGGCTCCTCCATGATGACCCAGACCAATCCCACGGCGCCGATTCCCAGCCCGGCGCACAGGCCTGCCAGCACCACCAGCCCGATAAGGGACGCCACAATGGTACGCGTGGTGGAAAAGCAGGACCCGATAAAGGCCGAGATGGTGCGTGCGATGCGGCTTAATCCAAATCGAGTTTTCCGACGCGGCTGTTTCGGGATCGGACGTGACCGTGTTTCTGTTCGTGCGGAGTGACCGGATGACTCAAAGAGCACATCGACGGCAGCCGCAACCGCCGATGTACGATGGCTCATGTCTTGATGATCCCATGCCGGTTCCGGCAGCTCGGTTTCCGCGATGGACGACGCGTGTGATTCCCCGACGAATCGGATGGACTCGCCAGGCTGTATCGAACCATCTTGTTTCGGTGGTAGGTCGAGAAGGGATGCTTTCGCCTCGGTCAGAACCGGCTCTTGCCACTTATGCTGTTTGGTCTGGGGAGGAGGAAGAGGCTCTTCAGTGAACGGCTTGGCCTCAGCCAGCTCCGGCTCTGGCTGCGAGACCGTTTCCAGAACCGCCGTCTCGGGAGCATCGGTCTGATCCGCTCGGCCACCTGTCATCCGATGATCAAAATCGGAGACTGTCACTGGCGAGGCCGGCTCCGTCTGAGATGCGGCCTGGTCGGAATAAGAATCGACCGGAAACTCCGTTGATTCCGGTCTCAGCGAAACGATTGTCTCTTCCCGCCGCGTATCAGAAAGGGACTCCTCGGCAAACAATGGCGAATAAGCAGGTTCCGGTGAGGAGAGCGATGTTGCCGGTTCAACTGGCGCCGCAACCTCACCGGCAAATGAAAATACTGGAGGCTGTTGTTCGGTTACCTCTTCGGCTGCATGCTCGCCAGCCAGGGGCTGCTCCGACGGTACGTCTGCTGGAGAAACTTCCGGCTCTGACACCTGTAGAGCGCATGACGGTTGCGCAAAAGAGAAGGCGGACATCTCCGGCTCACCGCCTGGCGTGACTGCACTGGATAGCGGAAGGCCCAGCTCCCTAGCCGGTTCCGGATACGACGCCTCGACCGGCTCGGCCTCGCGCAACAATACGGCTGATTGATCAACTGGAGAGTCAACGGCTGGAACGTCTGTGTGCGGTGCGGGAATGGTGATGGGGGATTCCTGCACATGATCCCAAGGCATTGGGGCAGCCACCGATTCTCCGGCCTCGCCCGGCAGGGACTGCACTCGGCTGGCGACAGGGATTTCGATGGTCCCAGGATCGATTTCCCGCATCGAGACCGAAGCCAGCGCCGCAGAAACCTGTTCTCCGATAGGAGCCGCGTTGTCCTGTGCGGCTTCGGGTGTGGGAACACTTGTTGGCGGGGCATTTCCGGATTTAAAGACGTTCTTGAATACAGAGTCCCAAGAAAATTCTCCGGTCTTGGACATGTCCTGAGAGAAGTGGCCCGGCTCTTGGTCGGACACAGGAACAATGAGAGACTCACCGGGCAATTCCGTTCCGATCTGGTCCGGAATGTCGGTCGTTCCCTCCCGGATATCATCCCATGGCATGGGAGGGGGAACTTCTTGGACGCCAACATCCTCTTGAGTGGCTTGAAATCCGTCCGAGGTTTGGAATCCCGGTGCTGAGACTGATCCGGAGACCTCCGATTCGGCCAGAGCCGATCCAGATTCAAGATCAACCCGTTCGCCCCCGTCGCTGAAGGCACCGGATAGTGCCCCCTCCCTATCATTGTAACGATATACCTCTTGCAGCACCGCGCTAGACTCTGAAGAGGAGGGGAATTCTGACGAAGGCGGAGCCGCTTCGACGGCGATGGATCCTGCATCGTCCAGGCTCTCCTCCGCACGATCGACTTGTTCCCAGGACATCCCAGATGGAAGGGATTGATCCCCAAGCGATCCGGCCGGCGGTTCTGAAGCGGCTGAAAACTCGCTCTCCTGCGCGGCTTCTTCCTCAGGGTGCGGCGTCGGCGGGCAGGCAATCACCTCCCCTGTCTGTGCGTCGAAACAACCGGCCAGACGAAGAGCAGCCGGACTGGCTGGCGCAAGACCTACTATGGTCTTGTACAGTTGCGCGGCACGGCCGGGATTGTCCAGATCAGGATCTTCGATGAGGATCTCGACCGCCTTGCCATACTCCGTTACCGCTTCACCGATCTCTCCCTTCTGCTCATGGATCGAACCCAGCTTTTCCAAGTAGGGCACACAACGTGGACCGGCTGCCAGATATTCTCGCAACAGGGATTCCGCAAGCCAGTAATCCTGCCGCTCGAAGGCCTCATCGATGAGGGAGTCGAAGGCCTGCCTGGCTGGAATCAGGCTCCCCAGCCGAAGATGGAGCGTGGCAAAGAGGCGCCTGGCCTCCATGTTGTGGGGATCGAGCGCCAATAGCTCCTTGAGCACGGCCGAGGAGCGACCGTACTTCCCCGCGTTCATCTGAGTAATGGCTTCTTCGAGCAGGGCGGTCTTCTTGCCGTACCCCATGGTATCCTGCCGGAAACCACGCAGGCTCGACCTCTTCTCAGCTTTATTCGATGCTTTCTTGTCCGTACGCACGTTACAACCTTAGCAGATCTCTCTCGTATTGGAAGCAAAGCCTGGAGCCAATTCCAACCGATCAAGGAAGAGGCAGACACAAGCCGGAGAGGTTGGGAAGAATCTAGGAGAGAGGGCGGTTATCGAGGTCTCGGGGTTGACCCAGAATCTCTTGTGCGCCCCGTTTATAATCGGGTATTTACATCTACACACAGCTTTCGAAATCGTCACATTCGTCGGAGATCAATCGCGGGCCAATCTCATAGACATACCCTGCCACAAACGGCGTTCCCCGGTCATGACAATTTCTGGCCAAGACCTTGGCACAGCGCAAACAGTGCTGGATCCCTTCCCATGATACCTCACCGGCAAGATGCTGAACCGGCTTGCCGACGCCCTCGATTCGCTCCGGCACCAATACCTGACGGACCTCGGCCACTAACCGTTGCGCATCCTCCGCAGACTGAACCTCAGCCCCATCAAGAACGAGCACGAGCAGCCCCAATGCCCGCACGGGGTCACCATCCGCCTCCTGGAGCAGCCGTTGCGCGAATGCGTGAACTTTGCCCTGTACGACTTTGGGATCCATCCGGTAAATGCTCTTCAGCCTTTCATAATCATTATCGGCTTCCCACGCTCATAACCGCAGGGGGCCGAAAATTAATTGCATGACTTGTGCCACCATAAGTCGTTCTTTCACGCACTTAATCGATTCACATGTATTTGAGGCTATCCCCCGGGGGAGCCATTTGGTCGGGGACGTAGGGCCAAAAAACAAGATAGGGCCATATTGACGGTCTACCTCGTATAGTAGAGACTTCCTCAAAATTCTACTATTGGGAGTGGTCTCATCTCATAATTCATCGATCTGCTTGGCACGGAGATGGGCTGACAAATAAATGCGCGACCGGGCTGCGACGCCAATGCCCGCGCTGCCGTAATTCGGCTGATGTTCTGGCATGAACAATCCACGGACAGTTCTTGTCACGTTCAATTTCCCCCACGCGCGATGAGCCTTCTCACGTGTCTGAAATCCATATCCATCTCTCACTCACCCGGAGGGACCCAATGGAGACGCTGCGTACAGACCTATCCCAAGATTTTTTGCACGTCACCCGGACAATTGAACACCTCGGCCAGCGGCTAACCGACGTCGCCGAGCAAGTCCGCACATTCGGGGTGCTCCCTTCCGAAGACTTGATCGACGCCATCACGATGACCCGACGGAGTTTTGAAGAGCTACGCGGCAAAGCGATCGAGCTCGTCGGCCTGTTGGGCCAATCGTCCGCCAAAAATCCTGAAGACATTGGATCGGTCAAGGACTTGGAGGCACTGCTGCAGGCGGTCACGGAGGCGCAACGGAAAAGAGCGCAAGGAGAAAAAGTCCGACTGCGCGCCTTGACGATCCTCGACCACATTCTCTCGTTGATCCATCGCGAGCAACCGGAGTTCCCTCCCCTCGGAGAAGTCCAAGCTGAAGCGAAGGCCCTTCGAGAAACGCTCCGTGCCTCGGAGGATCCCGATGTCCATTCGGAGGCAACTGCGTTGGCCCAAGGACGTCATCCATTGGCGGAACTCCTCACCTTGGTCGAAGGCCATAACCAACTCGACGACGACCTCTGGCTGTTGTTGCAACATGCGGTGGCGGAACATTTCGGCAAGCCCCTGGCCATGAGTGCAGCACGCGGCAGGCTCTGCCAATCTACGGCGCGCTTGATCCCGGACCGTTCGACCGGGGAACAGCGACACAACTCGCTCGCAGCCGACACTCCTGATACGTGTGCAGAGGGCACCGCGAGTCCAATACCTGCTCCGTGACCGGAACGTAGCCCTGTTTCACGAGATTGTCCTTCAACCTATTTGTTTTGAATACACGGTGTTGGTTGTCTCATCGGTGATCTCTATGGTACGGTCTGATCAAGGTGTGATCCAGGCGTCTCCTTCCGTGTCAATCATTTTCAAGAGGCCGTGGTGCGTTTTCCCCCTCTTCCCAGATTCTTGCAGAGTGTGCGGAGAGCCATCGGGCTCCCGATTGGTTGCCTCCTTCTGAGTCTTCTCACGTTCACCTCCCCGGCCTATCCGGCAGACCCTACGGCATCACATTCAACCAAAGTCGCGATGGATTTCAACGAAGTGGATATCCCCGTCTTCGTCCGATTCATCAGCGAGCTGACTGGGAAAAATTTCGTCTTGGACGAAACCATCAAGAAACAAGGGGGGAAGATCTCCGTCTATTCGCCCACGAAAGTGACTCCGGACCAGGCCTACAACATGTTCGTCTCGGCGCTGGAAGTCGCCCGCATTGCCGTGGTCCCGAAAGGCAACGTCTATCAAATCGTGCAAATGGGCGATCTTCCTCCAGAGCGTGGCGTATTCGTCTATAAACTCAAAAATGCGAATGCCACGGACCTGGCGACCGTCTTGACCAACCTGGTGGCCCGGTCACAGACAGTCGCACAACCCACTCCGGGAACCAGACCGCCGATCAGACCCCTCACGGAATTCGAAGCGCCCGTTCAGGTGTTCGCCGACAAACCCACCAACTCCATCATCATCAGCGCGACAAAAACCGCATATGGCCGGTTGCAGTCGGTGATTCGTGAACTGGATGTCAAACGGCGACAAGTTTTCGTGGAAGCCGTCATCCTCGAAGTGCAAGTGGACCGCTTGAGACAGATCGGCACCGATCCCACACAGGTGCTCGGAGCTGGGAAATCAGGGGCCTTGCAGGGGATCGGCGGGATCAACCGGGCGCCGGAAGATCTCGCGTCAGTGGCGCGTATCATCGGGGGAGCTGCGGCAGACGGCGCCACAGGCGGCGGCATCACGGTGTTGAATACGATCAACGTCCGCGCCTTCATGCAGTTGCTGATGAACTTGACCGATACGAATATCCTCTCCACCCCCCAAGTGCTGGCGGCGGATAATCAGAAAGCCAAGATCGTCGTCGGTGAAAACCGTCCATTCCCCACCGGTCAATCCCAGGGGATTACGGGCGGCACACTGGTGACCATTGAGCGGAAGGACGTGGGCGTCACGCTGGAACTGACTCCACAAGTGCTTGAGGATGACCTGATTCGCCTCGACATCAAACAAGAGATTACCGCCATCGCGGAGAATGTCGCACAAACCATCGGCGCCGGAACGGCCACGATACCGGTGGGGCCCACGACGACAAAACGCTCGATGGAAACCACGACGATCGCTCATGACGAGCAAACGCTCGTCATCGGCGGGTTGGTCCGCGACAACGTCACCCTCAGCGAGAGAAAAGTCCCGTTATTAGGCGATATTCCCATGCTGGGATGGCTGTTCCGATCCCAAAGTCGGTCTGTGGAGAAATTGAATCTCCTCGTGTTTCTGACCCCTCATCTTGTGCGGGACGAGATGGATATGGTCGAGCTGAATGCCAGAAAGGCAAAGGAAATCAACACACTGCAACGCGACAATCGAATCGAAGAGCCCACGAAACTCAAGCAAGATGTGCTCGAACGGTTAGAGCGGACTGCTCCACTCCCTGCTCCTACGGACAAGCCCAGCGGACTGCCGTAGGTTCTGCGCCCGATACCTCCGATTGACTGTGCGCGTCATTCTCTCTCATCATGGGCGATCCAGCCCCTCCTCAGAGGTATAGGACGGGTCGAGTCTCCTGCGCTAGACTGCGCAGCAGTCAGGAGCACCGAGATGGCCGACGCTGAAACGAATTTCCGCTCGTACCACCGGTATCCGGTCACCTACCCGGTGATTTTTGGGGGCGCTCCTTTCGTCGGCGAAGGGACCTTGGGCGACCTCTCACTGACCGGTTGTTCTGTGACCTGTGACAGGACTGTACTGGCAGGAAGCTACGTCAGATTGAGTCTCATCTTGCCTGATCCGACTAGTTCATTGTTTATCGAGTTGGGGAAAATTCGTTGGTCTCGCGGGAACCGGTTCGGCGTTGAGTTCATTCGATTCCCGACATTCACTCGGCACCGGCTGGACCGCGTCATCGAGGAACAGCTGACTGGCCTGCTGGAACGTCGTGTAGACGCGACCGACCATTCGAAATCACATCCAATCCGCCGCTCCTCACCAAACCGAGATACCCCACACAAGCAGCCCTGATCTGCCGGACGATCTTCCTCACAACGTTTTGCATGAAGATCTCGCCTGGCCGTGAATTGTCTGGGAGCCGATCTATTGATTTGGCTGGGTACCGTGCGCTGGTGTCCGGCTGATTCACGTTCGGCTTTCACGGCAGCGCCGATCGCATTGAATGAAAAATCACCGGTGGAACGGGCTCTATCGCATTGCCCGATCCAC
>JAYWIP010000215.1:0-2227 GCA_039794465.1 Nitrospira sp.
ATGTGCGCGACCACGATTGATTACATGCTGCGGGAGTCAGCATTTCACGATCGAGTCTGCCGCCTCTGTGCTGACCTGTGTAAACAGTGCGGTAAGGATTGCCTGCAAGTAGCAGGAGACGATCAGCTGGTCAAACAGTGCATCGAGATGTGTCGACGGTGTGCGGAATCGTGTGAGCGTATGGCGTCCAAATCGGCCGCATAGCTGTTTAACGAATTGGTCGCTCGTGCCGAGTCTGCGCGGGCTGTGGCAATAGCACAGCCCGCGCAGGGTGAGCCAAATTTGTGGCAACGAACCTCGGTGAGGTCGAGGAGCCCCTGGCGGCGAGGACTCAGATCAGCACACCGGTCGTGCGCCGCGGGTGGTGTCATTCACAAGAGCCGTGATCAGGCGGCTTTCGCGCGTTTCTGGAGCTGCCCTTTCGCCGCCGCGACGACGTTGGCTACCGTGAACCCAAATTTCTTTTGAAGTTCCTTGAGAGGAGCCGAGGCGCCGAACGATGTCATGCCGATGACCTCGCCGGTCAGCCCGGCATAGCAAGCCCACCCAAAGGTTGAGGCCTGTTCCACGCAGACCCGGGCTGTCACGTTCGGCGGAATCACGCTGTCGCGATAGGCCTGCGGCTGATGCTCGAACAATTCCCATGACGGCATGCTCACCACGCGGGCCTTGATCCCTTCCGTCTTCAATTGCTCCGCTGCCTCAAGGCAGAGCGAGACTTCACTGCCACTGGCGAGTAACAGCAACTCCGGTTTTCCTCCGGGCATATCGGCCAACACGTACGCACCTTTTGCCAGGCCGGATGCGGCTGCATATTTTGCCCGGTCGATCGTGGGAAGGGCCTGTCTGGTCAGAATCAACGCCACCGGTTCATGTTTCAACTGCATGATGACGCGCCAGGCTTCTGTGACTTCATTGGCATCCGCCGGTCGTAGGACGATGAGATTGGGAATGGCCCGCAATGAGGCGAGCTGTTCGATCGGCTGGTGTGTGGGACCATCCTCGCCGACCCCGATCGAATCATGCGTGAAGATGTGGATGACCGGAATTTCCATCAGCGCGCTCAATCGGATCGCACCCCGGCTGTAATCGCTGAAGATCAGGAAGCCGGAGCCGTAGGGGCGTACTTTGGAGAGGGAGAGTCCGTTCAACACGGAGCTCATCGCATGTTCCCGGACGCCGAAATGCAGGTTGCGGCCGCCGCGATCCTTCGCAGTGAAATCGCCGGCTCCCTCGAAGGTCAAGCGGGTCTTCGTCGATGGAGCGAGGTCTGCTGATCCTCCTAACAGCCACGGGACACTCTGTGCCAGAGCGTTGAGGACTTTGGCCGAGGCATCTCGACCAGCCACCCCCTTGGTATCGGGAGGGAATACGGGAAGATCCTTGTCCCACCCCTCAGGCAGTTGGCGCTGCTGCATCTGCAAGAGATGATCGGCGAGCCGGGGGAATTGGCGTTGGTAGTTCTCAAACTTTGCCATCCAGGCTGCGCGTGCCTCCCGTCCGCGTTTACCCATGCCCTGCTGAAAATGCTCGCGGACACCGTTCGGAACAAGGAACTTGTCATGCTCGGGCCAGCCGTAATTGCGTTTCGTCAACCGGATCTCTTCCTCGCCCAGGGGTTCGCCGTGCGCGGCGTGGGTGTCTTGTTTATTGGGAGAACCATACGCGATATGGCTATCGACGATGATCAGCGTCGGTCGCCCCGTTTCCCGTTTGAACGTGGTCAAGGCCCGTTCGAGCATGTCGAGATCGTTGGCGTCGCCGACTCGGGTCACGTTCCATCCGTATCCGATGAACCGCGTAGCCACGTCTTCGCTGAAGGCCCAGTCTGTGTGCCCTTCGATGGTGATTTTATTGTTGTCGTAGATCCAGCAGAGATTGGAGAGTTTCAAGTGCGCCGCCAGGGATGCGGCTTCTGCTGAGACGCCTTCCATCATGCAGCCGTCGCCGCACAACGCATAGACGTCGTAGTCGAACATGTCGAACCCCGGGCGATTAAAGTAGTGGCCTTGCCACTGGGCGGCGATCGCCATCCCGACGCTGGTGGCGATTCCTTGTCCGAGCGGACCCGTCGTCGTCTCCACGCCGGAAGTCCAGCGGTATTCCGGGTGTCCGGCGCACTTGCTGTTCAGTTGGCGGAAGTGTTTGAGGTCATCCAGTTGCACCGAGAGCTCGCCCAGCCGTTCATACTGGGGATTCACGGCCTTCACCCCGGTCAAATGCAGCA
>JAYWIP010000216.1:0-8441 GCA_039794465.1 Nitrospira sp.
GATCGCCTCGTCAAATTCGTGCTTCCTCATGTGGCGTCCGGCGCTCAATAGTGCGCCGTGATAGAGGCCGAGATTCGTGCTGCTGACACCGACGTTCGAGAGTGCCGCCGTCGATCCTTCGTAAACGGACTGCAGCCCGCTTTTCACCTGGTTCATGCCGATCAGGCCGATCACGACAACGACAAGCATCATCGCACCGACGGAGGAGAACCCCACAATCAACTTCGGGAGCGTCTTAAGGTTGTGAAACCACGCTCCGACCACCCACCCTGCTGACTTGCTAGACCGCGCCATAACTCCCCTCCTTCCTGCGAGGCGACGCCGATCGCCTTCACAGGATCATTTCTCGGCTTATCAATCAGTCTGTCGAGCGTTCACCGCACATTCAGGCCGCTTGCCGGTCAACCTTGCCCTCAATCATGACCAGCAGCCTGGAGACGTCCATCATGCCGATCGTCCGGCCAGCCGTTCTCAAGACTACGGAAAGAAACGGACATGCCCCCGCCTCCTCGCCGGACGACATCTCCTGCAGATCCTCGACAGCAGCCGTCTGAATTTCCGGCACGTCATTGACAAGGATGCCGACGCCCCGCGCCCCGTGCTCCACCACAACGGCATAGCGCGGTACGGTCACACTTGGCAGGCCTAACGATGGGTGCAAATCGACGACGGGAACAATACTGCCACGAATATTGACGACACCAACCAGCGCCGGTGGCATCCCTGGCACCGGTGTGATCGAATCAATCTTGAATACCTCGCGTACCTGGCTCAGGTCGATCGCGAGAGACTCCTTCTCAAACGTCACGATGCAAATCCGAAAAGCCCCTGCCGATTCCGCGGAGCCTGCTTCGCCCTGAACTGGAGGTTGACCCGATTCAACTGTCGGTTCCATGGTTTCCATCGATACACGCGAAGCGAGAACGGTCCAGTCACCCTAAGGCCTGCCTCACTGCGTGCAGCAGATCTTCCGGCTTGAACGGTTTCACGACATGCCCATTGGCGCCCTGCTGTTGACCCCAAAACTTGTCGCTTTCATTCCCTTTGGATGTACACAATACGATCGGAATGTTCTTGAACCGCTCGTTGCTCTTCAAATCCCGGCACGCCTGATATCCGTTTCTCCCCGGCATAACGACATCCAGGACAATGAGGTCCGGCTTCTCGGCAGCAAGTGTGCGCTCGAGATCGTCCGCGTTGGACAAGGAGACAACGGTATGCTTGGCGGCTGTGAGATAAAACGCGATCAACTGCAACTCCGCGTACGAATCATCGACGACTACGATCTTGCTCATGAACATGTTCCTCTCATGTCATGCCCGTTCAGGCCTTGTCACCGGATCGGCACCACAACACTGATCGCACCGGCCAGTGCTCCCTCTTTCCATCCTTCCTTCTTCATGCCGGTCATGTCCCATTCTCCCTTCGGGCTTCCATGGCATGCCAAACAGCTGGCATCGGCATAGTCGGGAGTCAACACGCGCACGGCCGGTTTGCCGTTGACGATCGTCGCCTTTGCATATGGTTGCCCCTTCGGATGGCGCGGATCGGCGAACATGCGGAGCACCTCGGCTTCAAAGTCATCGGGCTGATTGCCCGGAAACCGATGTTCCATTCCGGTCAACTTCACTGTGATTCCGGTCTTGGCAAAATACTTCTGTCCGGCTTTCCTGGCGAAGACGGAAGGACCAAACCCTTTGTAGGCGATGCCCTGCTTGTTGATCACCGGTTGCGCGTCGAAAATTACCTCGCGCTCGGCTTGGACCATGGCCAGCAGGAGTTCCCGATAGGGAAGCGTGTTCGGTTGCGACAAATCGATATGAGTCTCAGCCTTGAAGCGTTCAATCAGTTGGCGGTTCATCTGCTCATCCGTGAATCCCTTGTGGCCCTTCCTCGCATCATTGATCAGGTCCTGGTGCTCGGACACAATGGATCGGCCCGCTTTAAGCAGCGTGATCAGCAATTCCGCCACCTCGGTTTCATCGCCTGTCTTCGCATGGGTCGGAGAGGCCGTTATCACTGTCCACAGGCCAATGCTCAGCCCCAGCGCAAAGACAGAGGTTCGCGCACGCATCCTCGCCCCCCACTCGCAACACTGATGGTCAGTGACCGCTCAGGCGAGTCTATCGCCTTGCCGACTGTATGCAAGAAATCGGTGAAAATTGACGGCGTTACACGGGCAGAGATGCGCTCAGACGGGTGTGAGGACGACTGTACCTATGCACCTTATCTGGCCAAGACAAGGAGCATGGGACAGGCCCAGGATGGATCGCAGAGAGAGGATCGCTAGAACCGCATGAGTACCCAGCCCAACTTGGAACGCTTCACCTGATCATGTGAGTTTTGTGCGTTCCCACAGGACCTCCGATTCGCCGAGCGAATGCGTCACCCATCGCGCGAGGACAAAGAGCGCATCGCTCAGGCGGTTGAGAAATACAAGGCTCGTTGTGTCCACTTGTTCCTTCCGCATCAGACTGACACAGCGACGCTCGGCGCGTCTGCAGACGGTACGGGCGAGATGAAGCATGCTGCCGATTGCTCCACCTCCCGGCAAGATAAATTCCTTCAGAGGCTGAAGATCTTTCTGCCAGCCGTCGATCGATCGTTCCAGTCGGGCCACGTCGGCCTTCTCAATCGACGGCATGTTCGGGAACGACTGGCCAGGTATCGTTGCCAGGATACCGCCGATGTCGAACAGCTTGTTCTGCACCCAGCGCAACTCGCGCTCGACCTGTGCCAGCCGTGTGTCCTTTTGTTCGTTCAGTAACTGAGCTCGCACCACTCCGATGACCGCACTGAGCTCATCGACCGTACCGTAGGCCTCTACGCGCACGGCGTCTTTCCACACCGGCTGCCCTCCGGCCAACCGGGTTTTCCCCTTGTCGCCCGTCTTGGTATACACTTTGGTGATGCGCATAATCTCCTTTGTATCAGTAGATCAGTTCAGCCCTTCGAATCGGTAGCTAACCCCACCAAAAAAGCCGACGCTTGGTGCAGGCACCACAAACCGCTCTAAGCCACCGTTTCCGGTAATGGTGTTCTGCGCAATCGAGCCAAATGTGAAATAGTGATTGTTCGTTACATTATTCACTAAGAAAAAGCCGCTCAACAGGCCACCTGGCACTTTCTGCTCATAAGAAACCCGAATGTTCATAATGTAATAACCAGGCAGGCGGGGATTGGCATTGCTCTCATCATTCAGAAAGACCTGAGAACCCACGTATAAGCCCGTCAGTGATAGGGTGAGATCCTTGATTGGATGCGTGTTAATAATGAAACCCATACGATGGTTGGGTACCAGAGGAAACTCATCGCCCCGCTGCACCATCTTGGTCAGAGACAGATTAATCGGCGAGCGAAATTCGGCTTCAGTATAGCTGTAGTTGAATACCGCATCCAGATACTCGTTCCACTTGGCCTTCAGAGTCGTTTCGACGCCACGTCGTCGGACATCATCGGCATTTCTGTTCTGTCCATCAAAGGCCGTACAGACGATGCAGCTAAAAAATATGTCGTTGCTCGTATTATGATAGAAGGCAACGCTTCCCTCCGCCTGCGATCCAAGTCGAGTCTTCAGTCCAATTTCATGATTCTTGGCACGAACGGGCTTCAGATCCAAATTGGGTAAACCGGTAAGGGTGAACATCTCCTGTGTAGTCGGCACACGAAATCCTTCTGAATAATTGTAATAGAGGCTCACCGTCTCCAGAAGAAGCAGAGTCAGCCCACCCCTGGGTGTTGTGCGATCATACCGAAGGCTGCCGGCAGTCACCGTCCCGAACGAATTTCGAGAGTCTGCGGTAATTCGTTGATAGTCGTAGCGAACGCCACCCGTAAGAACAACGTTCAACAGCTTCGAGCTTGGGAGCAAGTGCAGCGAGTCCTGGACATAGACCGCATGAATGTCTTCCACGGAAGCCAGTCGATTGGAAAACGGGCCAAAGTCGGAGAAGGAGGACAAGCGGCTCATGAGATCGTTTCGAATGATCTCTCCCCCGGCGACCAATTGATTCTTTTGCCCCCACCACGCCAAATCATGGCTGAGCTGTGCGGTTCCTCCCCGCTGTTCAGTCTCTGTCGTGGTGGTCCCCGTAAACGGGACTCCTCCCACCAAGAACGGTTGACTGACATTGAATAAGTCCTGATCGAGGTGTCGATAGTAGACATTACCATTGAGCGCAAAACCGAGGGGAAGGCCCTGGCGTACGGTGCCACGGACAAAGTTAAGCTCCTTTTCGTCAAGATCCCCTGGAGTAAAGTTCCGCCTAGGATTGATATCCGCAAGTGTCAACGGCAACTGCCCCGCCTGATGCAGCTTGTCTTTCACATAGTTGTAGGAGACGGACAGATCTGTCTGTTCGATCGGTCTGAATCCGAGGCGGCCTGAAAAACGGGAGATCGACGCGCCCGAATTATCACGATATCCAACTTCCATCTCTCGACCGAAATTGGCATGGTAATCCAGCTTGCCAATCGGGCCGCTTGCATTGATCGTATAGCGCTGACGCCCGAAGCTCCCCCAAAGACCATCCAAAGTCGCCTGGTGCTTCTCACCTCCTCGTTTGGTAATAATATTGATGACGCCGCCCAAGGCATTCTTACCATAGATAGCGGAGGTGCCCGGTAGGATTTCAATCCGTTCGATCGTATCGTACGAGATGAGATCAAAATTCGTCGTATTAAAATCCGGCTCGTTGACCCGAACTCCGTCGACAAAGACACTGATGCCCGGCACCGGCTGCCCGTTGAATCCTCTCAGATCGATGGATTGCTGGAACCCATTTCCAATTTGGTCGTACATCACGATGCCCGTTGCCCATTGAATGGCTTCCTGAACCGTCTTCGCGCCGGTCTTTTTGATGTCTTCCGCCGTAATGATGGTGACTTTTGCCGGGAGAGTCCTGGCATCGACGGGCGTATCAGGCAGGCGGGTGCTGGTGACGACGACTTCCTTCGCTTCAATCGGCTCTGGATCGTCTGACTGAGCTGAGGCAGGAACGGGACCAGAGGCAAACAACCCATTGGCAATAACACACAAACACACTACGGCTGAACGGTAACGCACGATGGACCTCCCTTGTGCTCGAAGGGTTGAGTCGAACCGTCTGCCGGAAGGGTCTCCTGACTCGCGGATCGTTGCGTTCTTCCGCCTTCCCAATTTTCGTCAGTCGTCATCGGCCATTCGTCAAACGCAGGAACCGAACTTAACCCAGCTTCTGCGTAACGATTGACGGTTGACGATTGACGCCCAATCAGTGGCCTATCTGGAAGAACACTCCCCGCTTACAGTGGCGGCACCGTGATGGACTTGCACCATCTTCCCCGTCACCGGCAGCGCTTCTCCTAAACGCAACTTCCTCCTAAAGAACATCGTCCCCTGTCTGATTCATGGCCCGTCGGCCGGGGACTTGGCCGACAGGCATGTTCACTAAACTACTCCTAAGGTAACCCGCGGCGCGCCGGTCTGCGGATGAGGATCGACCACCACGTCGCATCCGTAGACGGCACGCAACACATCCGGCCGAATCGTCTCGGCCGGCGTCCCATGCGCATAAATTTTCCCATCCTTCACCATCAGCAAACGATCACACAGTAGACTCGCGACGTTTAAGTCATGCGACACCAGCACGACCGTCCGCAACCGCTCTTTCACCAAACGCTGAATTAACGCGCACATCTCAATCTGATGACTGAGATCCAGAAAGGCCGTCGGTTCATCCAGCAACAAGATGCGCGGCTCTTGCGCCAACGCCCGCGCCATGATGACACGCTGCCGCTCTCCGCCGGATAATTCGGACACAAGCCGATCGGCCAGATCAACCACATCGGCCTCGACCATGGCCCGGTGAGCCGCCGCGAGATCGTCCTCTCGCTCAGCCTCCATCCCCATACTCCACCACCCGGTCTGCCGATGGGGAAACCGCCCCATCAGCACCGTCTCCGCAACCGTAAAGGGAAACTCGTGAGCCTGGTCCTGCGGGACAAAGGCCAACGTTCTGGCGATGGCGAGTGGGGAAAGATTGCCGATGGCCTGTCCTGCCAGACGAATGATTCCGGACTCATGGCGCAACAACCCGGCCGATAGTTTCAACAACGACGACTTGCCCGATCCATTGGGCCCGACGATTCCCAGCACTTCACCGGGCGCAACGTCGAACGAGGCCCGCTCGATCGTCCACGGACGGCCGGACTGGGACAGGCTGTAGCGGAACGAGACCTCCTCGACCGCCAATATCGCCGTCGTTGCCACCTGTCCGGCGTCCGGCCGGGACAGTACCTGTGTCACCATTTAGGCCATCCGATCTTTTCGCCACAGGAGGAGATACAGAAAAAACGGGCCTCCGGCCAGCGCCGTCACGACACCCACAGGGATCTCGGCTGGCGCAAAGGCTGTCCGCGCCACCGTATCCGACAACACCAGGAACATACCGCCGACAAAGGCCGACGCCGGCATCAGCAGACGGTGATCCGATCCGATCGCCATCCGGACTGCATGAGGAATCACCATCCCGACGAAGCCGATCATCCCGCTGACGGACACAACCCCTCCGGTCAACATGGCCGTCAGCACATACAGCCGGCGCTTCATCCGTTCCGTATCGATCCCCAACGACCGCGCCTGGTCCTCTCCCTGCGTGAGCACATTCAGCCCCTGCGCCTGACACAGCAAGAACAACACACCGGCCGTCAAATAGACCGCGATGCCGGCCAGACTAGGCCAGTTCTGAGGCGTCAACGATCCCATGAGCCACGCCATGAGCCCCGCGGAACGGGCCGGATCCATGATCGACGTAATGAACATGATCAACGCCGTGAGCATGGCATTGAGTATCACCCCGGCCAGCAACAGGCTGTGGATCGGCAAGCGGCCGTGCGACTGTGCCAGCCGATAGATGAGGATCAGGGCCATTATGCCGCCGGCAAATCCCCACAGCGGCAACACCGATACGACGGCCGCGATCGTTCCCAGACCCAAAAGCATCGCGAGGGCGACACCCAACGCAGCTCCACTCGACACGCCGAGAACGTAAGGATCGGCCAGCGCGTTGCGCAACAGGGCTTGCAACGTGGCCCCTACGATCGCCAATGTGCCGCCGACAAGAAATCCCATCAGCACGCGGGGCAACCTGATCTGAAATAGAATGGCGCCCGTCGTCTCGTCCACCGCACCATCGATGCGGCCGACCGTCACCAGTTCCAGCAAGGCCGCCAGCAGATCGCGACCCGATACGCGTGCCGCGCCGAAACAGCTGCTCACAAGCGCCACAACAACTGAGGCCACCAGTAAACCGATCAGCACCAGCCACCGACGGCGGCTGGTCACGATGGCACCGGACCGGGCCCATCCGGCCGCGGCGGGCTGCGTGATCAAGTTGGCTGCCGGCGGTCCGCCTGCCGTCGAGGTAAGAGGTGTGGCCTGTCCATTAGGCATCGGGTTATGGCCTCCCGCTGAGTGCCGGTCCAGCCAGCGACGGATGCAGAAGGGTAACCAGCCGGTCCAAGGCCTGGCCGATGCGTGGACCGGGGCGATTCAGTAAGTCCGCCGAAATCTGACGCAGGCGCGCCTGCTTGACTGCTGACAGGCCGGACCACTGTCGCCATGTCTGCTGTTCGCTCTCGGAGATCCCTTCGGCCTCCCCCACCGGAAACACCAACACTTCCGGATCTTCCGCCAGCACCGTTTCCATGCTCAGACGGGGATACGGCGTAGTACTCTTGGCCGCCACGTTGAGACCTCCGGCGAGCCTGATCAGCTGATCGATGTAACTGCCGGGCCCCACGGTAATCAGCGGCTGACTGTTGAGCACATAGAGCACCCGCACCGGCGGTTGCCCCTGCACCAGCTGCTTGACTGACGCGATGTGCCGCCGCACCTCCATCGTGAGCGCCGCGGCCTCCGCCTGATGATCCGTCATCCGCCCGATGGTCTCGATTTGCGAAAAGATGTCATCGACCGTCAGGCCTGAAACAACGAAGAGCGGAATGTGCAGATGCTCGAGCGAGGCAACCAGATCCGGCTTGAGAAATTCTTTCGGCGCCAGAACCAGATCCGGTTGCAACGCGACCAGCGATTCCAGGTTCGGATTGGCGTAACCGACCTTCGGCTTCGTGGCCACTTCGGGAGGAAAATCACAGAACTGCGTCACACCGGCGACTTGCCCGCCGGCTCCGATCGCAAACAAGATCTCCGTGATGCTGGGGGCCAGAGACACAATGCGGACCGGCGTCTTCGCAAGCGAGATCTTTCGCCCAGTATCGTCCACAAACGAGCGTGACGACACATGCGTCATGAACGGCATGCCCGTCAGAATCCCTTGCTGCCGCCGTTTCATGTCAGCTCCAACCTCTTCAGACTGAGCACCCACAGCAAGCAACACGACCAAAAACAGACATCGCTGCATCAGGGCTCTGTTGCATCGCCGCTCACCACCGACCCGATC
>JAYWIP010000217.1:0-4401 GCA_039794465.1 Nitrospira sp.
CTCAGTGACTTCTCCATGGTGGGTGTAGCTCAGCTGGTTAGAGCGCCGGATTGTGGATCCGGAGGTCGCGGGTTCGAAACCCGTCATCCACCCCATTTAATTTTTCTTTTCCATAGCCTTGGTTGTTCATCTGTCAGCAGATACAACAATAAGTTAGATGTTCACATGGCATGCCTCTGATACGATACGTTAGCGGCCAACAACTAGGACTAAATCGGTCTGAAGCTGTGTCGATACCATACTGCTTGTATGAGTACCATGCTGACAATTTCTCCGGAAGATGACTTGTATCTGGGGCTTTCCGGAATTGATCTTCAATTTGAGCAATTGGACCTTGGAGAGGGGATTCGATTAGCTAAGACGAAAAGTGTCCTCCTGGGCAACTACATGATGGTTTTTGAGTCACTGAAAGACGATGGAATACGTGATCGTCCAATGAGGAAGGATGAGGATGGGTCTACCTGGATCAATGTGACGAGAGAGACGAAACCGCTACCGGGTCTTCAAGAGTATAGAATATCGGCGGAGTTGCATATTCCCAAGGCAGCCTCTGCTCGTATAGGGCGGGATGCGTTTCACTTGGCACGTTGGGTGGTTGCATTAATGCGGATATGGTCGGCACCTTCAGTAACAGCAACCGTTATTTCTAAATTGCCTCTCGCGGTATGTGATATGAAAGAACTGGAAGATCTCCAATTGTTCCCTTTTGAAACGCAGGCGCGAGGAATTTATCTCGAGTCCCATTCGGGTCGATCCGTTACCGAAGAAAGGCTTTGCTGGGTAAGAGACAGCTGGTTATCTGGTGGGCGTCTTGCTAACGAGCGAAAGGAATTTCGCCTCGCCGTTGAAGCATTGGATCAAGCTCATTTTATACCGGACCATGCTCTTGGACTCCTGTTGGTGTGGGCTGCACTAGAGGGACTTTTCTCGCCAACACGAAGTGAATTGCGTTTCCGCGTATCATCGCTGATCGCTTCTTTTCTAGAGCCGCCGGGCCCACAACGAAAGCTTGTCCATAGTGAGGTAATGAAGCTATATGATAAACGCTCCTCCGCAGCGCACGACCGATCATCAATTGATCGGAAAGCATTGTTTGACTCGATGAGCCTGCTTCGCAGAATAGTCATAAAGATCCTTTCTGATTCGCATGTCCCATCAAGAGATGAACTCGAAGCTCTCTTGTTCGGCGGCTGAACAATCTGGCAAGCTGGCTTTGGCTGGCCATGTTAGGCACTCAGTTACTCTGGGCACAAGTGACTCAGTCGCTTCTGATAGATTGTACACGCGTGAGACTTGCTGCTCGGTAGGTTGTTGTCAGGATAGATTACCGTCTATCCCGTTGTGAGGTAACGTCTTCCATGCTTTTCGAACGACAGCGATTGATCCTCACGCTCCTGAAAGCACTTGATGGCCCCATTGGCCACATGGATTTCCAGAAGCTGCTCTTCCTCTACACCAAGGAATGCGAGGAGACGCCGAGCTATGAGTTTGTGCCCTATCGCTTTGGAGGATTCTCCTTCACGTCATACGCGGATAAGCGCCGCCTGATTGAGGCTGGTTTGCTGGAAGAGGACGAGCAGCACTGGCGAATGACGAACGCCGGCAGGAAGGTCGCGCGGCAGCGTCCAGTTGAACCGGCATCGGTGGCACAATTCTGCCGGAGGCATACGAGTCTGCGTGGGAATGCGCTGATCGCGGAGGTGTACCGCCGTTACCCCTACTATGCTACTCGAAGCGAGATTGTTGAGAAGGTCTTGCATGACATGGAATCTCGGCGCCGTATAGCCGACGCGGTTGTTGACCAGGCTGGCCCGGCGCTTTTGACCATCGGCTATGAGGGAAAGTGTTTGGAGCACTATCTGAATCAATTATTACGGGCTGGAGTGACGCTGTTGTGTGATGTCCGACGTAACCCATTGAGTCGGAAATATGGATTTTCCAAAGCCACACTGAGCAACGCATGCGAGGGCGTGGGAATACAATATGAACACATTCCGGAATTGGGTATTGACTCCAATAAGCGGCGAAATCTAGAAACCCAGAAGGACTACGACGCCCTGTTCGCAACGTATGAGCGGGAGCATCTGCCACGTCAGACAGCATCGTTAGATCGTATTCGGCGGTGGCTGGTGGATGACAAACATAGAGTTGCGCTGACCTGCTTCGAAGAGCTACCGCATCAGTGTCATCGCCATTGCGTCGCAAAGGTATTCGAGAAAAGTGGTGGTGGGAGGTTAGAGCCGGTCCACTTATAAGCCTGAACCGTGATGCCAAAGGAACGCGTGCTCATTACGGTCAAGACCTATCCCACCCTCTCGCGGAAGTATGGAGAGATGGTGTGCACCGCAGGGGTGCGCGCCGATGGGTCGTGGGTGCGGCTCTATCCAGTTCCATTCCGTCGGCTTGAAGAAGAGGACCAGTACGCGAAGTTTGATTGGATTGAGGCCGAGCTCGTGAAGAGCCCCACCGACCGCAGGCCTGAGACGTATCGCCTGCTGGACCCTACAGACATGTGCCGCGTCGGTCATCTGGGGACCGACAATAACTGGAGAGAACGGCGACGGGTACTCCTGAAGACCTCTCATGTGTACGACCGCCTCCAACCGCTGCTCGATGGCGCGAAAGCCAATACCATCTCCCTTGCGATTTTTAAGCCGATGCGAATTCTTGATTTCACCTGGGAGGCGTGTGAGCGTGACTGGGATGAGGCCAAGGTGGCGGCTATGCGGCAGAGTGCCTCTCAAGGCAATCTCTTTGAAGAGGAAGGTTGGCGGAAGACCTTTCGGTTGATGAAAAAGCTGCCATTCAACTTTTCCTACCGCTTCGCAGATGCTGATGGTCGAGAAAGTGAACTTCAGGTCCTTGATTGGGAGGCCGGCCAGCTCTACTGGAACTGTCTCCAATCGACGGTTGGTTCTGAAGCTGCTGCGTTGGAAAAGGTTCGTCACAAATACCTCGACGAGTTTTCCGGTCGTGACCTGCATTTCTTTCTGGGTACGTTGCAACAGTTTCACGGATTCTCCCCGAATCCATGGGTCATTATCGGGGTATTCCCCATCCCGCACGAAAACCAATTAGACCTTCTCTAAACTGTGTTTCATGCATATTCCGAGGGCAAGCGCAGGTACAGGTGGTTGTGTGTGGCCCCAAACCGGATCAGCTAGCCCCAGCCATAGGGAAATGAAGAAGGAGTGTCGCGATGAAGCAGAGTTATCTTTTTTGGATCGACGGTTGTATCCCCCAACTCTGTACTCTATGCCTCAGGAGAAAGAGCGGTCTCACATCCATCCTCGCAGTTGTTCCGCCAACGTTTTGGCAACCAACTGCAAATCGAACGGCCAGGCATAGCAAAGATCGATATCGTGATGCCGTGGCCGGAGGCGCGCGAGCGTTTCGAGAATCTCGATTTCTGAATGGGAGCCTCCCGGGGTAAACATGGTGGTGGCCACGGTAATCCTGGTGGTTCCTTGCCGGGATCAGGCCCTCGACATCCCGGTTCTCCCCGCACTATAAGAGACCTATGCAATACGTCCATCTCGGCCGTTCGGGTGTCAAGGTCAGCCGGCTCTGTCTCGGCACGATGAACTTCGGGCCGGAGACCAATGAAGCCGACAGTTTCGCGATCATGGATCGGGCGCTGGAGCTCGGCATCAACTTTTTCGACACAGCGAACGTCTACGGATGGAAGCTGGGAGAAGGATGGACCGAGCAGATCGTCGGGCGGTGGCTGAAGCAGGGGGGACGGCGCGATAAGGTGGTGCTCGCGACAAAAGCCTTCGGCCGGATGGGCGAGTGGCCGAATCAGTCGCGGCTTTCGGCCTTGCATATCAGGCGCGCCTGCGACGAGAGCTTGCGGCGGTTGGGCACCGACTACATCGATCTCTACCAGATGCACCATGTCGATCGGGAGTCGCCCTGGGAAGAAATCTGGCAGGCGATGGAGCAGTTGGTCCGCGAAGGAAAGATTCTGTATGTCGGGAGCAGCAATTTTGCCGGCTGGAATCTGGCGCAAGCCCAAGAACTGGCGAGGAGTCGTCACTTTCTCGGACTGGTCTCCGAGCAGAGCCTCTACAATCTGGCGGAACGGACGGTCGAGCTGGAAGTCATTCCCGCCTGCAAGGCATACGGCATCGGCCTGATTCCCTGGAGCCCGCTGGCGCGCGGGTTGCTGGCGGGGGCGCTCGAGCCGGCGTCGGTCGGGCGGCGCGCGGACGAGGACGTGAAGAAAGACATCGACCGACACCGTCAGAAGCTGGAAGCCTACGAGGCGTTCTGTCGCGACATGGGCGAACGGCCCGCCGACGTGGCGCTGGCGTGGCTGTTGCAGCAACCGGTGGTCACAGCACCGATCATCGGGCCGCGCACTATGGAACAATTGAACGGCTCGATGCGGGTTTTGGC
>JAYWIP010000218.1:0-7602 GCA_039794465.1 Nitrospira sp.
CGGTTCGTGACGAAACCGCCAAGACGCCAGGCGAGACGGGCACGCGGAGCCCTGAGCGACCGAGTCGTACTTGAAACAGTACGTCGAGGTCGTGAGGGGCGAGCCTGCCCGCCTGGCCGTGCGAACACCACGGCCAGGCTTGTCGGAGCGGCGTATCGGCGGTTGCAGCAGAAGCGCTCATGGATAATGCGGGCAAAATGTCCGCCCAGCAGCTTTCCAATCCCTTCATGGTCTGTGCATGGTTGTATACGCGATTTCGTCGAGAGGCAAGGGGTGGGCGTAAGCTTACCCCGGCACTTCATCCAGCCCCACATGCGCGCGAAGCCGGTTATAATTGAACGCGGCCCGGCCCGTCCGTAACAGGCCCGGATCGCGCCGGGCCATTTCGTCGATCAAGACGCCGACCGCGCCGCGCATCTCCGCAGTCGCGGCGGCATGACGCGGCGTCTGCCCGCCGAGCGAGCGATGGGGCTGATCCGACCATTCGAGATAGGCCTTCTCCAGAAACTGGTTGAGGAGAGCACGGTCTTCGTCTGGTGTGACAACCAGGGCCAGCGACTCGTCCGACATCAATTCTCCCACCGACAATTGCCGAGCCGGCGGTGCCAACGTCTCGCCGCGGAAATGTAGCGAAAATCCCAACGAAGCCGCCAGCCGGTGCTTGATCCGGTCGAGCCGCTCCGGCCCGTCGCATTCCACAATCAGCTGGGAGGAGGTCAGCGTCAGCCGCGCCACGATCGTCTCGGCCGGTCCGGCGGCCTCACGCTGGACCCAGGTCAAAGTCGGGGGAACACCATCGGCCGGCCCCCGGCTCGCCGCTGAACCGGCCGGTTGGCCCGATCGCAATTCCTCCATCTCCGACAACCGATCCGCAAACAACCGATATTCATGATGGTCGTACAGAGCCACGGCATAGAGATAGGGTTGTCCGTCAGGAGTACGGAAACGGATATGCGCCACGGCATCCACCAAGGCATCCACGCGCAGCTGCGCAAATGCCCAGAGGAGCATGTACCCATACCGCTTGGCAAACTCCTGCCATTCCCCCAGTGCGAAGGATCCGGAATTCATCTCCATCTCGCGGCGCCATTCTGCGGTCATCTCGAGCACCGCCCCGGCATCGGCGGAGGAGAGCACGATCCCACAACCGGCCCATACGGCCCGGCCAGCTTCCTGCCCGCCCGGGACACCGATGACCCGAGTCAGCAGCACCTGCCCCGGCGCCACGGTTTTGGCGACCTCGCCACCAGGCAGAACGAACATGGCTCCATCACCCAGCGACCGTAACGAGAGGGCGTCGCTCAGTTTCGCCGACAGGGTTGGCTCCAACAGATCCATATAGGAATGTTTCAACGGATCGAGCCATACCCGTTCCTCGTTGGGAATATGCTCCGTGATGATGTCGCGTAGCTGTTCGATCAACGTCAACTGCCCGTCTTCCGGATAGAAATCGCAGAGCAGGGTGAGTTCGGCGAGTTCGGTTTCTTGGACGAGAGGCGCAACGATCCCCCCGGCGCCGCTTTGCAGATAGGGTCTCAGTGCGCGCGCCAGCGCCACCTCCCGCTGCACAGCGAATTCCGGTCTCAACGACAACGATTCGAGCCGCGCGAGCACCGCCTCGAGGGAGGGCGGGACCGGGGCCTGAAAGCCAGCTCCCCGTTCACTCGCGAGCTTCATGGATTTCTTCCATGACTATTTCTTCCGCGTCGAGCCAATCCCTGAGTTGGTTGCCTTCCTGGCGGCCCCGCTGTTCCCACAATTCGTAGGCCTTGCGGGCGATCCGTTCCCACATCCCTTCCGGCAGTTCGATCGCCGTTCCGGTCGTCCCGGAGGCCGGCGAAGGCCGCTTCTTAGTGGCTCCGATTTTCTTTACGATGGCGCGCATGGCAGGCTCCTCGGTTGGCGGTTTATTGGAAGATGGGTTGTGCCGTGAGTACGCGACGATGGTCTGGGTGAAATTTCGGGCTTCGGACCGTCAGGACAGGGCAATGGGATTTTCGGAGCACAGATTCCGCGACGCTGCCGTAAAAAGCGTGCGACAAGCCGCGGCGTCCATGTGTCCCCATGACAATCATGTCGGCGGATCCGGTCCGGGCCGCCTCTAAAATGGAATCGTTCGGAAGGCCGCCGCGAAGCAGATAGCCGGCCTTCACCTGAGCAGAAGCCAGGGACGACACCAGACCGTCGAGCCGTGATTTGATCGCCTCCCGCTGACGTTCCCGCTTGTCAGGATGCGGAAACGAGAAATCGAGGCCATAGGACACCGGCTCCAAGACATGGAGCAATGTCAGAGACGCCTTTGCCCGCTGCGCCACGATGACCGCGTATTCCACCGCGTCGAGCGAGCAATCGGAAAAATCGATCGGCACGAGGAGTCGTCCGATTTCCACCGGAGGCTGCTTGCCGCCGTCTTGTTCCGTCTTCGACCGCCCCGTTCGTACAGCCAGCACGGGACAGGGTGCGGTCCGAATGATCCGTTCCGCCGTGCTGCCCAACAGAACATGTTCGACGCCGGTCTTTCCGACAGTGCCCACGACGATCAAGTCCGTACCCTCAGCCCCGGCGGCCGCCAACACCTCTTCGCTCGGAATCCCCGTCGCAATCCTGGTCTGCACCACAGCTCCTCGCGCGACGGTCCGCTCTTTCAACTCGACCAACCCTTGCGTAGCCGCCTTCATCAGTTCAGCCAAATACATGCGGTTTACTGGGGACTCCGGATCAAGTCCGGGAGGGAATTCCAACACACTCATGACGGTGAGGGTCGCCCCCCAGGACACAGCCAACGTGCACGCGTAGGCCTCCGCCCTCTCCGCCGACCGCGATAAATCCGTTGCGAAGAGAACTCTCGGTCCCGCGCCCGATTCGCTCACACGGCCTCCGTGCTCAAGATGAGTAATTCTCCCTTCATCGTCGGATGAATCGAGCAACGGAATTCATGCCGCCCCGGACGAGTCAGATCGAACCGGATCGCTGCCTCGCGTTTAGGGTCGAGCAACACACCGCCTACCCCGCGTCCGTAGACGATCACCCCGTCCTTTTCAACCTTCACTGAGAGCCCCTCGAACATCGTCGAACCGAAATCGTGCCGCTCCGCGTCCTCGTTCCGCACCTTGATCACCGTCGGCACGCCGAGACGCAACGGGCCCTGTTTCGTCACAAATTTGTAATCCTTGATCGTGACCTCCACCACCTGCTCGGATTGTGCCTCGGCGGCAGCATCCCCATTTCCTTTCATCACTCCGGGCAAGCCGAAGATCAGGCCGAGGATCAGGCACGGAACCCAGGTTCGCACATGTGGCATGTCGTCATCCTCCTGTTTCTCACGCTGATTTCCGCTGCACGGCCGACGCCTGCAGCGGTACGGTCAACACAGGGCAGCCGGCAGTACGAACGACCTTCTCCGCCGTGCTGCCGAAGAAGATCTTGTCCACGCTGCCGGACCGACCTCCGTAACTGCCCATCACGACCAGATCGACTCTTCCCGTACGCGCGGTTTTGGCGATTTCGACGAACGGAGATCCCTCCACGACCATGCGCGTGATAGAGATCTCCTTGGCATCTTCGGAATCCATTAACCGGCGCACATTCAACCGAGCATGATGGCGCAGACGCCGCCGTTGCGCGGCGGCATCGGAGGGCACGGCCAGCAAGCCCAAGCGATTGAATGAAGCAAGAGCCCCCGTATCAATCACGTGCACCACCGTCATGCTTGCCCCGCACAAACGCGCCATGTCACACGCAACCCGGAAGGCCTCATCCGAGCAAGGCGAGAAATCAACTGGCACCAGGATTCTCTTAAAGGGACCGTTGGTCTGCCCCATGAAAATTCTCCTACTCGAAAAACTGAGCAAGGCCGGTGCCACTGGGGGAGAATTGATGGCTGTGATAACTGATGACTTGAAGACATCACGAATTCATTGTTTTCGCTCTTGCCATCTGCCTCGGGTGTACGCCCCGCCCCTGGAACCAGGGGCTCTCTGCCACAGTGACCATTTACCCGCTGTAGCAGAAGGCGCCACAGTTCGTGTCTCGTGAAACGTGAAGCGTGAAGCGCAAAAGGTAACAAGTGGTGTTGTTTCAGGAATACGCTTCACGTTTTACGTTTCACGTCTCCCGCCCCCCTATGGCACTGGACTTGCTGAACTCTTCTGCGAGGAATCGAGAGATGACACGCACGCAATGGCTGTTGCTCGGAGCAGTGGGGTTGGGCCTGGCAATCGTGATCTACTTCATTTTCTTGTGTCCGAAAGACTGTCAATGAAGCATCGCGGAGGATGGCGATGAACCTCTTACTCGCAGTCGACGGGTCCGACCATTCTTATGAGGCGGTGAGGTCGCTCAAGTACCTAAGCCACGCGAAAGAACTGCACATCCTGCACGTGCTGGATGTCCCGACTCCTGCCTATCCGATGATGATGCCGGAAGTGTCGCAGGAACTCTACGAGACGGTCGAACGCAACATGCGAGAGGACGGCTCACGCCTGTTGGATCGAATCGTGTCGCTGCTCCCGATGGGGATCGGCCCGGTCACGAAGCACCTGGTCGTCGGATCCCCTGTGGATCACATCGTCACGTTGGCCGAACAACAGAAGGTCGATCTGATTCTCCTCGGTACCCGCGGCCTCGGCCCGATCAGAGAGCGGCTGATCGGGAGTGTCGCGCATCGCGTGCTGACCTATGCCCCAGGCGCAAAACTGATTCTTCCCGGCCCGTTGAAAGCCCTGAACCAGGTGCTACTCCCGTTGCAGGGGACCTACGATGCAGCCCACGCCCTGCGCTTTCTCCAGCAGAAGCCGTTTCGTGAGCTGCCCACGATCGCCCTCTTCACCGTCCTGCCGCATACCAGACCGCCTTGGCCGATGGATGCTGCTTCGACCGAGCAGATGGAGGTCCATGCGCTTCGCCAGGCCCAAGACTTTCTCAACGACATCGCCGCCAAGCTCACCTCGCTGGGCTATCGAACCAAAGTGGCCGCTTCGTTGGGCACCCCCGTTGAAGGAATTACGCAGGAAGCGACGGCCTTAAATCCGGACCTTATCCTCATGGGATCCCGCGGGCGTCAAGGCGTAACACGCCTGGTGTTGGGCAGTGTCTCCCACGCCCTGTTGCACCAAGGACGCTACCCACTGATGATCTTCGGCTGACCGAGAGAGGATGAACCATGCCGATGTACGACTACAAGTGTTTGGACTGTGGCAAGGAATCGCTGATCGTCGTGACGTTGAAGGAGCACGAACGGGGCGAGGTGGCATGTCCAGCCTGCGGCAGCAAGAAGTTGCAGCAACTGTTCAGCCCGTTTATTGCCCACACCACGAAAAAGAGTTAGCGCCATGAATACGCAACTGTATCCCTGCCTCACGGGAGTTCTTCTGCTCCTCGCCTCGATGACCCTCGCGGCATCCTCGCTCTACGCCCAAGACTATCCCCCTGATGCCGTGCGGGGGAAAGCGATCTATACCCGTTCCTGCCAAACCTGCCATGGGGACAGCGGCCATGGGAATGGTCCGGAAGCCGCGTCCTTGAAAGTATCCCCGGCGGATTTTCATCGCGTTCGGTCGTTCTTGAAGTCGGATGAGGAGCTGCTGCGGACGATCGAGCACGGCATCGTTTTCAGCCCGATGCATTCCTGGCGCGGGCAGCTCACCGATGGGGAAATGCAGGACGTGCTGGCCTATATCCGCCTCCTGTCGCAACAGGGACCATGATCGTCGTACGTATCTCGTCAGCCGATGGAGACTTTGACATCCAACGATGCCTTGCTCATCGCCGATATTCAGAGCGATTTCTTCCCAGGCGGCGCGCTCGGAATCAGTGGCGGTGGAGAGATCCTTCCAGTCCTGTCGAATTACATCCGCCGCTTCCAGGCCCGCCAGCTACCTATTTTTCTGACGCGCGACTGGCACCCTCCGAATCATTGCTCGTTTCGTGACCAGGGAGGACCATGGCCTATTCATTGTGTCGCCGGAACACCCGGCTCGTTGCCGCCGGCGGGATTTGACACTCCAGCCTCGGCGGTTATTATTTACAAAGCCATCGACCCGGACCGGGAAGCCTACTCAGCCTTTCACCGTACCGCCCTGGATCGCCATCTGCGAGCCCTCGGTGTCCGTCGCCTGTTCATCGGCGGATTGGCGACCGACTATTGCGTCATGCACACGGTCACGGACGCCCTGTCACTGGGCTATGCCGCATGCCTGTTGCTGGACGGCATCAAGGCAGTCAACGTGCAACCGGACGACGGCCGGCGCGCTGAGCAGCACATGCTCCGCCTCGGAGCGGCTCCGGTCCGATTGGAGACACTCGCCGCATGAATCCCTCAAACAGCGCCCTGCTGACCGACCTGTACGAACTCACTATGGCCCAGGCCTACCGGGAGCAGGGCATGGAGGAACCGGCGGTATTCGAATTCTTTGTCCGCAAGCTGCCGCCTCATCGGAACTTCCTCGTGGCGGCCGGGCTTGAGCAGGTCCTGGACTTTCTCTCCGGCCTGCAGGTCACACAGGAAGAAGTGGCCTGGCTGGACCGGACGGGGCTGTTCAGGCCAGAGCTCCTCCGTTATTTGGAAACGCTGCGATTCACCGGTGACGTTGAAGCCATGACGGAAGGAACGGTCTTCTTTCCCCACGAGCCGATTCTCCGCGTTGTCGCGCCGCTCCCGATGGCTCAACTCGTCGAAAGCCGGATCATGAACCTGTTGAACTTCCAAACCATGGTCGCCTCAAAGGCCGTGCGGTCGGTCTTGGTGGCGAGAGGACAACCGCTCATCGATTTTGGACTGCGCCGCGCGCACGGCGCCGAGGCCGCCCTGCTGGCCGCGCGGGCCAGTTATCTGGCGGGATTTTCGGGCAGCGCCACCGTGCTGGCCGGCATGGCTTACGGCATTCCCCTCTACGGCACCATGGCCCATTCCTTCGTACAGGCACACAAGGACGAGGTCCGGGCCTTCGAGCATTTCGCGCTGGCGCAGCCGGACAACGTCGTCCTGTTGATCGATACCTACGAGACGGAAGCGGCTGCGAAGAAGGTCGTCTCGCTGGTCCCCTTGCTCACAGCCAAGGGCATCGCTGTGAAAGGTGTGCGGCTGGACAGCGGAGATTTGGCCGACCATGCCAGGAAGGTCCGCCGCATCCTGGACGAAGGAGGCCTGTCCCACGCGCAGATCCTTGCCAGCGGCAATCTCGACGAATATCGTATACAAGCGTTGATTGACAGCCGGGCGCCGATCGACAGTTTCGCCGTTGGTACGGCCATGACCACCTCTGCCGATGCACCCGCGCTGGATTGCGCCTACAAACTGCAAGAGTACGCAGGCCGACCCTGCCGTAAACGCTCCGAAGGCAAAGCCACCTGGCCCGGCCGCAAGCAGGTCTACCGATCCTATGCGGACCGTGGCGGCTTCGACTACGACGTCCTCACGCCGCTCGATGATCGCGGACAGGGTGAGCCGCTCTTGCATCCGGCGATGAAAGAGGGCCGCCGTCTCGCTCCTAGCCCGAACCTGACGGGCCTGCGCGGCCATATTGCCCCGCAACTCGCGCGCCTTACAGAATATCTGCGAACCATCGAGACCGCTCCACCCAAAGAGGTGCGGATCTCGCCGGC
>JAYWIP010000219.1:0-11925 GCA_039794465.1 Nitrospira sp.
ACCGCCCAGACATTCTTGTCCCGTTCCTGCGTAAAATGTCGAGTAAGACGAAGATAGTCCGGAAGCAGCATCGCGCCTGAGAGAGTCGTCGCCCAGGCGTCGCTGACGAGATTGAAACGCTCGGTCGGCGCGAGACGATCCAGCCCTGTATCCAGCAATTGTTGGAGCAACGGAGCGTCGTACTGAACCCGGTAGAACCCGTGTCCGCCCTCGTTGATCAGCACCTGCCGGGTATCCGACGGAAGTGGCATGCACGTCTCGCGCTCTGTGAGAAGGATTGTACGATGCTCAGTCTTCTCCCTCGTCTCAATGCGAATCTGAATAGGAATCTGCCAGCTCTGTTTGGGAGATTCTCCCGTTGTGAGATAGGTAAATCGCTGCTGGGTGAGCGTCAGTTCAGACCCTCCGGCCAATTGAGCACTCACAAGCGGGTAGCCGGGCTGGAAAATCCACCCATCCATAAGTTCAGGCACCGGCTGTTTGGCGGCCTTCCCGAGTGACACCCAGAGATCTTTCGTGTCGGCGTTGCCATAGGCATGGGCACGGAGATAGTCGCGCACACCGTCGCGAAAGATGTCCGGTCCGATATGCTGTTCGAGCATGCGGAGGACCGAAGCGCCCTTTTCGTATGTCAGAACATCGAACATCGCGTCGGCGTCCTTAGGCGCGCGAACGGGATATTCGATCGGCCTCGTGCTCCACAGCCCGTCGACGGAAAAAGCCGCCGCCCGTGATACGCCGAATGTGTCCCAGCGCTTCCATTCCGGTTTCCAGGCGTCGACGGCCAGCATTTCCATGAAGGTGGCAAAGGCCTCGTTGAGCCACAAACCGTTCCACCAGGACATCGTGACCAGGTCGCCGAACCACATGTGTGCGTTCTCGTGAGCGACCACGTCGGCGACCCGCTCCAGTTCACCATGGGTCCCGGCATGGAGGTCGACCAGGAGCGCCGTTTCCCGAAAGGTGATGGCGCCGAGGTTCTCCATGGCGCCGGAGGCGAAGTCGGGAATGGCGAGCAGATCAAGCTTGTCGCCCGGATAGGGAATGGCGTAGTACCGTTCGAAAAAATCAAGCGAGGCCGCTGCAATGTCATGACCGAACTCGGTGAGTGGTTGCTTGCCGGGTACGGTCCAGAGCCGGATCGGTGTCTTGCCGACGAATCTCGGCGCGGTTGCTTCCAGACGTCCAACGACGAACGCGACCAGGTAGGTCGACATCTTTATGCTGTCGGCGAAGCGCAGGACCTTCTTTCCCCCCTCGATGGAGGCTGAAACGACGGACGTGTTTGATACCGCGGTGAGGTTGGGATCGACGGCGAGTGTGATCGCAAAGACGGCCTTGAAATCCGGTTCATCCCAACAGGGGAAAGCCCGCCGCGCATCCGTCGCTTCGAATTGCGTGGCGGCCATCGTCTGGGTCGTTCCCGAGGTGTCTTTGTAGGTGCTGCGATAGAAGCCGCGCAACTTGTCATTCAGGATGCCGTGAAACGTGATGACGATACGCCATACGCCAGGAGTCACAGTCTGTGCAACGGTCAGCCGACAACGTTGCAACGGGTCGTCCAAGTCAATGGAAGCATCCAGCCGTTGCTTCCGATCGTTCTCCAAGTAGGCCTGGCTGACCGACAGTTCCGCCGCGTTCATCACGATGGTTCTTGTCGGCTCCACGACGGTCACGGTCACGGTTTCTTGGCCGTGAAACAGCGCGTTGTCCAAATCCGGCTCAAGCCGGATCTCGTATCGGGTGGGGATGACGCGGCGGGGAAGCCGGTAGAGATCGTCGGTGCCCGTCATATATGTTTCGCACGGAGAGTTTCCGTGCCGCTGGCCTTGCCGACGATGAGGATATCGGTCCGTCCGACAAAGAGGCCGGTTTCGACGATCCCGGGAATTTGATTCAAGGCGATTTCCAGATCAGCCGGTTGCTCGATGCGAGCCAGATGCACGTCGACGATGAGGTTGCCCGCTTCCGTCTTGAACGGCGTGCCGTTCCGCTCGCGGAGGACAACAGGGCTCCGGGTGAGCGTTTCAATCTCCCGCGCAGTACTGCCCCAGCCAAAGGGAATGATTTCGATCGGCAGAGGAAAGGACCCCCCAAGCACCTTCACGCGTTTCGTCTCGTCGACCACCACCATGAATTGCCTGGCCGAGGCGGCGACGATCTTCTCTTTTAAGAGCGCGCCTCCTCCACCTTTGATCAGGTTGAAGCCCGGATCGACTTGGTCGGCCCCGTCAATGGCGATATCGATGTCCCAGCGGTTATCTGTGTCGATCAGGGTAATGCCGAACTGTCTGGCCAGTGCGGCGGTTTCTTGCGAAGTCGGTACGGCACGCAGGGTCATGCCCGCGCGGACTTTTTCACCCAACGCGATGACCATGTGCTTCGCAGTCGATCCGGTCCCTAATCCCACGACCATGCCGTCGCGGATAAACTCCACGGCCTTTAAGGCGGCGGCTTTCTTGAAACTGTCGAGATCGGGCGGTGTCATACGGCAGATGCGTGAGACAGGGCTCCGGCCACGGAGGCCGCGCCGAGCAGAGCTGTCTGTTGGTTCATGACGACTTTCACGGGCATGTCGGCCATCAGACGTTTATACCGCCCTTTGTTGGTGAAGGCCTTCATGAACGTGCCGTCGCGGAGTTTCTGAATGAGCTTGGGCGCGATCCCGCCGCCAATATAGAGGCCGTCCAACGAAAGCGCTTTTAATGCTAGGTTGCCCGCCTCCGCTCCGTAAATCGACGCAAAAAGATCCAAGGCCTGTTTCGCGATCTCGGCTTGTCCCGTCAAACCGGCTTCAGCGATTTCCGCCGCAGGATTGCCGGCCTTGACCTTCTCCGCGAGCCATGTCGGCTCGTTTTTCTTCGTGTCGCGGAGATATTCGTAGATGGCGTGCAACCCCGGCCCGGACAGCACACGTTCGTAGCTGACATGAAGATACTGGCCGCGCAGGTAGCGAAGCAACTCGATTTCCTGATCGTTATTCGGAGCGAAATCCGAATGGCCGCCTTCCGATGGCATGGGGCGGTACGACTTCCCGTCCCAAAACAGAATCGCTTCGCCCAATCCCGTTCCGGCGGCGATCAGCGCCAGTGCCTGCCGCTTCTTCGGCGGCTTGCCTGGATTGAGAACTTCCAACTCGTCGGGCCGCAGCCACAGAATGCCATAGGCCGTCGCTTCGAGATCATTGAGCAGCTGGACCCGGGGAATATCGAACTGCTTGGCAATCTTCGCACCATCGATAATCCACGGCAGATTGGTGGTCTGACTATGATTGTCGATGACTGGTCCGGCGATGCCAAAACAGGCGGCAGCAAGCGGGATGCGCTTCGTCGATTGCCTCGTGTCGTGCGCGGGGCCGGTTTCCGCAGTCACCGTGCCGTCCAGCGCAGTGGGCGGTGTAGGAGGCTCCAGAAATTCCTGGAGAATGTCTTCAAGAGAGGTGTAGTCGCGGCTATGAAAGGATTCCAGGCGAATCGCCTCTGTCCGCTCCGAGGTCCACTCATAGAGGGCCAGATTGGTCTTGGTTCCGCCGATGTCGCCCGCGAGAATCATGAAGCCTTTGAGCGTGGATTATTGCCTAGTAGTCAGTTGCGCCGCTGCGGAACGATCCAGCATCCAGATCAGCCGGCCGTCCGTCGGGGCCACCAGGGAGGCCGGGAATGTCTGACCTGCCTCGCGCCTGGGCTCAAGGATCGCCTGCACGATCGGTGCCTTTCCCGATCCGGAAACGAGGAACAGTACCACAGTCGCCCGGTTGAGCACACCAAGAGTTAGGGTGAGACGGGACGGGACCCCGGTGGGCGCCGTTCCGACCGTGACAGCCCGTGATTGTTCCTGAATCGCTGTGCTCCCGGGGAACAATGACGCCGTGTGGCCGTCGTCTCCAAGGCCGAGGAGAATCATATCGAGCCGGGGCATATCCGAATGGCCGCACTGCGTAAGTCGGCGCAGCGTTTCTTCGTAGTCTTGCGCGGCAGCCTGGGGATCCGGGAGTTCGCCTTTCATCCGATAGACGTGATCGGGAGGAATCGCCAGTGGCCGAAACAGCGCGGATTGGGCCATGGCAAAATTACTCTGCGGATGGTCCGGTGGCACACAACGTTCGTCACCGAACAGGAAAAATATCCGGGACCAATTGAATCGGGCTTTCCATTCGGGCGAGGCCAGTGTGTGATAAAAGGCTTTCGGAGTAGACCCGCCCGACAACGCCAGGAGAAGCCGGCCGTTTAACGCAATGGCTTCTTCGCTGATGGCATGGACGAGGGCCGCCGCATTGTGAGCCCAGTCCGGACCATCGCGGGCAATGCGGATGTCAGGTGCGGCGGGCATGGGTGCTGTGAAAGGTCCGGCGGTGCTTCCGTGCGGTGGCTCGTCGGCGAGATGATCGAGTCGGCGCAATCGCTGCGGTGATCGCCTCCACCGTCGCTGCTTGATTTGGCCCTAATTGAACGCGGATGGCATAGCGCTGGTGCGCACGAAGTGATTCCCAATCCCCGGCAGCCTGCGCCTGGGCCAATGTTCCGAATGAAAAGGGCTTGTCGGGGATGGCCAGATCCGGGGTCATGCGATCGACCAGTTCCAGAAAGATACCGGTGTTGGGGCCCCCTTTATGGAGTTGCCCGGTGGAATGCAAATAGCGTGGACCGTATCCGAATGTCGTGGCCACATGGTGTCGCAACAAGAGGGCTTGGCGGAGACGGCGCACAGCCGCCTCGAAGGGGCGCGAGGGTGTGGTATAGGCCAGGATGGAAACATAGGTGCCGGATCTCACACGACCGGAGAGGTCCTGCACAGCTTGTGCGGGACTGCTGTTCGGCAGTTCCGGCAAACGTCCGGTCGATTGGAAGTCGCCGAGCACGCGATTTGTGTTGTCTTTGCTCTCCTGAACATTCGGCTGGTCAAAAGGATGAATGCCCAGCAGGTGCCCGGCCACGGCAGTGGCAAATTCCCATCGAAAGAACTCGGCTCCGAGGTCATACCGATCGCGCAGATCGAATTGGAGCACCGGATGGTGAGCCTTGGCGAGCGCCTGGACGTGCCGGTCGAGCGCCTTGTTGGTATCGCCTTTCAGGCGAAGATAGACGAACACCCGGTCGATTCCATAGGCCGCCGGATGTAGCACCGGCTCTTGTGCGACGGGAATGATGCCGGTTCCCTCTTTCCCCGTGCTCTCGGCAAGGAGCTGCTCCACCCACAACCCGAAGGTAGCCAGTGCAGGCGAGGCGATAATCGTCACCTTGTCTCGTCCCGTCTTGGCCAGACTCCCCATCACCGCGCCGAGGTAGGCACCCGGATTCGATTCGACGGGCGTCTGTCCCTTGCATCGCTCCGCCATGCCGGCCGCACGGTCCAATAACCGAGGCACGTCAAGCCCTAGCAGCGCGGCGGGAACGAGGCCGAACAGAGAGAGCACGGAATAGCGGCCTCCGATGTCGGCGGGGTTGGTAAAGATCTGTCCGAACCCATGGTCCCGAGCCATTTTGTCCAGACCGGTCCCGGGATCGGTGATGGCGATGAATTGATCGCTGCCTCGGTTCATTTTCGCCTTGGCGACCAGGTTCCGAAAATGAGCGAAGAGCGAAAGGACTTCGATGGTTCCGCCGGACTTGCTCGCGACGAGGAAGAGCGTTCGAGCGGGGGTGATGGCCTTGGTCACTTCCCGTACCCAGCCGGGCACGGTCGAGTCGAGCACCCAGAATCGAGGGGACGGTTTACGCGGGGGGAACGACGTGCGGAGGACTTCCGGCCCCAGACTGCTGCCGCCCATTCCGAGCAACACGACATCCGTCACCTTCATTGCCTTGGCTGTGGCCACGCAACGCCGGAGTGGGGCGAGCTGTTCCCGCATCAGGTCATGCACGGTCAACCAGCCGAGCCGATCGGTAATTTCCTTCGGGTCCGGCTTCCACAGTCGATAGTCTTTGGCCCACAGACGCTGGACGACATGATCGGTGGCGAACGTCTCAAGCGCCGAATCAACGGTGGATTGGAACAGGGGCGAGGCCAATGTGTCGCGCAATGAGAAGGTCGGCATGGAATCCCCCCTTACGGGTCGGCGTGGAAAGTGACCGTATCTTATGAATCAGGTGGCTAAAAGGCAACAATGGTCTCGGGGCTCTCACCTCTTATCGGTCGGCCTGCGAATGACTAAAGCCATGCCGTCGACCAGTGACCAAGCCAAGGACTGCGCTTGCTCAGCGGAGACCTCCAGACGGAGGTACGGGTTCTGCGTGGCTGGGCGGTTCGTGGACCACGAGTCCTGGAGGTCCCGCCACCAGGTTTGCCCCCTTGCCCTGATCCACCGAAACGGGCTCTCTTCCGCGGTCGGCATCACGTCGACGGACAGCGGCGGGGTGAACGACAGCGTGTAATCCACCGGCATGTCAGCAAGGGAGATCGGTTCTTGCTCGACCGACGCAGTCGGATCGATTTTTCGCCTGAGGACCGGAGGGCGCGCAATCAAGCGGTGGCTGCCCTTCAACTCGTGGAGACCCCTGGCGGACCATGTGGTGATCGCCATGCGATGCAGCTCGACCCCACGGCCTTTGATTTGAATCGTGCGTGTGACGAGATCGAGCAGCAGATAGGTCTGCGGGCGGGATGCCAGCTTCACTTCTTCTTCAAGTACACGGGTCGCTTCCTGGATAGCAGCCGGGTTTTTGAGGTCGAGGCCGGGAAAGGAGTCGGTCTCCCCCGCCTGACCGGGGATGCTGGAAGCCAGAAGCAGGACAAGAACTGCGCAGAGGATCATGAATGGGTTCTGCGCCGTCCGGCAATTAGAAGATGATAATTGGAGTTCCAACGCGGGCGAACTGATAGACGCTTTTGAGATCGCCGTCATTTAAGCGGATACAGCCGTGCGTGACATTTTTCCCAAGCATACGCGTGTACAGGGTGCCGTGGATAAAATAGCCTTTCCCGAACCCCAGCGCATATTCTCCCAGCACGCCCTGCTCGACGCGGTCGGTTGGGTTCTTGGGAACCTCTAAGCCTTCTTCGATAAAGGCCCAATCGGGCTTGACCCACGCCGGATTGGTCAGTTTCGATTGCACAAAAAACTCACCGCGCGGCGTATCGAAGACCCATTGGTCATGACCTTCGCCGGGCTTGTCCAGAATCGTTCCGCTTCCGGTCGAGGCAATGGCGTCGAGGACGATCTCGTCCTGTCGTTTGACATACAGATGATTCCTGGCTGTGTCCACGAGGATATACGGCTGGTGCGGCTTGAGCTTGGACAGTTGCATGGCGAGGGATCGATATTTCGCTTGCAGGCTGTGCAGACGACGGTCCTGTCCTTCGTCTGGCGTCGGAGACGAGAATGTGTCGGAGACCGGGAACGCGGTATGACTGCTCTGGGGAACGGCCGTCACCAGGAGTCCGGCGAGAATCAGAGTCGAGAACGAAACAGCAGTTTTCGCCATCATCGTCAGATCACAGGTCTGCGTTGTGGTCGCCCAGTTGTGCCAAGGCATTCGCCACGGGGTTCTCTCTGGTCAATGCCCCGACGATTGTCACCGGTGTGCCGATGGAAACCTGCGAGAAGAGGGCGGCCATGTCGGCATTGTCGAGCATGATGCACCCCAGAGTTTGGGCCATGAGCTCGTTCTCTCTCCCGTGAATTTCGATTTGGCCGCCAATGCGACTGGTCGGGGTAATCGTTCCAGACTTTTGGGCCAAGCGAAATCGCCAGCGGTCCTCTGCATTCGGGTAATCCAAAACGAGCGCGCGGTAGAACTGCGTCTGCCCCGCGCCGCGCAGATCGGTGACTCGGTACCGGCCTTCCGGTGTCGCTCCGTCCCCTTGGAATCGCTTCGCCTTGATGCCGTTAAACCCCAACCGCACGGGGTATGATAACACTTTGCGCCCGTTCTTGTAGAGGGTCAGTTCCCGCTCTGCCTTACTGACGAGAATTGCGGTGGACTGGTGCGTTCGTGACCAGTCTACCGTCTGTTTGGCGATGGCCTGCCATGAGGTGATCTGTCGATGGTCGGCGTACCGGCCCAGTTCTTGGGTCAATGCCGCTGTCTGGGCTGCAAGGGCGTGGCTGGCTTGCTCGGCGGTATGGATGGCTCTCGGGTAGTCTTTCTGGTCGAAGAATGAACGAGCTTGTTTGAGCAGCAAGTCTGTGTGGACAGGTTTGCCTCCCAGCGCAATGCGCCCCTCGATTGAGTCAACGTGTGAGGTGATCGAAAGAAACCGTGCCTCAAGGCGGCCGAGCGCCGACTCTGCTTGCTGCCGTTGAGCAGCCTGCCGACGATTCAGCCGGGAAACAGTGCTCCACCCCTCGCCATGGAGCTGCCGGAGTTCGTTTTCAAGATCGTTCGATTCCCATGGCCAACGGATCAGATCGTCGTCGGTCTGGACACGGGCTTTGAGGGACACCCACTGTCTTGCAAAACGGGTATAGTCCTCCGGAGCGGCTTCCGGCGCCCGTAATGCGACTAAATCCTGATCAATAGCTTCAATCTCGGCAATCAGGTCCGGCGGTACGGCGGGCACACATCCGGCCAGCAGCAGGAGGCAGATGCCCCCAGCCATCCATGTTCGAATCGTGAGTCTTGTAGCCACGCGGACATTCTACCTTAACTACTTCTTGGAGGCAGAGGACTTTCGTTTTCCGACCTTGGCCAGCGCGCTCTGAATTTCAGCGGATACAGCCTGGCTCTTCTCGTGAATAGCTTTAGCCTGACTCTGTGCGGCCGGATAATCCTCTCTGTCGATCGATGTCTGAATCTGATTGAGGGACGCCTTCAGAGTGTCCACATCCATCTTGATGGCCTCGAGCGCCGCCCGATCTTTGCCGACCGGCGCCTTTCCGACCAGCGCCAGGGTGGAGTTCACCGCTTCTTGGGCGACTTGCTGAGCCTGCAATGCCGCTGCTTTGGCCTCGTCTTTCTTCTTCACAGCGTCGGTCCGGACACGTTCACCTTCGGTCTTAGCAGCGGAGGCAAGCTGTTCGACCTTACCGTAGTCCCGAAAGAGCGCAAGCTTTCCATCCTGCTCGCTCACTTCCTTTCTCAAGGCCGTCAGGCTGCCTTCCAGCTTCGCGTATTCTTCCGCGCTGTAGGTGGCTGCGCCACTTTGTTGCGCCTCTTTGAGGGCCTTCTCAGCCGCTTCGATTTGCTCTGAAGGCGGTTTGGCACATCCGACCGCCAAAAGGATGACCAGAGATAAGGGTACAGTGATCAGTCTAAGCTGCATTGTGAGTCCTCCATAACGATTCATTGTGGTCGCGCATCAAGAACTACGCATCGACGATGGGAAAACTTAAGAACAACAGCAAACTCAATGCCAGAGAATATCCGGCCTTCTATTCAAAAGGGACTCAGTATTTTAAGTCTTTGTGATTCGTGATTCCAATATGAATTCTGAAACTCTGTGGCGATCTAGTGTCGAAAGGGCAAAAGTGCCTCAAACGAGGGAAGATTCCGACCTGACCCCATTCTTATACCCCCCGATCCAGATTGAGGAAGGCCAGCAAATTGACAGGCTGTCATACCCCCCCTATAATGCATCGTTCCAGTGGGACTGGATCATTTCTTGTGGGAGGCATACCGTGTCATTTACGTATCAACAGCCGTCGAACTTAAAAAAGAAACGCGAGCACGGGTTCCGAAAACGTATGAGCACCAAGAATGGGCGCCGGGTCTTAGCTCGCCGGCGAGCCAAAGGGCGTGCGCGGTTGACGGTTTAACCCATCAGGCCGACACTCCGACCGTTTTCAATGCGCCTTCCGTTGTCGTTTCGCTGCCTTGGGATTGCTTCCACCTGATATGAGCGTTCGCTCCTGGGGCCAAGAACGAAGGGCTGCTGTTAAATGGCGGTCTTTTCGGTGATGTCAAAGCTCCAAAAGAAGCCGACCATCTTCTTACGGACCAGCCGGGACATTGAAACGGTCAAACGCCATGGGCGACGGATGTCAACGGCACTGTTCAATCTGTTGGCCTATAGGATGGATGATGCGCCCAGCCGGGTCGGGATCGTCGTGGGTAAACGGTTCGGTGATGCGGTTCGGCGAAATCGCGCCAAGCGGGTATTTCGCGAGTTGGTAAGGCAGGTGCACCGGGATTTGGTTCCCGGTCAGGCTCTTCTCGTGTTTCCAAAACGAGAAGCGATGGCTCAACCTCACGCAACACTGAAACAGGTGTGGGAGACCTCGTTGAACCGCGGCCATCTTCTGCTTCCCAGGTCAGGTTGAGATGCGGCATCTCTGTGTGTGGCTCATTCATGGATACCGTTTCATGATTTCCCCGATGTTCGGGCGTGTCTGCCGATTTGAGCCGACGTGTTCGCAGTACGCGCTGGATGCCATTTCACGATACGGGGCCTGGCAAGGACTCGGCCTGTCGATGGTCCGTCTTCTGAAGTGTCATCCCTTCCATCCAGGGGGAGAAGACCCGGTGAAGTAAACAGGTATCGATCTTAACGAAAGCATGTCGTTCGTATGATGGAAAAGCGCGTCATCGTCTTTTTGGTTCTCTCGCTCGCAATTATCTTCGGGTATGAGTACCTGCTCAAGGAACTGGGGTTGCTTCCCGAGCAACCAGTGTCCACGGAGTCGGCGCCTTCTTCGACCAGCCAGCCGGTTGTCCCTCCGCCATCGGCGGCGACTTCCAAGAATACTCCATCAGGCACCTCCGACTCCTCGGCCAGCGGATCCAATGAACGTACGTCGTCTCGGGATTCGGCTAAATCAGCGGCGGAAATTATCGAGGTGGATACGGCTCTGTACCATGCCAAGCTGTCGTCTCGTGGGGCGGTCCTGACGAATTGGGAGCTCAAGCGGTATCGGGAGAGTTCGGATGAACGCCACGCGGTTGAGCTTGTCCGGCAAGGGGGAAAGTTTTCCGGGCCGTTGACGGTCATGACCGATGACGCAGATCTGACCAAGGAACTCAGTGAAGCGGTCTATCGTGTCGAGAAGGGTTTCACGACCCTGGATGATACCCAGCCTACTGGTCACGTCACCTTTGTCTATGAAAATCCGGCGGCAGGGGTGCGGATCGAGAAACAGCTGACCTTCCACGCACACAGCTACATTGTGGATGTCGCCTTGAAGTCGACCGGGCTTACCGGATCGGTGAGAGTCGGAACGGGGACGAATTTTGGCATCGTGGAATGGGGAGAAGGGTTCATCGGTTCGGTCGGACCCGCCTCCCGTGTCGATGACAAGATTGAGAAGGAGGTGCCGGACTCCGAAGTCGAGCGCAAGGGGGCCGTCCAATGGGGCGGCTTGCAGGACAAGTATTTCATGTCCGTGATCATTCCCAAAGAGGCCTTGGGTGTGGTGGCAAGAAAAGAAGGTGAGAAGCTGGTTTCTACGGCAGTCCGCATGCCGGTTGATCCCGCTGGATCACCGATCGCCTTCCAGCTCTTCGCCGGCCCGAAGGAGTATGACACCCTTCAGAGCTTGGGGATTGGATTGGAAGATACGATCGATTTCGGCTGGTTCTTGTTTGGAAGCTGGGACACGGTCAGGGCGGTCGCCAAGCCGATATTTTCCGTGCTCCGGTCGATCAACGAGTATACGCACAACTACGGTGTCACGATCATTCTCTTGACCGTGGCGATCAAGCTGCTGTTCATCCCCTTGCAGTACAAGAGCTACAAGTCGATGAAGCAGATGCAGGAAATTCAACCGAAGGTGTTGGCGCTTCAGGAGAAGTTCAAAGACGATCGAGAACGCCTGAACAAAGAGCTCATCAAGGTCTATCGGGATAATAAAGTGAATCCGGTGGGGGGCTGCCTGCCGATGGTGTTGCAGATGCCTGTATTTGTGGCGTTGTTCAACATCCTGTACATGACGATCGATTTGCGCCAGGCGCCCCTGGGACTCTGGATCACCGATCTGTCCGTCCAGGACCCATACTACATTCTGCCGATCATCATGGGGGTCAGCATGCTGATCATGCAGAAGATCCAGCC
>JAYWIP010000220.1:0-3121 GCA_039794465.1 Nitrospira sp.
GTCAGGACCATTCGGATTCATGGTCAAGACGTGCCGATAGCTGCTGAGATTCGAAATATCAACGCGCTGTCCGCTCATGCGGACGCTGACGAAACCTTGGCATGGCTCAAAAGCGGGAGGATAACGCCGAAACGGACTTTCATCACCCACGGAGAGCTGAGGGCGGCGGCCGCCCTACAGAATCGCATTACGAAGGAATTGGGATGGAGCAGCGTCGTACCGGAGATGGGCCAAGAGGCTTCGCTGAATTGACGTCGCAAAGTTACATCAGGGAATAGCGATACTGAGAAGAGGCGATCCCGCCGCGATCATGCAGAATCACCTCAGTCCAGTCACTGTTACTTTGGGCCGATGTGATGGGGCTCACGCGGACCGCCGCTGTAATGATGGCTCCCGCTCGGACCGGATTTTTTTGCGGCCTTCCCCTTTTTGGGACCGACATGATGCGGCACCTCGGACTTTGGCCCACCAGAGTAGTGATGGCTGCCGCCCTTTCCTTCTCCCGAACTCGTCTGCGCCATCGCGGGCAGCGCAACAAAGGACATGACACTCGCAGCAACCAACAATCTAGAGATGCTCATTTCTCTTCCTCCTAATTGACCCAATAGGTCAGAACAATCAAACCGGGCGTCTGATTTACCAGCAATCAACCCGATGCGTCACGACTCGGGTTGAGCCAGATCAAACACTAGAGGCAAATAAGTTTGAAGGAATGCTGAAAGAATCGGCACGCTAGCCCGAAACTCAAAGCCACTAAACATTCCAGGTGCCTTCGATGAGCATCCCCGACTTGCGGCTGATGTCGTCCAAAGGTTCAACATCCAACCGAAGACTGTTTCACAAGCGTCCGCTCGATGAGCTCAACAAAACGGCCGCCGCACCGCGTCCGGTCGCGCACCAGCAGCCGGCATATTGCTGAACGCGCGCACAACCACAAGCCTCCGGCGTCAGTGTAACGACGGCATCGACGTCGTATCATTACAGCAGAATCCGAAAAAAATCACGCTACATTGCGTCCGCCAAGTTGACCCTGGTCAAACTGCAGTCCCCGGAGCGCCGTACCGTAGTGCTGCCAGTTATCCGACCGGCAACAAAAACCTCGTGGGAGAAGAATCATGAAGACAATCGGTCAAAGTAGCTTCGCGGCGGCTTTCGGCTTAGCTATTGCCCTCAGCTTATCGTCAATGGCCTCGGCCCAGCAGCAGACCCCGGATACCCAAAAAGATGCGCCTGCTCAGCAGACGACGCCTGCTCAGCCTGGGGCCGGCATGGGACCCGGAATGATGCGGGACGGCATGGAGCACGGCAAGATGGGCCGGAAGGGGATGGACGGCGAACACGATAAGATGGGCGGCCGGATGCACAAAGGCGGATCGGATTCGAAGCAGGACGCACCCGCGACTACCGGAGCCAGCCCGTCCACCAATTCAAACACCACACCGCCCACAGGCAACAAGTAGTCCGTCAAGCTGGATTACCTGCCAGCTCGATGGGATGCCACCGTCAGCAACTGGCGTGCCGAAGCGGAAGTGCCACATTGTCGGCTTACGATCGACAGCCGCAGTATCACACTTGAGCGAAAGCATCGAGGCACTTCCGCTTGAATTCTGATTGAATTCGCCAAACGGAGAGTAGCGACTTTCGATTTGTATATTCGCTGCCCTCCGAACGGCGGGGAGGTCACCGATGTGGGGGGTCTTTGCGGCGGCGGCTGCCTCCGGCTAAACAAACCGGCCCTTGCTGCACCGCGATTTTTACTTCCCGGAAACCCATCGCCTGACGGATCAGACCTCCGCCGTCGAGGCGCCCTCATTCTCGCCATCCACAAACGGCCGAATATTGCCGGCATGGCCGCGAGAGGTAATATGCGAATCTGGTTATCTCGACCGACCTATACGCCGATAGACATAACAAGAGGAAGAGAGATGCCGGCTGACGAGGCCATCGACCGTGAGCCCGGCTGGACCGTGCAGTTCGCGATTTTTGTACGGCAGCGGGTCTGGGAGACAATTACCATCAGGTCTGTGCTGCCGAAGCCGCAGCGCGATGTCCGCCTGGATCTGTTTCGCGGCTTGGCAAACTGGCTGATCTTTTTAGGGCACATTCCGAACACCGCGCTCGCCTGGTTCACGACGCGCAATTATGGCTTCAGCGATGGGGCCGATCTGTTCTTGTTGATCTCCGGCTACACGGCGACGCTGGTATTTGGCACCGTCATGAAAGAACACGGCTTTGTCATCGGAGCGACCAGGCTGTTGCGCCGGGTGTGGCAGCTCTATGTCGCCCATCTTCTGCTGTTCGTCGTATACCTCACCGCAGTGCATTACCTTGCGCATAAATTCGATGATCTGCATCTGATGGATCAATTCAACGTTGCCCCCCTGATGAACATGCCTGTCGAGACCTTGTCCGAGGGTTTGATACTCAGGTTCAAACCACTCAATCTCGACGTTCTGCCTCTCTACATCGTCTTGATGGCTGCCTTCCCGATCGTCCTTTGGTTCATGTTGCGATGGCGCAATGCCGTGATGATCGGATCCGTCATTCTGTATTTTTCTGCTCGGCATTATGACTGGAACTTGGCGTCCTATCCGGCCGGGGTATGGTACTTCAACCCGTTTGCCTGGCAGCTACTCTTCGTTCTTGGAGCCTGGCTCGCGCTCGGAGGTGCTGCGGCAAATCGAGGACTCCTGCATTCCCGCATCCTTTACGTCCTGTGTACCGGCTTCCTTCTCTTTGCTCTTGCGATAACTCTGGCGGAGCGAATTCCCGAGTTGCGGCAGTTCGTTCCCGACGTCATCGCCAAACTGTTTATTCCGAACGACAAGACTAATCTCGCACCCTACCGCGTGATTCACTTGGCGAGCCTGGCATTTCTTGTCGTATCGGCCATTCCGATCGACTGGCCGGGACTCAAATGGCCGATATTCCAGCCTCTCATCCGATGCGGTCAGCAGTCTCTGCCAATCTTTTGCGTTGGCCTGTTCCTGTCCTTCATCGCCCATTTCGTGCTGGGGTTCGGTTTGGAGGGGGTGCCTGTCCAGCTCGTCGTCGGCGCCACGGGTCTGTGGATCATGACCATCATTGCCTACTACCGGACTTGGTCGAAAGAGGTTGATAA
>JAYWIP010000221.1:0-3286 GCA_039794465.1 Nitrospira sp.
ATCGAGTTGCGTCCCGAGGAAGACCAGATCACCGTGGCCATCGTCGGTGATGGCAAGTTATTTCCTGCGGCTTGGTTGGTGGATGATACCCGTCTCGTTGTCGATCTGCCGGCGGTATCCTCGGCGCTTGGCCAATCTGTCATCAACGGGCACCATGGTTTGCTGAAAAAGATTCGAGTGGGGCACCATGCCGATAAAGCTCGGCTCGTGTTCGACTTGACTGATCGCCCGGTCTATTCCATCAAGGAAGACGGTGACACGCTACTGGTGACGCTCAAGCCGGATCGAGAGGGGACGACTCATCTCCCTCTCGCCCAGCCAGCACCAGCTGTCGATGTAACAGCAACCGACCGTGAAAAGCTCAAGGTCCGTTTCGAACCGGCTACCCGTCTTGTGAAGAGTACTGCCAGAATGATCAGTCCTGCACCATCCACATTTCGAGTGCAGCCGGTTCAGATGGTCTCAGACAATACTGCTCCCGAGAAGGATACCCGCGCAGATGACGTGGTCGTAGGGCAGACCCGTTTTGTGGGGCGACGGATCTCCCTCGATTTCCAGCAGGCTGATATCAGCAATATCCTGAGATTGATCGCTGAAGTCAGCGGATTCAATATTGTGGTTGGAGAAGGCGTCAAAGCCAAGGTCACGATGAAGCTTGTCAGTGTGCCGTGGGACCAAGCACTGGACATGCTGCTCAAGATGAACGGGCTTGGAATGATTCGGCAAGGATCCATCGTCTGGATTGATACTTTGGCAAACCTTGCAAAACAACAGGATGAAGAAGCAAGGGCTAAGGATGCCAAGGTCAAGGCCGAGGAATTAGTTGACCGGGTGTTCTATATCAAGAATATTCCGGCGCAAGAGTTGATGACATCGTTGCGACAGAACTTAAGTCCGCGCGGGGTCATGCAATTCAGCATGGCAAGTAATGCGCTGGTTGTGCGAGATACGGAGACCAAACTCGGCGTCATTAGGCAGCTTGTCGACGGGCTCGATATGGAAGTGCCGCAGGTTCAGATTGAGGCGCGCATTGTCCAGGCGGATACGGTCTATGCCAGAGGATTAGGGATTCAATGGGGGTTCCAAGCAGGGAATCGGACCGCCTCTGATTTTGGGCTGGTGTCAAATATTACCGGTCCTTTTGCGGAAGTGGCGGGAACGGGAACCAACACGATCGCGCGAAACTTCCTGGTGAACTTGCCAGCGCAGGTGGGCGGCTTGCCGGCTGTGCCTTCGCTCGGCTGGACGTTTGGAAAGCTCGGCGGGGATTTTGCGTTGGACATGCGTCTCTCCGCCGGTGAATTGCTTGGGTTAACCAAGGTTATTGCCGCCCCCAAGATCACGACATTGGACAAGCGGGAGGCGAAAATTTCCCAGGGTGAGTCGATTCCGTTCCAAACGACGTCTTTGCAGGGTACGCAGACGACGTTTGTTGATGCCAACTTGGAACTGAATGTGACGCCACAGATCACGTCGCGTGACCCCAAGGAAGAGTCCAAGAGAATCCTGTTACGTGTGCGGGCGACTCGAAATGCAGTCGGTGCCCGGAGCAATCCGGCCGGTCCCAGTATTGATCGACGAGAGGCGAATACTCAGGTGCTTGTGAGGGATGGAGAGACCATGGTGATCGGTGGTGTCTTCGTCGATACCCAGAATAACAACGTCCAGGGAGTGCCGTATATGTCCCGCATTCCCGTCTTAGGGTGGCTGTTCAAGAACAAGTCGGAGTCGGTCTCTAAACAAGAGTTGCTCATTTTCCTGACGCCGACCATTGTCAAGACGTAATTGTTTCCCGGTTGTCCTCGTTCTCTCGTGATCAGTGAAGAAGGCGGTGTGGTTCCAAGGTGAACCACACCGCCTTCCTCGTTTGTGATGGATGGATGAGCGAGAGCCCCCGTGTCTTTGGGTAGCCTCTCCCTGGGCCTCACGTTTTTTACTCACTCTTCAGAGACATCCCTCACATCGAATGAGAGGGTTCTTTTAGTTTAGGCGAGGCCGTGCTACGATCATCCCCCTTTTGGACTCGCCGCAAACATTCACAAGGGGCGTGATGGCGCCGCTCTTCGCGAGCGAGCCCATTTCTCCCCATTTTATAAGGCAATGCGATGGCTGCCTCAATCGTTCCCGTATCTCTCAGTGAACGAAGTTACAAGATCCTGATCCAGGCTGGGTTGTTGAGACGGCTTGGGACGAGGCTCGATGAGCTGGGTGTAAGAGGAAAAGCGGGGATTGTGACGGACCGGAATGTCGCGCAGCACTTTCTGCCCGAGTTGGTGCACACACTCAAGCGGAGCGGCATCGATGCGGTGCCCATCGTGCTGGCTCCCGGAGAACAGTCCAAGACATTGGATACCGTCGAACACATTCTGGATGTGCTGGCACGGCACCGGTTTGAGCGCTCTTCCTATCTCTTTGCGCTCGGTGGAGGTGTGGTCGGCGATTTGGCTGGATTTGCCGCGGCGATCTATCAGCGAGGTATCCCGTTTATCCAGATCCCGACGACCCTCATCGCGCAAGCCGATTCGAGTGTCGGTGGAAAAACCGGAGTTGATCACCGCCTTGGGAAGAATCTCATCGGCGCGTTTTATCAGCCCAAGGAGGTCTGGATCGATCCATTGACGCTCCGGACATTGCCGATGCGAGAATGGATTGCCGGGCTTGCGGAAGTCATCAAGTACGGAATCATCGCCGATGAAAAGTTTTTCTCATATCTAGAACGGACAATGCCGGGTCTGCGCAAGCGGGAATCTGCCACCGTGGCTGCTGCGGTCAAGCGTTCCTGCGAACTCAAGGCTCACGTCGTGGCATCGGATGAGCGGGAGTCAGACCGCAGGCGCATCCTCAACTACGGCCATACGATTGGCCATGCGCTTGAAACATTGGGCGGGTATCAGACACTCGTTCACGGTGAGGCGGTCGGGATTGGCCTGGTTCAGGAGGCCGATCTTGCCTGCTATCTGGGACTCTGCGATCGAAGCGTCGTGGAACGAATTCGGAAGGTCGTCCAGGCCGCCGGCCTCTCTGGTCGCTTGCCTCCCTGGCAGTCCGCCAAAATCTGGAAAGCGATGCTCCACGACAAGAAAGTGTCTCACGGGCAAGTGGTGGGCGTGTGGCCGGAACGAATTGGACAGGTTCGAATGATGCCGATAGACGAGGGGTCATTTCGGCGATGGCATAAAGCTGTACACCGGGGGAATTCAGGCGGAAGGCCGTTCCAAACAAGGGCGGTTGTCCGGGAAAAGTAGGCATTGGAGATGCGCACGCTCCGGGTTGCTTTAGCACAGAT
>JAYWIP010000222.1:0-2928 GCA_039794465.1 Nitrospira sp.
CTTCCGCGTCCACCCAGCATGGTTTCCAAGTCCTTGCGGGTCAACCCGAGTTGATCCATACGGAACTTAATGGCATCGATAGGATCCGGTGGGCAGATGGCGTAGTGCTTCGCCTCAAATGCCTCGACGAGGGTCGTTAAGACATCCAATTGATCCCCGGCCTTGGTGCCGGGTTTTGCATCCATAAGGTCCTCAATGCGGCGCAGTGCCCGTTCATGATCGCGCCGTGTCTTAATGGGAGCAATGGTCATCATCTTTCCGATGGGTCAAACGTATCAAATGGTTCGGCCGTCGATGGTATCGTAGTCCGAATGGGTGCCAATGAACCGAATGTACGCGATGCGATACGGATAATTGAGCTTCACGATCAAGCGATAGTGGTTGCCTGCAATATTGAATACGGCTCGATTGCCCGGAAGTATGCTCGCTGAGCGAAACTGGCTCTTGAGTGCTCCTGGAGAGTCCCAGTCGGCCCTGTCTACTTCTTGATGCCACGCTTCCAGTGGTCCTTTCGCCGTGGGGTGCCGCTTCCAGAACTCACGAAGAGTTCGTTTGGCAATGATGCGCACGGGCAACTATAGCATGATCCCAATATGGGAGCAACGGTCCTGTTTCCTGGGGTTCTGGAGTGGGGCTGTTCATGCGGTATGCGGTATATGGTGATGCCTCTCACGTGGAAGCGGGTTATCAGGTCCCACGAGGCTGGTCCACATACGCATTGTTTCCCGCGGCCCTCGCTTGTTTTACTGCCGAGCGTCCCGCTATACTCCCTTCTTATGAGCATCCGAAAAGGCGGCGGCGAATGGGAGCCGATGCTCCTTGGGGTCGAGCCGCGGCATTGCAAAGTCTGCAAACAAGGCCTCTATCGGGATACGACGCTGTTTCGCGGTGGGTGGTCCCGCTGCTCAGTGTGCGATGAATTCGTGCACTACAGTTGTCTGGCCAGCGGGAAGGTCTCTTTTCTGAAAGCACGGCCTCGGATTTGTAAAGATTGTCGGGCCGTTCAAGACGGCACCGCCGTTCCTTCCTCGGCGAAAGGCCCCGACATCCCGGCGGCTGTCGGCTCCTGAACGCGGGATCGCAAGCCGGCTTCCTTATGTACAGGTTCGGCGGCACTGTCTGGCCTGGAGGGAAGAAGGGCCGATGACCAACATCGTCCGCAGTGGAGCATTTCTTCAGCAATGCTGGTCGGTCCATCCCCTCTGTGTGGCGGTCAAGCGGATGGGCGATGATCGGACTATGGTGTTGACGTGCAGTTCCTGCCGGTCGGCCCATCACCTGACTATCGACCTGGTTGTTCCCAAGGATCCGGCCGGTCAGGGGACAGTGACACCAGGCACAGCAGGCGAAGATGTGTCGGCGGAGACGCGACTCAGTGCCTGCGTCATGACCCACCGCGCATCCCTGACGCTCCGTGAGATGGACGTGTTTCAGGACGTCGTGGTCCTTCGCTGTGCCGACTGCCGGCGCCACTATGCGCTGCACGTGTCGGCATTCGAGACGCATCAGCGGTGAGCGTAAGAAGCTGACAGGCGAGCAAGCTGACACGTCGAGGGAAACCGTGCTCCGGATGATGCTGCCAGCATGTCAGCTCATGTCAAAGTGATCCAGCCCATGCTATTTACTCCGGATGAAATCGCCCTCCTGGCTGATGCGCAGCTCTTCCGCAGGAAAGCCACGATCACGGCGAAGATCCGGGCACAGTTGGAGGCCACGCTCGGCGCCTTGAGGACGGAACTGATTGGAGTGCCGTTGCTGACGCCGCCCGGGTTCAACCCGGACAGCCATCAACTGGTCAAGGGCGAACATCTGGAAGACTTTCCCTATCAGTACGTGGATTATCCCAAACACTTCGACGGGGTGAACAAGTTCACCGTTCGCACATTGGTATGGTGGGGGCATCATGTGTCTTGCGCGCTGATCCTCGAAGGGGCGGAGATGCGGCGCTATAAGAAACATTTCGTCGATCGGTTCCATCAACTGGCCGGACATGAATTGGAGCTGTCGCTGGCGCCGACTCTCTGGGAATGGAAGCGGGGCGAGGGGTATACGCTGCCGATCACACACGATCGGAAAGCCCGGCTCGCCGCCGTGCTGGCGGAGCGGTCGTTCCTCAAAATCATACGGTGTGTGCCGCTGAACGACGCGCGGATCCAGACAGGACAGTTGCCGCAGTGGAGTTGCGAGAGTGTTCGATCGATGCTCCCCCTCATCGCGTCCTGACCGTCCGTTCGTGTTCGATTGTGTCGGCTCGGTAACTTGGGTAGACTGGCTCATTGTCATGGGTGAAGTGGTCTGTCGGAAGGAGGGTATTGTGAAAGAATCGCTAGCCAGAATGTCGCTGATGGCAGGTGCGGTGTTGATGGCCACAGTTGCGGCCGGGTGCGTGGGAAAAGGCGAGACCCATGTGCTCAGCCTTCAACCCAAGCCGCCCGCGGCGCAGCCGTCCGGCGTGGAGCCGGTGAAGATCGTGATCGAGCCGTTCGAGGATCGGCGTACGGACAAGAGCCATATCGGGGCTCGGAGTCATCTCTGGGGGGGGATTACTCATTTCGATGTGGCAGGCGGGCAGGCGGCCGAGCTGGTAACCCACACACTGGTCAATCGGCTGAAATCCCGTGGCTGGGGAGAGCGGCCGTGGAACGTCCGCCTGGGCCAGGCCGGTTCGGAGACCGACGCCGATATTGTGATCAGCGGACAAGTGCAAGACTTCTCCGCCAACGCCAAGAGCCGGGTATTTTCGACCCTGATCGACACCAAGAACCGGTTCACGATTCAAGCCAAGAATCTTGGTGATAAGAGCACGACCACGCGTAGCATCGAGGGGGCACAGAGCCGCACAGTGTTCTGGTTCAACGAGGAGGATGTGCAGGAGTTGCTGGCGGCGACCTTGACGGACGGGATCGATCGGCTGATCGCCGATACGAC
>JAYWIP010000223.1:0-4024 GCA_039794465.1 Nitrospira sp.
GCGTAGTCGGAGTTGTCATGGGTTCGTCAGCAGTTTCAGGGCGGCATTGTAGCCGGAACGTGGATGAATATCCACCCGCCGCTGAAAGAAACAGCGCCGGCCCCTACGCAGCCCTGGATCAGTCTCATGGCACGTGACCCATGCGTGTACCAATGGGCATGTCCTGGTGTGTCTCACCGGATCGACTACTCAGGATTGATGATTTTGGGAGGCCGGCGAGGGTCATCGGGTGGGTCAGTGGCGTCGACGGGCCGACGGTCGACAGTCCAGCTGTTGAGGATCGTCGAGACGAGGCTGATGACTAACGCGCCGCCGACGGCGGACCAAAATCCCGATACGCTGAAGCCTTTCACCAGATAGGCGGTCAGTTCCAGCAGCAACGCATTCAGCACGACGAGGAAGAGTCCCAGGGTGAACACGATGAGGGGCAGGGTCAGCACGAAGAGGATCGGGCGCAGGATCAGGTTGAGAATGGTCAACACGAGGACGGCCGCGATGCCCGACACGAAACTGTCCGCTTCCAGGCCGGGGACGGTGGCGACGGCCAGAAAGACCGACACTCCGGTGATCAGGATCCGTGTCAACGCGTGACGCAGTCCTCCATGGAACGGAGACTCTCGAATCACACGAGTGAAATGGACTGTGGCCATGGGGTCTGCCTACTGGGGTGCGCTCGGCATCTGCCTGATGGTTGAGTAGTACACGATCGTGGCGACCAGCTTCTTATTGTCTTTCGTCGCTTCGATAATGACGCGGTCTCCTACGCCCGGCGGGTTGGTCGAGGCCGGGTTGTTCTTGTTCTTGAACTGCACGTGCTTCGTGAGCTTCACGGAGACTGGAACGGCCTTATTCGGTGTCTTCACTTCAATGTGCTTGTGGTCGATCGCGGTCACGGTCCCCACAACGTGTTGCACGCCCGTGTTTGCGGACACCGGCGTGGCGAGCAAGAGAACCCCCAGAAACAGTATGCCGAAGATCATGGTCCATTCTACTCCATATTATTGTCTTACTGTTGGCTGCCTGAATGAGGGCGGTCAGCCGTGAGGCGGTGTGCCCCCTGCTTCGCATGATTCCCACGCCGAGTCAATGCCTTCTTCGCTGACTGATTCGGGGAACCAGTGTTGCCATGCTCCTGAAGGACGCGCCCGGGACGGTGATGGAATATCGGGAGCCGATGCCGTCAACCTTCTTCCGCGTGAACGCCCTTGGGATACGGGGCGGAGGACACTGTCTGTGGAGTGATGAGGCGGAGGAGCAGCAGCGCGAGGACCGGCAGATGCATCAGGAGGCCGCTCAGGCCCATGAACGATTCGCCGATCCAGAAGGTCACGCCCAGATTGAAGGCAAGGACCCCATAATACAACCCGACTCCCAACAGCACACGCGGGGTCACTGATGCGGGGAGGCTCAGCGCCGGCAACCGGCGTTCGAGAGGGAAATAGAGGGTGAGCGACAGGATGCCGACGACGGCCCATCCGACGTAGTTGGCGAAGGGGACTCCGAAGTGCACGCCGGGGTCCGGGTAGAAATAAATCTTGCCGAGGAACCAGCGGTCGCCGCGCAGGGCGACCGGGTCGATCACCATATCGATGAAGGCGAACAACAAAGCGGTCACCAGCAGGACAGGCACACTGGTGCGCGCAGCCACGTCGAACCGTAAGCGGTTCAGCCCGCGTGTGATGAACGGGGTGGCACCGTCGATCGGCAGAAGCAGGCAGAGCGCCACGCAGTAGGCGGCGTAGAGGAGGAAGCTGAAGGAGATCGAATCCATAAATGGCACGTTGGCGAAGTAGAGTTCTTGTCCAACCGTGGAGCCGTTGTAGAAATACCATCCGAAGGGAATGCCTGTGCGTGTTGAGGAATACTCGCACACAAACGCCGTTCCCCAACTGATCAGCCAGAAGCGCCACGTGCGGCGCCACCCTATCAATCGTATGGCGGCGAACAGAAAGGCGGCGAGGAAGACAAAGACGTACGGCCGGAACGCAATCGTTTTGACAAAGAGAACGAGAAGGTCCATCGATGTGCCAGGTTGAAACGTTCGGGGCGGAACTTAGCACTCTCGATCGAGGCGGTTCAAGATTGCAGGCTACGCGTAGCCGTGGGCGCGAAACCAGCGCACGGCTTTGCCGAGGGCGACCTCCGGAGGGGTCTGGGGGATGCCGAGTTCGCGGATGGCTTTGCTGCAATCGTAGTGCATTGTGTATTTGGCCATCTTCACCCCTTCGAGCGGGATACGCGGCGGCCGGCCGGTCAGATTGGCGAGCCAATAATTCGCATAGGCGAGCGGGAGGACCGCCAGGCGAGGCAACTTGAGGGCGGGCGCCTTGACCCCAGTGAGCTTGCTCAGAATCTCGAAGATCTCGCGCAACAACAGATTCTCGCAGCCGAGGATGTACCGTTCGCCGATACGGCCTTTCTGCATTGCCAGTAAATGGCCCTGCGCGACATCATCGACATCCACGATGTTCATGCCGGTTTCGATGTAGGCCGGCATCCGGCCCTTCATGAAGTCGACGATCATCTGTCCCGTCGGCGTGGGTTTCACGTCGCCTTCGCCGACCGGCGCACTGGGATTGACGATGACGACCGGCAGCCCTTCTTTCGCCAGCCGCAGGACTTCCTGTTCGGCAAGGTACTTTGATCGCTTGTAGTGGCCGGCCATTTGCGCGAGCGAAACGGGTGTCTCCTCGGTTCCCGGTCCTCCGCCCGGCGGAAGTCCGATCGCGCCGATCGTGCTGCAATACACGATGCGCTCCGTGCCGACCGCGCGCGCGGCTTCCAGGAGGTTCTTCGTGCCCTCGACGTTCACCTCGTAAAAAATGGCGGGGTCTTTGGCCCAGAGCGCATAGTGCGCGGCGACGTGGTAGAGATGGTGGCAGCCGGCCAACGCCGTTCTCAGTGACGCCGGGTCACGTAGGTCTCCCGTGACCCGTTCGACCGGCATCCCCTCAAGATTTCGGAAATCGGCGTCAGATCGGGCCAGCACGCGGACGTCGGTCTCCGCGCGTACGAGCGCGCGTGCGACCGCGCCTCCGACGAAGCCCGTTGCGCCTGTGACGAGAGCCTTCATAAGCTGAAAGTGCTGACAAGCGACAAGCGAGCAAGTGGCATGATTCCGCAAGACCTGTCCGCCTGAAAGCGTGTCAGCATGTCAGCGGGGTGCCTCAGTTCTTGCGGCTTGTGATATACCGCGCGATGTCGCGGAGGGGATCGGCTGCGGGGCCGAATGAATCCAACCGACCGATGGCCCGCGCCACGCACTCGTCCGCCAGTTTCCTGGCGCCATCCACACCGTAGAACGTCGGGTAGGTCTTCTTGCCGCGCTCGGCGTCGGTGTTGGGGTTCTTGCCCAATTCCTCGCGCGTGCCCGTCACATTGAGCACATCGTCGGCGATTTGGAAGGCCAGCCCGATGTCTTCGGCGTAGCCGGTCATGTCGTCCAGCTGCCGGTCGGTCGCTCCGGCGGCGATCGCGCCCATCCGAACCGCCGCGCGCATCAACATACCGGTCTTGTGCTTGTGGATGTTCTGCAGCGTGGGCAGGTCGATGTCCTTGTTCTCCGCCTGAATGTCGAACACCTGGCCGCCGACCATTCCGACGTTGCCGGAGCCGTAGGCGAGTTCTTGAATGATCCGGACTTGCCGAACGGGATCGCAGCCCTTCATGAGATCCGGACGGCTGATGAGGTCGAATGCCATGGTCAGCAGCGCATCGCCGGCCAGAATCGCCATGGCCTCGCCGTAGACTTTATGATTGGTCGGTTTGCCGCGTCGGAAGTCGTCGTTATCCATCGACGGCAGATCGTCATGAATGAGCGAGTAGGTGTGGATGAATTCCAGCGAGCAGGCCACGGCCATCAAGCCTGGCGGTGTCTGGCCGAGGGCCTCGGCTGCTGCAATCGTCAGAATCGGCCGAATGCGCTTGCCGCCCGCCATCAAGCTATAGCGCATGCTCTCATGGAGCGTGGTCGGTGGTGTCACGGCCGGCGGTGTCACCTGATCGAGGTATCGATCGACCGCAA
>JAYWIP010000224.1:0-3089 GCA_039794465.1 Nitrospira sp.
GGTGCCGGATAATGACAATCCCATCGGAGAGGGCATCGGCCTGGCCGTTCAGATCGATATCAAGGCTGGGCAGATTCCCGTGCGGCACGGTGACGGCGGCGGGTTCCAGGGCCTGGCTGACAGGCAGATCTGTGGGGGTGGCTGACAGGAGCAGGCGCGGCTCCAACGATTCCAGCGTAAAGCGCTCAGGGTTGAGGGCTGAGTGCCACCGGCCTGCCGAGTGACGCTTGACGAATGACGACCGTCGCCATTGACGCACGCGCTCCCGCAAGGTTTCTTTCAGATAGAACAGTTTTGCGAGACTCATGCGCTCCTGCCTCCTGGCGTCGAAACAAATTGAAAGCCGCGTCGCCGACTGGCGAACAAACGGGCGCGATATTATGTGAGTGACTCAGTGAAGGGCAATACGCCGAACGGCTTACGTAGTCATACTACGTTTCGCGCAAAACAGGCTGTAAAATGAACTTTTGCTTGTCGAGCTTTCCGCCCCGCCGTTGGGACCTCGGGAGCAAATCAGGCGAGCGTCCCCAACGGAGACAGAGGGGCTTTTACCTCCCAACTTGTTCCAACCACTATGACCACTCTCGGGATGATCGGGGAATGAGGTTATGGAGAGGGAATGGAGACGGTGGTGACGAAGATGGTGGGCTACGAAGGGGGGTAGGAATCGGGGTTTTCGAGTTTCTTGCGGAGTTCAATCAGTTCTTGCTCAAGGGCGATGAACCGGTCGCTGATGGGGTCGGGCAGATCGACCTGATCCATCGTGGCATCGGGGAGACGCTCGCCCTGGGATTTGATGATGCGGGCCGGCACGCCGATCACTGTCGAATTGGAAGGGACGTTCTTCAAGACGACGGAGTTCGCTCCGATTTTCACATTGTCGCCGATCTTGATACCGCCGAGAATTTTTGCCCCCGCGCCCACCACCACGTGATTACCGAGTGTGGGATGGCGTTTGCCACGCTCTTTCCCCGTGCCCCCCAGCGTCACCCCTTGGAACAACGTCACGTAGTCGCCGACCTCGGCTGTCTCTCCAATCACAACTCCCATGCCGTGGTCGATGAAAAACCCTGTCCCGATCTTTGCCGAGGGATGGATTTCAATTCCTGTCAGCCAGCGTGCCAACTGGGAAATCGCACGAGGGACAAACGGAACTCCGACCGACGTGAGCCAGTGTGAGATCCGGTAGGCCAACAGCGCATGGAATCCCGCGTAGGTGAGCACGACCTCGAGCGTGCTGGTCGCAGCCGGGTCTCGATCGAAAATTGCTTTGAGGTCTTGTTTGATTGCTTGAAGCATGGCTGACAAGGAATCAGGCTGACAAGCCTGCAGCTAGGTTACTGATCCAGGCGATTCCAAGTGCTGGATGAAGCGGAACAGGCCTTTTGAAAGCCTAGTAGCCTGACCGTTCAATTCATCAAACTCTAATGGAGTAATGTAATCCAAGTCCTTGGCCACATACAAATGGCTCCTCACCTCACCTGCAGACCCTCTTGCCATGTAAAGGAACCTGCCGAACTCCCGCTTCGAACCTCTTTCAAACCCCTCTGCAATGTTGGCCATGCTGGAAACTGCCGCACGTCTCAGCTGGTCCCGAAGCGCCGCATCTTTGTGGAATTTCTGACTGCTCGTCAATTGATATACGGACCGCACAAGTTCTCTCGCTGCTTGCCACACCTTGAGATCTTCAAACCCATGGGCTCTTCCCATAAATCAATCGTGTCAGCTTGCACTCCTGCACGCCTGTCAGCTTCCAATCGGTTCGATCACACACACCGCGTGGGCAATCATGCCCTCTTCCTTGCCGACGGCATCGAGCCCTTCACCGCTCTTGACCTTCACATTCACCAAGCTGGGATCAATGCCGGCGGTCTCCGCCAGCTTCTTCTGCATGGCGGCCAGATGCGGACCGAGACGAGGTGCCTGCGCCACGATCACCGTGTCGATATTGCACACCCGGTAGCCTTTCGCCTTCAGCTTGGACGTCACGTCTTCCAAGAGCTTGAGGCTGGAGATCCCCTTGTATTTTGGATCGGAGCTGGGATAGTGACGGCCCAGATCGCCTTCCCCCATCGCGCCTAACAACGCGTCACACACCGCATGCACCAGGACATCGGAATCGGAATGCCCCAGCAGTCCTTTGCTATGAGGAATCTCGATCCCGCCGAGAATCAGTTTCCGCTCCGGCCCCAGCGGATGAACATCGTAGCCGTAACCAATGCGCATGATCCTCCTTTATACAGCTGACAAGCTGACATGAGGGAAAGCTGACAGCCTGTCAGCTTGTTCACTTGTCAGCCTTCATTCGTGCTTTCAGAATCGCTTCCCCGATGATCATGTCTTCCGGCCTCGTGACTTTAATATTTTCGCCGCTTCCCTCCACCACGACGACCGGATGGCCGGCCCACTCGAATAAAAATGCATCATCGGTGGCATGCACCTTTTCAGCATAGGCTTTGTAATGGGCGGCCAGTAATTGCTCCCGCCGGAATGCCTGCGGGGTCTGGGCCAGCCACAGCGGCTGCCGATCAACCGTCCGTTCAATTCGACCTTCAGCTCCGACCTGTTTGACCGTGTCACGCATCGGCAAGGCCACGATCGCGCCACCGACCCGGCGCGCCGCCTCAACGACCTCGGTCAGCATGCCTTCAGTCACAAACGGCCGCACGGCATCGTGCACGACCACGATTTCTGTTTCCTCCGACACATGCTCAAGCGCATGGCGGACGGAATCCTGACGTTCTTTTCCACCCGCGACCACCTTTCTAATTTTGGAAAACCCGAAGCGGACGGCGAGGTCGTTGAGGCAATAATCGAGATCGGCTTGCGGTACGGCCAACACGATCTCATCGACAGCCGGAGAAGCCTGAAGCACGCGGAGCGAGTGGACGACCAGCGGTTCTCCCCCCAAGGCCAGAAACTGCTTGGGAAGCGCGCCGCCCATGCGCAATCCCCGCCCCGCTGCGGGAACGATGGCGACAACTAACGGGGCCTGACGAGGAGGAGCGTCTGTCTGGTCCATCTGGTTTGTCGGTTCATCTGGTTTGCTTCATTCGACCAAACACACGAGACAGACCAGATAGACCAAA
>JAYWIP010000225.1:0-4740 GCA_039794465.1 Nitrospira sp.
CTCCGGTCTGAGCCGATGACTTTCCTCACGATGTCCGATTCCGTCACGATCCCGACGATCCTTCCTCGCTCGAACACCAGCACGCCTTCGGCATTGCAGGTCTTCATCAGCTTGGCCACCTCGACCACCGAGGTGCCGGTATCCACCGAGATCAATTCTTTCTTCATCAATTGCCCGACTGTGACCATACAGGACCTCCTTTTATAAATAATAAATTTGATATCACTATGACTCTAACACCTTGGTATTGCAGGGGCGTTAGGGTGTTGTTTCTCGACCGTAAAATCATCAGCATTATCGACGGATCCGCCTTTGTGCCGGCTATCCGCCCATCAAGGCGGAAGGAAACTGAAATCAGGAGGCATGAGTGTAATGGCCCGACTATACAGCTGGAAAAGCTGTGATGTATCAGGATTACCTCGGGGCCCGGTCGTGATCTAGCCCTGTGGTGATCCTCACGTCCCACGACCGAGCCCCTTCTTTGTCAGAGCGGATGAAACAATGCCTCCGCCTTACTCGTCATCTTCTGGACCCATGGCTTGAAACAACACTCCAAGAACGGCGCTCACAGCCAACATGCTGGCGATCAGCATCATCATTCCGAATCACCTCCCTTCATCAATCTTCATGGCTTCTGTCTTCATTCCAATCTGAGCGGTCTATAAAAGAATAGCCCCTGCTTGTTACAAATTGGTCGATATGCTGTGCAGCAGCGGTTAAATGTGGATCACGAACGCATGAAGCACTGTCGTGAGAAGGGAGGATGCGCTGACGGCTTATGTGCAAGGGAGAAGAAAAAGGTGTCAGGCTACTTTTTCGGAGTGTTGTGGGGTCGCCCGCCCGGGCGCAGCGTCGTGTCCAAACCGGCCACTGCGGAAATTGCACGAGCCAGTTGGATGAGCTACGGGGTGCCTGGCGATTCAGGCTGGTACAGTCAGGAAACGAGACGGACGATATGAACGACCAGCCGAAGAGGACCGCCGCGTGAAACCCAGGTGCGCATCTCTTGACGGTGGCTTGAGACCCAGCTCCGAATCGTGTTTCTCATGAGTCCTCTTTCGTTGAAGAGTCCTCAATAAGCGTCTTGGTTCATGTATAGCCGACTCCTGCATCAAACCGATCACGGTTCTGTTTGGAGTCGGTAAAGTCTTCGTTAAGAATCGCTTGCACGGAGAGCGTCGAACGATCAGTCGGACTTGGACAAGCCGGGTCTGGTCCAGGATAGCCGCCTCTGAGTGGAAGGGGCGGCCAGCGCGGTCATGAAGGCGAGCAAAAGTGTACCCGGCTGCTCGCGTCTTCATGGATGTCGTCAGCGTCGTCTCGTTAAAAAACCGGGGGCGGCCTTAGCCCGCATAATTCATGAACGCTTCTGCTGCAATTGCGGATTCGGTTCTGAGACCTTCGTCGCTCGTATCTCGTGAGGCGTGAAGCGCAGGGTGGAACGGGAGAGTGTCTCCTCTTCGTTTGCGAAATACGAGATACACTTCACGAAGAACGATCATTCAAGACATTTCGCGACGAACCGTCATGAATAATGCGGGCTAGTGTCCGGCCATGGGGAGGAACGACACGGCGATGGAGACGGCGATCAGGACGATGATGATCCATTCAAGCATCTCCATCCGTCTGACCCCGGCGCGGTCGGACATTTTCCCGTAGATGCTCTCCAGCGTTTGCAGTTTCCGCTGGATGCTCGAGTCCCAGGCTTCCAGGTGAAAGCGCTGAGACGCCAGGCGAGAAACGCGGGCGAGATATTGATCCCCAAGCAGCTTCAGCGTATTCGTGACCCGCTCGAACAGCAGGGCGCTGTCGACCTGCAACTGCGCGATGTGCGTCGCCCCCTTCTCATAGGAACCGGGGAAGGGCAGCAGAGGCGGCTTGCGCGATAGGGCTTCATAGGCCTGATCCAGCGCCTGGTCGAGCTGCTCATCGAGAATCCGCATTTCAAGTAACTCGACGTTGGCGAATTCCAACACCGCTCGGACGTCGTCCATGTCTTTGCCGAAGAGCACGGCCGCGTGCCAATCGATGAGAGCGGCGTCTTCCAACCCGAAGGAGATGCGGCAGGACATCGCGTCCTTTGTTTCTTGATCGGAGAGCGGCGCGCGTTCGCCGCGGAGAATATGAGCCAAATCCCCTTCCCGGCTTGCCCACAACGGAGCGCCTTGAGGCTCCGAGCACGATTCGATCGAGAAGACGATGTAGTCTTCCACTTCCCGCGCGATACGAGGCCGTTCGATTGCCGGCTGGATGGCTTGGACAAGTTGCTCGACTCGTGTGCGGGATTCCCCCAGCAACCGTTCGTGTTCATAGAGTGACTCGCTCAGCTCCAGCAACCGTTCGAAGGGCCCGTCCAGCGCGAATCGATACGTAATGGTCACGGCCCCGAAATCGTAGACCATCAGCTCGACGGATGGAGTCGATTGGAACAAGCCGACTGTCAGGACACCGCCATCCTGCGTTAATCGGAGAGGGGCCGGTCGGTACTCAAAGTACTGCGGCGCTCTGGCTTTATGTCGAAGCCGTCCCCGTTCGGTTCCGGCGGTAATCCGACGCTCTGCCTCTTCGAGATTAATGGACTGGCCGATGTCATAGGCGAAGAGTGCATAGCAGGTTCCCTTATTGACGGTGAGTGAAGGTAATGATGCGGGGCTGATAAGATGCATATACGGCTCCCATCATACCATTTTCATACCATTGGTACTGAGACGGGCGGCGGCAGATCCGGAGGATCGGCACGCTGGAACGCGCAGGGGCATTGTCAGGGATGGATTGTTCGGAAAAGGAGAAAGAATCGTTCGTTCAGCCAGTCTGCGGTGGCGCTGACATTATTTCAGCGCCGGAATGTCGGACAGGGGAGGAGGGATCGGCATGCAACTCTCGAAACTTTCTTGCGGCGGCTTGTACGGCGAGCTGCAGAAATGCCCGTTCTGTGGCGGCGATGGGGACGTGAACGTCAACATGGACGACTCGGAGCGGGGCTGTCATGAAGGCCTCCAAGACAATCGAGCGGACAACATCTGATGGTGGATACGATACAGGAGTAAGCGACACGGTTGATTAAGGCGCGGTCAAGGTTTAGTAAACTCCACGAAGGAATAGGCGCGTTATTCACTCACACCCTTCCGGGCCCCGTCAGCGGCTGCCGGCGGGATGCCAAAAGATGTTACACACTCATAACTCACGCACAACGAAGTCGTGATCTGGATGGCGTAGTCTGGGGTCGAGAATACGTCATGCCCCTCAACGGGGTCTGAGGTCCGGTTCGATCAACCAGAGCTCAAGGGAGGTGCGCCATTATGATTGCCGAGCTACGAGGGGGGGTTCTCCTGGCGGCGGCACTTGGTTTCTTGCTGCTCACCCTCGCCCTGTTGGCCCTCAGCACAATCTTGCGGCCAGGCCGCTGGTGTGAACGGGTAAGACCGGCCGGTTGAGCGTTCGAGGACGGCCAAGTTTCGTCATCTCACTTGAGTCACGTCCCGTATGAGATGGTGCTCGGGTGCATCGCTGTATCGCAGCCCCCGCGGTTTTTCCCGCCTCTGTCGCGCTTATGAATCGAGTACAACCGGCGGCAAGAGCCTCGTACTCGTTGAACACTGAAGTCTGTATGCGAACGGAAAGTCAAAGATGGAACGCCGCCTTGATGCAGAGCTGAACGACCTCAAGGCAAAGATCTTGCTGATGAGGAGCGTTGTCGAGTCCCAATTGCTGGACATCCTGCACGCTCTCACCTCGCGCGATGCTTCGCTAGCGATGCGAGTCATTCAGAACGACCAGGCGGTCGATAAGCTCGACATCGAAATCGATGAGGACAGCCTTCACCTGCTCGCGCTCTACCATCCGACTGCCGGGGACCTGCGATTCATTACGACGGTCATGAAGATCGCCAGCGAGTTGGAGCGGATGAGTGATCTCGCCGGGAACATCGCCGAACGGACGATCGAGCTGAACGACGAGCCGCAGCTCAAGCCCTACATCGATATTCCCGCGATGGCGCACCGGACGATCGGCATGGTGCGGGAGTCGCTTGATGCGTTCGTGAACCGCGATGCTGAATTGGCGCGAAAGGTGTGCCGGGATGATGATTTTGTCGATGACTTGACGGAACAACTCTTTAGAGAACTCCTCTCTTTCATGTTGGAAGATCCCCGAACCATCACCCGGTCGGCCCGCCTGACGTTTATCGGCAAATATTATGAACGGATCGCCGATCACGCGACGAACATCGCCGAACTCGTCGTCTATATGGTGGAAGGCAAGATCATCCGACACATGGCGACAGAGCACTGAGAGGCGAGATCGTTGCGGGCTATCTGGTCCAGGACAAGGAAATGCAACATGTCGTGGTGGCGCGCGACGCTCATGCCTGTTGCTCGGTTGCGGTGGATGCCATGGGGGGCTCTGACTCTCCTCTCCGCGTGCGCGTTCACTCTTCATCAGACCGATTGGATCACGGTCGGTCACACGACCAGAGATGAAGTGGTCGAGGCTTATGGCGGGCCGGATCTGGTCATGACCGAGGCTGCAGGCGAAAGCGTCGTCTATCGGCCGATCAATTTGCCCCGTTCAATCCAGCCAGTGGAAATTCCTATGGCGCAGGCAGGCCCTCTCGGGACGGTGACCACCAAGATGGAGCCGGTTGTTCGGGGCTCTGGCTCTACCTCCATCAACAAAGGACTCCGGGGAAGACCGGACCGTGAACTGCGCATCCGTTATGATGCCCAGGGTATCGTGCGGGAA
>JAYWIP010000226.1:0-3676 GCA_039794465.1 Nitrospira sp.
CGGCCCTCCCAACCGGCCATCCCTTTTCCAACATCGAGTTTCATGGCTATTGGACGGCGACGGAGCATGAAGAGTATCCGTTCAGCGCGTGGGACGTAAACTTCGACTATGGTATCATCGGTAACGATTTTAAGATCAACAAGAACTTTGTCTGGTGTGTGCACGATAAAGAATAGTCGTATCAGAATAGAGTTTTTGGTCATTGGGTAATTTGGGGGGGCCTAAGCCCCCCCTTGCTTTTTCCAGCCCTCCCCGTCGAGTGCTCAGAATCAGGCCGGCAATTATTAGGATTCGACCGCTTACCCCGAATGCCAGGATGTTCTTATTTTTGCTCCTGCAAAATGTTAGGGCCGTAGAGCCTGGCGGTGCTTGACCCTACCGTTCGTGTTTCAACCCGCTTCATCAATGTCTCACGCCATCTGACCGCAAGGGCATGGCATTCTGCGAGGGCCTGAGCAGCCTGGAGATCATCTGTCCGTTGATGCATGATGTTATTTGCGGAGGCCACCGTCCATTCCGGGCAGGGACGTTCCACAAGCCTTAGGCATGACCCTGCTTGAATGGTTCCCTCTCTGATGACTCGGAAATACCATCCAGTTCGTCCGCTCTCTTGTACACGGAGGGCCAGGTCCTTTCTGCGCCAGCGCCGTGCCAATTTCCAGCAGGGCTGCCGCGGCTGTGAGACTTGAACAAGCGCCTCTCCGACCTCAAAAATATCACCAAGACAGACCTCAGATTCAAGGAGACTTCCTGTCGTGAAGTTTTCCCCAAACGCCCCAAAGGGAAGACTGGCTGTCCCCAGCTCTTGTTGCCAGTAGGAGTAATGCTCAAAGGGATAAACGTTCACGGCCTTCTCAGGGCCACCGTGATTCTTTAAATCCGCCTGGCCATCTCCGGTCAGGTTTGTTGTGCCAAGCCAAACCGGGTTGGTGACAGGGAGCTTAAAAAACCCGGTTGTCCACGGTTGATCCATGGGATCAGGCGCGCCACCCTGCCCAAGAGTCTGTGGCATGCCAATTTGTACAGAAATCAGTCGGCCCTCACTGCCCGGTGTCATCATCGAGGGGGTTCCTTCTTGATCCGGGGAACAGGGACAAACCTTGCTCGCCCGCAGCCTGTGAGATATGATGTGCGCCGTACGTTTCCCGTAAGTCAGGGCATCGAAAACATGGATATTCCCCGCACGGCAACGCCAGACCAACTCAGCATACAGGCAATCTGGGGGAAGATGCTACGGCATTTTCCACACGTCAATGCCGACCCTGCCCATCGGACACGCGATTACTGTATCGCGGCGTTCACCTTCGTCTGCGTCAGCATTAGTGCGATATTCGAGATGAGCGGAAGCGTCGGCGTGCAGCAGGTGTTGGGCGCGGTGGCCTGGATATTTTTGTTTGGGCTTTTACTGGGAGAGAATCGAGAAACGAAAGCACAAGTCGCCATCGCAGTCATCTTTGCCACCGTCGGAGAACATTTCGCCTCACTCTACATGGGCGGGTACACCTATCGATTCGAAAACGTGCCGGCCTATGTTCCACCGGGACACGGGATGGTGTATCTCACGGCCGTCGCTTTAGCCAGGTCCGGATTCTTTGTGCGTTACGCCAGAGGTATTACGGTATTTGTCATAGGCGTATGGGGAGGGTGGTCGCTGTGGGGGATCAGTGGGCTTCCTCAACAGGGAGACTGGGTCGGGGCGTTGCTGTTCTGTATTTTTCTGGGATGGCTCGTCACCGGGCGGTCCCCGATGGTTTACGTCGCGGCCTTTTTCATCACCACCTGGCTTGAACTTTTTGGGACCGCGGTCGGAGCGTGGAAATGGGCCTCCATTGATCCTCTGCTCGGATGGCCCCAAGGCAATCCCCCCAGCGGTGTCGGGGCCTGGTACTGTCTGGTCGATGCTGTCGCGATCGGCGGTGCGGCACCCGTATTGCGGGGGCTAAGACGCGTCATGCACTGGCGGAGGCCATAAGAACCGTCAAGGAAGCCATCCGGCTGATATTCTGCGTAGAGGAGTTTCCTGCTCAGTGAACCCCAAGCGTCTGTGAATCACACCCGCTAGCCGTCGCCCCCTGGTAAAACCGGCGCCCCTGCAATCATCCGATAGTCATCGGCCAGTCAACAGATCCCAGACAACGCCATCCACCTGGTAAGCCATCGCTCAAGAGAACCGAGAAGGCTTCTGATCGCGTCGATGCCGTAGGAGATTGGCGCCCGCAGAGGAGGGTGGCCAGGACTTGATGCACATAAAAAAACACCGGCCCGTCTTCCGTCTTACGACGGGGACGGGCCGGTGTCTACTGACCTATTTGCGCTCGATTATGCGCCCAGCCTTGTGAAGACCGGAAGCACAGGAGCCCAAACCGGGTTAATCAACCGCTCGCCAGACTCGGTCCAGGACATCAGGAGTCCCGCGAAGCGCTGATCCGGGTCGTGGAGAATGTCCACTAACCGCTGCACCTCCCAGAGGACGTCCTTCGACTCGACGTGGATGTCCACCGTCTGACCTGGCTGAATCGGCGCCTCGTTGTCCATCGTCAACCCGTCCGCTGCGACGAGTTCCGCCGGATAGTTCGGATCAAGTCTCGTCTTGCCGGTCTTGTTGGTGAATCGGATGCCGGCAGTCGTGAACTCGCCGATGGTCACCGGCTGTGTGCCGTTGTTCGTCGCATGGAGTGTCATGCGCAATGCGCGGCCGGGAACATCGTACTCCGCATGGGTGACTTCAACCACAAACGGATTCGGTTTTACCGGCAACGGCTTGACCTTAGTCTCACCGGCCTGGAGCGGCACGGTGACGGGATACTGGGCATCGGCAGAGAGATAGCCGACCGTCACCACCGTTACGGTGAAGACGAGCACGGCGATACCCACTTTCCGATCGATCGGGTCCAGCAGGATCTCATCGCCATAGGCCGCCAGCACACGGGCCCGGATGAGGTACATCGGCCGGATCATGAAGAAACCGACCCAGAAGATGGCCACAGCCGCCCAAAACAGGTGCCACATGACTCCCGTGGCAGTCCCCTTGGTCTCTGAATCGAAGGTTTCACCGGTCAGAGTCTTGATGGGATTGGTGAAATCTTCATATCGGCCTGTGATGTCCATCCAGCCGCCGGGACCGGCGATCGGGCCTGCGTCCTTGACGGCGAACATTGGATGGATATGATGGTGGCCTGGGAGGCGGGCCTTCAAGGTCACCACGTATTCGTAGTCACGCCCGATTTCCATCGGGCCCGACACGAACATCGGGGTGCCGTTGATCTTTGAGCTCAGACGTACGAAGACGGAGCTTGGAGAACCGATGTTGAGGAAGGTCCGGTTCGGCTTCACCACCGCACGAGGCCAATCCTCGGACAGGTGGAACTTACCCCGCAACTCCGTCACGTCATTGACCTTCGTCGACTTCCCAACCCATTCAGTGTCATACCAATTGACGGTGCGCATACGCAGGAACGGTTCCTGCGAACGTTCACCGTGGGCGAAAGCTGGAGTAACATCCAGGACAGGCGTGACCGCCAGCGTCGCCATCCCGCAGAATCCTAACATCCACAGTTTGAAGGCGTGTTTGGCGTTCATGCTTTCCCCCCAGTCGCTTTGTTGCTGTGAGCCAAGGTCGCATAGGCGAACACGTCATGCACCTTCGTGGTTCTCTGTCTGTCATCCGTCAGGTAGA
>JAYWIP010000227.1:0-49208 GCA_039794465.1 Nitrospira sp.
TCGTCCTATGCCTGGTTGTTTGAGTTCGACCGGACGGCATTGGTGTGGTTGCTGGCCGGCTACGGCTTTCTGGCCTCAGTGCTGCCCGGCTGGATGCTCCTGGTGCCGCGCGGCTATTTGAGCACGTTTATGAAACTGGGTGTGGTGTTTCTGCTCGGCTTTGGAGTGATCCTCATGGCACCCACCATTGAAATGCCGCGTGTGACGGCCTTCGCGGACGGTGGAGGACCGATTATTCCGGGCACGCTCTTCCCCTTTCTCTTCATCACGATCGCCTGCGGGGCCGTTTCGGGCTTCCACTCGCTGGTGTCGTCCGGGACGACGCCGAAGATGATCGAGCAGGAGTCGCAGGCGGTGGTGGGCTACGCGGCAATGCTCTTGGAAAGTTTCGTTGGCGTGATGGCGCTGATTGCGGCCTCGGTGCTGATACCCGGCGATTATCTGGCGATCAACACCACGCTTTCGGCGGAGGCGCTGTCGGCGATGGGCTTTGCGCCGGCGCGGATCGCGGAACTGTCTCAGATGGTCGAAGTGGACGTGGCGGGACGCCCCGGCGGCGCCGTGTCGTTGGCGGTCGGGATGGCCTCGATCTTCGCGGCGCTGCCCGGCATGTCTGGATTGATGGCCTATTGGTATCAGTTTGCGCTCGTCTTCGAGGCGCTCTTTATTCTGACGACGATCGATACGGGAACGCGCGTGGCGCGCTATCTCATCCAGGAAATGGCGGGGCGGGTCTATGCGCCGTTTCGCCGGATCAATTGGCTGCCCGGCGTACTGCTGAGCAGCGGAGTGGTCGTGGGGGCCTGGAGTTATTTGATCGGGACGGGAAGCATCTCGACGATCTGGCCGATGTTCGGCGCGGCGAATCAACTGCTCGGCACGCTGGCGCTCTGCATCGGGACGACGGTGCTGATCAAGATGTGGAAGTCGCCCTATCTGTGGGTGACGGCGGTGCCGATGCTGTTTGTGGGGATAATCACGCTGACCGGTTCGTATGAAATGTTCTGGATGTTCTTGAAAAAGGCGGGGGCGCTGGCGGCGGGACAGGCGTTTGCCTTGTATCTCGACGCGGTGCTGGTGGCCGTGGTGGCGGTGCTGGGGGTGATCGTCTTGAGCGACAGCCTGCGACAGTGGTACGGATATGTGGTTCTGAAAAAGCCGTTTACGAGCAGTGAAGTGGTGGTGAAGGCAGGCGGAGGGACGGCGGGGCGGATGCAAACGGCGATTCGCTGTGACGAGGAGAAGGGGTTCAAGTTGCCGCATGGGGGAGGGTGTTGTTAGAGCGCCCTGGTCAATCTCCTGTGCTCGCCTACCCCGCAGATAGGATGAGAGGAGAGACCTGGTTGTCCTCTTTGCTCGCGGAACGCGGCACACAGGAATAATCGTATTTTTAAGTTAGGGAAGGTGCTCGTTCGACGCGCGCAGTCGAGGATCAACCAGGTCCCTCCTTAATCGGGAGCAGCAAACTTTGATGGTCCGTTAGGAGGGCGGTGCTCCTCGGGAAAGGGACGCGTCTTGGCGCGTCCGGGGTATGGCGGGTGAGATGGTTGTGCGCAGTGGAACCAATCACAGGTGCCATTCCAGTGAGGGAATGATTGCGCAGTGGGAGATCGACTAAGCGGCCCTTGATAGAGGCGGGATAAAAAGGAGGGGACTGTGGCGGATCAGTATTCGTTCGATGTGGTGTCGGAAGTGAATATGCAGGAGTTGAGGAACGCGCTGGATCAAGCGACGAAGGAGATCAAGCAGCGCTTCGATTTTAAGGATACGAAGACGGAGATTACTCTGAAGGAGAAGGAAAAGGAACTCGTGGTCGTGTCGGATGACGACTACAAGCTGAAGGCGGTGCAGGACATCATTAAAGGCAAGTGTGTGAAACGCGGCGTATCGCTGAAAGCCTTCGACTACGGTGCAGTGGAGCCAGCGTTGAACGCCACGGTCCGCCAGACGGCCAAGATTCAGAGCGGGCTCGCGTCGGAGAAGGCCAAGGAGATTACGAAGGCGATCAAGGATTCGAAGTTGAAAGTCCAGGCGCAGATTCAGGGCGAGCAGGTGCGGGTGCTCAGCAAGAGCAAGGACGAGCTGCAATCGGCGATCGCCTTCTTGAAAGGAAAAGACTTCGGGATCGACATGCAGTTTGCGAATTTTCGATAAAGAGGATGGCCAGGCAACTCCCTTTGCTCGCGCCCCGCGCACGCGGGGTCAATTGGAAGGTCACACTATGGTAGGCGCTCGGTGCATGCGCGCAGTTGGGAGTCACCTGACCATCCTTAGACAGCTGATAGGATCGGGGCTTCTTCTCCTCGTTGTCTGGGCGCTCTTCGGCTGCAATCGCAGTGATGCGATCGTCGTCATCCAGCTCCACCCCAAGAATCCCGACATCATCTACGTCGCCACGAACGACTACATTTATAAGACACGGGACGGCGGCCGGACCTGGACGAATTTGTCGCGCGGCATGAGCTATTCGCGCGTCATTTCGATGGCGGTCGATCCGGTGTATCCGGCGATAGTCTATGCCGGTACGAAAGGCGATGCCGTCTATAAAAGTCACGACGGCGGGCAGCGATGGATCTCGATGCACACGGGGTTGGATGATGCGACGATTACCTCGGTCGTCAACCAGTTCCTCTTTGATCCGTCCGACAATCAACATATTTATCTCGCAACGACGATGGGCGTATATGAGACGAAGAACGGCGGTGAGAGTTGGGCCAAGCGGATGGATGGCATGAAGGAAGTGCTCATGGTCGTGACGCTCGGTATGGATCCGATGAGAAGACAAATTCTGTATGCAGGCACGAGCGGCGGTGTGTACAAGTCGGTCGATCAAGGCGGTCATTGGGAGAAGGTCAATAACGGATTGGTGCCGCCGGGCATGTTGAAAACGTCGCGTGCGCTGAATGTGACGTCGATTCTGGTCGATCCCTTCGAGCCGGATACGGTATACGCCGCGACACTGAGCGGGCTTTATAAGACTGTAGACGGCGGCCAGGCATGGCAGCGCATCGGCGCATCGCTGCCTGACCAGATGATCATGGCGATGCTGTTGGATCGCGCGAGAAAGAATGTGATCTATCTCGCCGGACGGGACGGGGTGCATTGCAGTGAGGATGGCGGTGCGACATGGAAGACGCTGAATGCCGGGTTTGCCACGACAAATATCCGCTCGATCGCGCAGAGCGGGACGGATCCGAATCTGTTCTATGCCGGCACGAACGGCAGTGGTTTGTATCGCAGCGTGAATGCGGGGGAAAAGTGGGAGCCGATGCCGACTGTGACGGAGGGATGATCGAATCGGAACTTACCGGCGCTTCGTGTTGAGGCCTGAATCACCGATCGAGGGACCGACCCCGCGGCGTTGAACAGTCGAGGAACCGTCGCGGTTTTGCGCTTGATCAACTTCGAATCCGGTGCTGCTGGGCATCGTGGTGTCTTGAAGATCTGTCCCGGGCCGATGCGACAATTGGCTGTCGTGAATGTCGCCTCCTCGGCGTGGACGGAGCGATTCCCCGACATTGCTATAGGGAGACACAGAGGCGCCGATATCCGCTCCGAAGTTGGCATTCAGTTTGGTATCTTCGATGTCGCCGCCGATGCGGGAGCGCAGCGTGGTGTCTTGGATTTCCATACCTGTGGGTGCGGATGACGGCGGCTTCTTGGAAGAAAACTCTTTCCGGATCGCATCCTCTTCATCGTCCAGCTGTTGCTTCACCCGGCCGCTTCGCTCGTAGTCCACACTCTCAAGATCTTGGCGCGCCTCTTTCAATTTCTCAAGACGATCTCTGAGAGCAAACAGTTCATGCCGTGCCCGAGCCACCGTCCCAACGATCTCGCTGAGCGTGTATTGGCGTGCAAAGGTGCCGAGCTTCGGCGCCTGTCCAGGCCCCCCGCCTAAACCACCGTTGCCGGTTCCGTTGCCTGGGCCGGTGCCAGGGCTGCCGTCTGCACGGCTTCCGATTCCAAACCCCGCTGAGTTGTAGATGCCTTTTTGCTGGACGGCTTTGAGAATATGGCTGGCTTCGTCGATCAACTCGACGATTTCCGCCGGAGCCTCGTCGGACGTCACACAGCAGGACAGAAAGTTCCGGTAGCGTTCCGAGAACTTTGAGGCGTCATTCTGCAGTTCCACAATCTTGATCGGGTCACGATCCGGAAGGTCATAGCCCTGTTTTTGGGCTTTGTTTCGAAAGGTTTCGTTCGCCTGTTGATCGTACAGGGGTTCGCAGCCGGGGCCTTTCTTCGTCGAGATCTGTTGATCCTGAGTCTTTCCGGGGCACCAATAGATAGGCGCAGGTGCATTGAGTGGATTCTCCGGGTTGAATTCTTTCGCGGGCGCTTCCCCCGGTATCAAGAAATGCCCAGAGAGCGAGCATGTGGCGAGCGCAATCGAGAGAAAGACGGGACCCTTGGAAGCCCGTAGGTTTGGAGTACGCATACGGTCATTCTCTAGCCCAAGCCTGGAGAAGTCAATGAAACATCAATTATTGGGGCAGAGGGTGACCATCCATAAGCACCTGTCCAATCAATGAAATTCCCATTGACAACAAGATTTTCGAGAGTATACTCCCGGCTGCGTGGGTAAAAGTGGGGTTAAATGGGAAATAACGAAAAGATGGGCCGTGCATAAACCAGTATTAGTTAGAGAAGTATTGCAATGGCTTATGCACGATGATCCAAAGACCATCCTGGACTGCACGGTGGGATATGGTGGGCATGCAGAAATGGTTTTGGAGCGTTCTGATTCGGTCATGAAGCTGATCGGATTGGATCAAGATGTTCAAGCAATCGCATTTTCTCAAGAGCGACTGGCAAGATTTGGGGAGCGGGTGGTCCTGAGAAAGCGAAATTACCGGGACTTGAAAAACCTGCTTGGGGAAATAGGGGTGCCAACCGTGGCAGGCGTGCTCTTCGATCTCGGCGTGTCATCGCCCCAACTGGATGATCCCGCCCGCGGGTTCAGCTTCATGCAAGACGGACCGCTCGATATGCGTATGGACCAACAGGGAGGCGAGACGGCGGCGGACTTGGTGAACAGCCGTGAGGAGCAAGAACTCGCCGACATCATTTTCCAATATGGAGAGGAGCGCTATTCGCGCCGAATTGCTCGTGCGATTGTGCGTGAGCGAAATCGTGGGCCGATCCAGACGACGGGCGTGCTCGCGTCTCTTGTTGCGGGAGCCGTTCCGTCCGCGTATCGGCACGGACGGATTCACTGTGCCACGAGGACATTTCAGGCGCTTCGGATCGCCGTGAATCGTGAGCTTGAACGGCTGGAGCCGTCGCTTCGGGATGCCGTCGATGTCCTGGCGCCGAGGGGAAGGATTTGTGTGATCTCGTTCCACTCTCTGGAGGATCGCATTGTGAAGCACACCTTCCGATCGTTGGCGCAAGGTCCCGCCGCGCGCCTGGCGTTGCTCACAAAGAAACCCATTCTTTCCTCTGAGCAGGAATGCCGGGAGAATCCGCGGGCTCGGAGCGCGAAGTTACGGGTGGCCGAAAGGTTGCCGGAAAGGATGGCCGCATGAGGCTGCTTGCGATGTGTGTGGGGTTGTGTCTGGTATTTATATTCGTGTGGGAGCGGGTGGACATGGTGCGGGTAGGGTATCAGGTCGAGCGACTCAAGCAGGAAAAGACGATGCTCGAACGCGAGCGCGATCAACTTCGTGTCAAAGTTTCTGCGCTCAGTGCGCCTGATCGGATCGCCAAGGTCGCGACGGAACGGCTCGGCATGGCCCCGCCTCAGAGGGGGCAGGTCATTGTGGTGCAAGCCGAGTCTTTGGCTGTGCCGCCCATTCAAGGCGCTCCATTGGAACTGCGCGTCGCCAAGCATGAACCGTTCGATGTGAGGAGATAGTGGCTGTCCCTCTTCGGCGCACTCGTCGCTACGTGATGCTGTTGGTGCTCCTCGGAGGATTTGGCATTGTCTTCTTCCGGTTAGTGACGCTCCAAGTCTTGCAGGCCGCCGAACTGACGGTAAAAGCGGACCGTCAGCACCAAAAAACTGTGTCGCTGGAAGGGGCTCGTGGCACGATCGTCGATCGTAATGGGAAAGTGTTGGCGATGAATCTGGAAGTGCCGTCTGTGTTTGGTGTGCCGACCGATGTGGACAGTCCGGCCAAAATGGCACGTGTGCTTTCGCCGGTGCTCCATATTCGGGCCAATGAGTTGGAGCAGAAGCTTCGCCAAGATCGCCGGTTCGTGTGGCTGGCGCGAAAGTTGGACCCTGAACAGGGGCGGTGGTTCGAGCGGACGCGGGTCGAGGGTATTGGTGTGGTCATGGAGGGGCGTCGGTTTTATCCCAAGGGCCCCCTTCTGTCTCATCTCTTGGGCTTTTCAGGAATGGATGGCCAGGGATTGGAGGGTATCGAACGCCGATATGACACCGAATTGCAGGGTGAGAAACGGATAACTGTGTTACAGCGAGATGCGAAGGGCCGTACGGTGTTTTCAAAGGGACAGCAGACCGAACAGGCTCCTGCACCTGGCCATCGTCTCGTGCTCACAATCGACGAAGTGATTCAGTACATTGTGGAAAAAGAATTGGACAATGCGGTTGTCCGCGCTCAGGCGAAGTCCGGGACGATGATCGTGCTGGAGCCTTACAGTGGTGCCCTGTTGGCATTGGCAGTCAGCCCCCGTTTTGATCCCAACGTCCTCTCCAACCTGAGTCCAGACCGTTGGCGGAATCGCGCATTGACGGATGCCTATGAGCCTGGTTCCACCATGAAAGCGATCCTTGCCGCTGCGGCCATTGAAGAACGGGTGATGAAGCCGGATACCTTGGTGTTCGGAGAGCAGGGGAGCATGGCCATCGCGAGTACCGTCATTCACGACCATGAAAAGCTTGGCTGGCTGACGTTCGCACAGGTAATTCAAAAGTCCAGCAACATCGGTGCAGCTAAGGCCGGCATAGCGCTGGGGGATCAGCGGTTGTACCAGTATCTCCAGGCCTTTGGATTTGGGGCGCGGACAGAGATCGATCTTCCCGGAGAGGCGACAGGTTTGCTGAAAAACCCCAAAGCCTGGGGTCGGCGAACCGTGGCCTCCGTTTCGATGGGGCAAGAGGTCGGTGTGACTCCGATGCAAATGGTCACGGCGATTGCTGCGATTGCCAATGGTGGGCAACTGATGAAGCCCTACGTCGTGTCGGAAATCCGCGACGCCCAGGACGAGGTGAAGCGACAGATCCTTCCCCAAGTGAGACGGCGGGTGATCTCGCCGGAAACGGCGCGCGCGGTGACCAGGATTCTTGAAGGAGTTGTAACCGATGGAACAGGTGGGAAAGCCGCGATTTCCGGATTCCGCGTCGCCGGGAAAACCGGAACTGCCCAAAAGATCGATCCGCGCACAGGAACCTATTCGGATTCCAAGTTCGTCAGTTCTTTTGTCGGGTATGTGCCGGCGGACAATCCGCGACTGGCTATGATTGTCGTGATCGATGAGCCGCAGGGAGAGGCCTGGGGTGGGGCTGTGGCGGCGCCGGTCTTCAATCGTGTCGGTGAACAGGCGTTAAGTTACTTGGGGGTCTCTTCGCCGGAACCGGTCAAGCTTGCGCTGGCGGCCGGCGGGCCATAGTCGAGGTGTAGCGGAACGATACATGACGTTTGCATCAATGCTCCAGGCGCTTCAAGGACAGGTTGCGATCATCGAGAGCGGGGGCGATCACACCATACCGGTGCGCGCCGTCACCGACGATTCCCGGTCCGTCCAGCCCGGGAGTGTGTTCATCGCGGTAAGGGGCGAACAGGTCGATGGACATCGTTTCATCATGGCGGCGGTGGAAGCCGGAATGGCAGGGTTGGTGTCCCAGCAGCCGGTGGGCACTCTGTCAGTTCCGTTTGTTCGAGTGGCGGACTCCCGCAAGGCGCTGGGCCTTCTGGGTAGCCGATTCTATGGAGAGCCTTCGTCGAAGATTCGCATGATCGGTGTGACGGGGACGAACGGGAAGACGACGACCTCCTGTGTATGCAAGGCCTTACTGGAAGCGTTGGGCCGACGGGTCGGGCTGATTGGGACGGTGGCCTATCAGATCGGTGCCGAGACCGTTCCGGCCTCGCACACGACGCCGGGCGCGCTTGAGTTGCAACAATTACTGGCCAAGATGGTGGAAGGTGGCTGTACTGCCGCCGTCATGGAGGTCTCCTCCCATGCTCTGGCTCAGGACCGCACTGCCGGGTGCGAATACGACGTCGCCGTCTTTTCTAACTTGACGCAGGATCATCTCGATTTTCATAAGACCATGGAAGAGTACTTCCAAGCGAAGGTGCGGCTCTTCACCGGATTGACCGGCACGCATAAGCCTCGCAAGCGCGCCATTCTGAACGTGGACGATCCGGCGGGGCTGCGCATCAAAGCATTGTGTCCCGTTCCGGTTTGGACCTATGCGCTGAAATCCCAAGCGGATCTTCGGGCTGAACACGTGCATCTGTCGCTCGGGGGAACGACCTTTACCGCGGCGACCCCTGCCGGGTCCTTTCCGGTCGAGAGCCATCTGGTGGGTGAGCACAACGTGTACAACCTGTTGTCTGCTATCGGAGTTGCGCTCCATGAAGGAGCGACGCCGGATCAGGTGTGTGAAGCGGTGGGACAGGTGACCAATGTGCCGGGACGATTCGAGCGCGTGACAGCGGGGCAGGCGTTTACTGTGGTCGTCGATTATGCCCATACGGAAGACGCACTGATCCGGCTGCTGACGGCTGCACAGGCGCTGAAAACCGGACGTCTCATTACGGTCTTTGGCTGCGGCGGCGACCGTGACCGTGGGAAGCGGCCGAAGATGGGAAAGGCTGCCGTGCGGTACAGTGACGTTGTGGTCTTGACATCGGACAATCCAAGAACGGAGGACCCGCACTCCATCTTACTAGAAGTGGAAGTTGGTGTGGCTGAGGCACTCAAAGAGCGGCCGCTCGTCCAGTATCGGAAAGTGGCTGATCGGCGGGAAGCGATCGAAGCGGCGGTGCGGGAGGCACGTGCCGGCGACATGGTGTTGATTGCCGGTAAGGGCCATGAAGATTATCAGATCATCGGGAAGGAGAAGTTCCATTTCGACGACCGCGAGGTGGCGCGTGAAGCCATCGAACGGTGTAGGCCTCGTGCGTAACGTGGTCAACGTCTGCGGGGCGTAACAGGGGATTCCCATGCCGCTATTTACCGTCGAAGAGTTGAGGGAAGTGATCAGCACCAAGGTTTTGGCCGGCGAGACGTCTGGCTGGATGAAGTTGCCGATCCGATGGATCAGTATCGATAGCCGGTCGATTCGCCCAGGCGATCTGTTCTTGGCGATAAAGGGTGATCGCTTCGACGGACATGACTTTGTCGGGGCTGCGTTGTCGCGGGGAGCCGTGGGCGCGATCGTCCACGATGCGTATCCCGTGGGGTCGCTCGCCGTCAAACCGGCGTCGAAGCGGACCGTGCCATTTATCCTGGGTGTCCGCGATCCGTTGTTCGCGTACCAACAGCTTGCGACTCACCATCGGAGCCGGTTTGATATTCCGGTCGTGGCGGTGACGGGAAGCAACGGCAAGACGACCACGAAAGAAATGGTCGCGAGCGTGATGGCCCATCGTTGGAAGATTCTCAAGACGGAGGGGAATCTCAACAATCGTATCGGAGTTCCGCAGACACTCTTTCACCTCAACGGGCGTCACGACGGGGCGGTCATTGAGATGGGGGTTGATCAGATTGGCCAGACAACCAGGCTCTGCGAAATGGCGCGGCCTACCATCGGGGTCATTACCAATATCGGTCCGGACCATTTGGAATTTTTTGGAAGCATGGAGGGATCTGCACAGTCGAAAGCGGAATTACTCGACTTGCTCCCATCCGAAGGTACAGCGGTATTGAATGCGGATGATCTCTACTACGATTACCTGGCGGCAAGGGCCCGATGCCGCCTGATGTCCTTTGGGTTATCTGCAAAGGCCGATGTCCGCGCCATGGATGTGAAATCCGATGGGCGTAACGGCTCGATCTTCCGGCTATTGTTGCCGGGGAAGGTGCGTCACACCATCGTCCGCATTCACGTGCAGGGCGCTCACAACATCAGCAACGCTCTGGCTGCGGCGGCGGTCGGCGCCGTACTCGGTCTTCCGGGAGCGGTCATCGCGCAGGGACTCTCCCGGTTTCGGCCTGCGGCGATGCGGTCGCAAGTCTTCGTCAGCCACGGGGTCACGGTTATCAACGACTGTTACAACGCGAATCCGGCGTCCATGAAGGCCGCCGTCCAGTTGCTGGTGCAAAGGGGCGAGGGGCGGAAGAAGATCGCCGTATTGGGCGACATGTTGGAACTGGGCGCTGATGCCGCCTCGCTGCACAGGGAGGTCGGTGCTTTCGTGGCGCAGCAGGGCATCGATCAGCTTATCGTTTGTGGCACGTTGGGCAGGAGTTTGGCGGAAGGAGCGGAACAGGCGGGGTTCGATCGGGACAGGATCATTCTGGTGCCGGATGCATCGGCCGCCGCCGCCGCCGCAAAAGCTGTCGTGAAACAGGGAGATGTTGTCCTGGCGAAGGCATCGCGCGGGATGAAGTTGGAACAAGTGGTCCAAGCACTGCACGGAACAAAGCGTGTGGCGAGGAAAGCTTCGTAATCGGCTTTGCGCTAGGCTTGGCGTAAGGAACGCCGGGCCGCGGAAATTGTCATAAGGTCATGCTGTATAACTGGCTCTATCCACTGCATACGGAATTTTCGTTCCTGAACGTGTTCCGCTATCAGAGCTTCCGCATTATTTACGCCGCTGTCACCGCGTTTCTGATCGCATTTGTCCTGGCGCCGTCCGTGATCCGGAAGTTGCAGGAGATCAAGTTGGGGCAACAGATCCGTGACGACGGGCCGAAGCGGCATCTAGCCAAAAGTGGGACGCCGACGATGGGTGGAATCCTCATTATCTTCGCTGTCACCCTGTCCACTCTGCTGTGGGCCGACATCTCGCGGCCCATCATTTGGCTGGTGCTTGGCGCCACGCTGGGATTTTTCGCCATTGGATTCGCGGATGACTATCTCAAATTTGTGAAGGCCCAATCAAAGGGATTGACGGCACGGCAGAAGTTCACGGCGCAAGTCTGCGTCGCGTTGGCTGTCGCACTCGTTCTGTATTTCTTGCCCGGTTACAGTACGAAGCTCAGCGTGCCCTTCTTCAAATCGTTTACGCCGGACCTCGGCGTGTTCTACGTGGCCTTCGCAGTGCTCGTCATCGTCGGCAGCTCAAATGCTGTGAACCTCACCGACGGTCTCGATGGACTGGCGGTCGGTCCGATCATGATCGCCGCACTTGCCTACACTGTGGTGGCCTATGTGACGGGTCACCGATTGATGTCTGAATACCTCTTGATTCCTCATATCGAGGGAGCCGGAGAGCTGGCTGTGTTCACTGCGGCAATCCTGGGATCGAGCCTGGGGTTCCTCTGGTTCAACACCTATCCGGCTTCCGTGTTCATGGGAGATGTGGGATCGCTCCCGCTCGGGGCGGCGTTAGGAACGGTGGCAGTCATCAGTAAGCATGAACTGTTGCTGGTCATGGTCGGTGGGGTGTTCGTAATAGAAGCGGTTTCGGTCATTTTTCAGGTCCTCTCGTTCAAGTCGAGGGGGAAACGCATCTTCTTGATGGCGCCGATTCACCACCATTTCGAAATGAAGGGCTGGGAAGAGCCCAAAGTGGTGGTGCGTTTGTGGATTATCGCGATTCTGCTGGCGCTGCTCAGCCTCAGTACGCTCAAGTTACGGTGATGCCATGGTGAGTGCGGAGACAATGGAACTGGCAGGAAGCAAGGTCACAGTGATGGGACTCGCACGGAGTGGCGTGGCGGCGACTCGTCTGCTGCAGGCAGCGGGCGCGCAGGTCACGGTGGCCGACAAGAAGGACCCATCGGAATTAGGTCACATACTTGAGCAGTTGGACCGGTCCCGTGTGACGGTGAGTCTTGGCGGCGGCTATGAGTCGGCGTTGGAGACCGCCGATCTCGTGGTCATCAGTCCGGGGGTCCCGTATCGAATGGATGCACTGGAGCGCGTCCGCCGTCGAGGGGTGAAGGTGCTCAGCGAGCTGGAGCTTGCGTCGCGGTTTCTCACTGCGCCGATTCTGGCGGTGACCGGTACGAACGGGAAGAGTACCACGGTGACGTTGATCGGCAAGATGCTGCAGCGCAGCGGCAAGCGTGTATTCGTAGGCGGGAATCTGGGTACCGCGCTCAGTGAAGCGGCCGGGCAGGTGCTGCATGCGGCCCAAGCGGGACGCCCCGATCCATTCGACCTGCTGGTCGTCGAAGTGTCCAGCTTTCAGCTCGAGACGGTGGAGCGGTTCCATCCGTGGATTGCCGCGATTCTCAATGTCACCGTGGACCATCAGGATCGGTATGACTCGATCGACGAATATATCGCGGCCAAACAACGGATCTTCGACAATCAGACCGCATCCGATTACGCCCTTTTCAATCTGGACGATACGCGGGTGGCAGCGCTCAGACGGTATGTGAAGGCCCGGGTCCTTGGTTTTACAAGGAGGCCGCCGCTGCCGCCCGATGTCGCCGGCGGAACCTATCTCGACGGTGATCGGATCATGACAACCGTCACCGGGGCACTCCAGGACGTGTGCCGGCGCGGCGAGATCAAGATTATCGGCCATCACAACATCGAGAACGCCATGGCGGCGGCGACCTATGCCTTGTTGAGCGGTTGTCCGCTCGACGCGATTCGAGCCGTGCTCAATGAGTTCCCGGGATTGGAACATGCGCTGGAAATCGTCCGGGATCGGCGCGGTGTGCGATTTGTCAACGATTCAAAGGGCACCAACGTGGATGCCACCCTGAAGGCATTGGAGAGCATCGACCAACCGATTTGGCTCATCGCCGGAGGGCGCGACAAAGGGGGAGATTTTTCGCGGCTCGCCCCCGCCATTCGCCAGCGAGTCAAACGGCTGGTATTGATCGGCGAAGCCGCACCACTGATCGCTGCGGCGGTGACGGGTTATCAGGCGATCGACCGGGCCGGGACGTTGCGCGAGGCGGTCGAGCTGGCCGCCGCCGGAGCGGCGGCGGGCGAGGTCGTGCTCATGTCGCCGGCGTGCGCGAGCTTCGATATGTTCGCCGATTATCAAGACCGGGGGCGCCAGTTCAAGGCGCTCGTCAACGGCTTGCCCTGACGATGAGCCCCGTCGGCGCGGACATCGTCTCGATGTGAGGGCCGATGACAGACGGATTTGACGAATTGAGGATGGTCAATGTCACAGAGATCGGCCGGAACGTTGACGTTGCCGTGGACGCCGGCCAGCCCGCGTCCGCCGAAACGGGTGGCGATGGATCATATGCTGCTGGGTATCACGGTTATCCTGGCGCTCATCGGCCTGGTGATGGTGTTCAGTGCAAGCGCCGTTGTGGCGGGCAATCGATTCCACGACCCAGGCTTTTTTCTCAAGCGGCAACTCATATGGCTTACGGTTGGGCTCGTACTGCTGCATCTGGTGTCCCGAATCGACTACATCTGGTGGAAGCGGTTAGCGATTCCTCTTCTCGGCCTCATGGTCATCTTGCTCGTCCTGGTGTTGGTGCCGTCGTTCGGGGTGGTGGCGAATGGGGCGAGACGCTGGCTTCGCGTGGGGCCGATTTCGATCCAGCCGGCCGAACTGGCAAAACTGATCGCCGTGATCTATCTGGCGGCCTTTTTGGCAAAGAAGGAGGAGCGGATTACGAACTTCCTCGGCGGCCTGGTACCGCCACTGCTTGTAATCGGGGTGCTCGGAGGGTGTGTGCTCTTGGAACGAGACCTGGGAACTGTGGTGGTAATGGGCTCGGTTGCGATCAGTCTCTTGTTCCTGGGGGGAGCACGCATCTCTCATCTCGTGTCCCTGGGCCTCTGTGCCGCACCGGTCATATTGGTGCTGGTCCTCAGTTCCAAGTATCGGCGCGAGCGTCTGATGACGTTCCTGGCTCCGTGGAAGGACGCCTCGGATGCGGGGTTTCAGATCACGCAATCATTTCTGGCGTTTGGCAGCGGAGGACCATTTGGAGTGGGGTTAGGCGAGGGCAAACAGAAACTCTTCTTCTTGCCGGAAGCCCACACCGATTTCGTGTTGGCGTTGGTAGGAGAAGAGCTGGGACTGGTCGGGACGGGGGTCATCATCATGCTCTTCGCCTTGTTCGTGGTCCGGGGATTTCAGGTTGCCGCGCGGGCACGGATGCCGTTCGGACGGTACCTCGGCATGGGGATCACCCTGCTCATCGGGGTTCAGGCACTGATCAACGCTTCCGTGGTGACGGGGCTCGTGCCGACCAAAGGACTGACTTTGCCTTTCGTCAGTTACGGCGGGTCTTCACTGGTCACCTGCATGGTGGGGGTAGGGATCTTGCTGAACATCTCGCGAGACCGGCAGTCAGGTCGGGAAGAATCAGGGCGAAGCGGCCGCGGTGGGTCGGGTCGCCGATGACGGTCGTGATTGCCGCAGGAGGGACCGGAGGCCACCTCTATCCGGCTGTGGCGCTGGCGCGGGAATTTCTACGACGGGATTCCTCCAGTAAGATCCTGTTTGTCGGAACGGAACGCGGGATTGAGTCGAAGGTGCTTGCCCATGAAGGGTTCGAATTGCTGTTCATTACGGCAAAGCCAGTTATGGGGAAGGGGTTTATGTCCGTGCTGCAAGGATTGCTTGCCGTGCCGGTGGGGCTCTGGCAGTCGCTCGGGATTCTCCGCAGGCGCCGGGCGGATCTGGTGATCGGGGTGGGGGGCTATACGAGTCCGACCATGCTAGCTGCCGCAGCGATACGAGGGATCCCGCGAGTGATTCTCGAACCGAACGCCTATCCAGGTATGGCGAATAAAGCAATCGCGCCATTCGCGCAACGGATTTTTCTGGCGTTTGAATCGGCGGGGGATTCATTCGACCGGAGCAAGGTCCGTATGGTCGGCACGCCGGTTCGGCAGGAGTTCTTGGCGCCATCCGGATCGAGCAAGACACCGTCTCCGGCCGGATCACGCTATCACCTCTTGATCTTTGGCGGCAGCCAAGGGGCGAAGGCGATTAACAGTGCGGTGCTGGACGCGTTGGCCTCTCTGACGGCCCGTGTACCCGACTTGGTGATCACTCATCAAACGGGTGAGGCGGATTATCGGCGGGTGCAGGAGGCCTATGCGAAGCTGGGTGTACAGGCCGCGGTCACACCGTTCTTGTATGACATGCCGACAGTCTTGCGCACGGCCGATCTCGTGGTGGCGCGTGCCGGTGCCATGACGATCGCGGAACTGACGGCCTGTGGAAAGCCGGCGATCCTGATTCCGCTGCCGACGGCAATTTACGACCACCAGATGAAAAACGCACGAGCCATGGAAGCGGCGGGCGGCGCGATCGTCTTGCCTCAAGCAGATCTGACCGGTTCGACACTGAGTGAGTCGATCAGCGCGATCGTGCAGGACACCTCACGGCTTCAAGCGATGAGCGACAAGAGCCGGGCGATGCGGCGTATCGATGCTGGTGAGGCGATCGTCCGCGAATGTTATGCACTGATGGGGGTGACATATGACGGCGACAAGTCTATTGGAGCGGCAGGCGCCTAATGCTGTCCCGGAACGAGGAGAGGGGCAGCGAGTATCGTATGGACGACAAGGAGTAACGCGCATGGGGATGTTTCGCAAGACCCAGCACATTCATCTGGTTGGCATCGGCGGCGCCGGGATGAGTGGGATTGCCGAAGTACTATTGACGATGGGATATAAGGTGACCGGCTCGGATTTGCAGGCATCGGAAACCACCAGACGGCTCGAGGAGCTCGGTGGGAAGATTTTCATGGGCCACCAGGAGGCGAACATCGGCGATGCGCAGGTGGTCGTGATCTCCTCTGCCGTGGCGGCGACGAACCCCGAGGTGGTGGCCGCGAAGGTCAAGCAAATCCCGGTAATCCCGCGGGCCGAGATGCTCGCAGAATTGATGCGGCTCAAGTTCGGTGTGGCGATCGCAGGGGCGCACGGCAAGACGACGACAACCTCGATGGTGGCGAATGTACTGGCGCAGGGCGGACTTGATCCGACGATGGTGATCGGCGGAAAAGTCAACGCCCTGGGTAGCCATGCGCGGCTCGGACGGGGCGATCTGTTAGTGGCGGAAGCGGATGAGAGCGACGGCTCGTTTCTCCGCCTATCGCCGACGATCGTGGCGGTGACGAACTTGGATCGTGAACACCTCGATCATTACGGATCGATGGAGCGCATAAACGACAGTTTCCTGGAATTCATCAACAAGATTCCGTTTTACGGCGTAGCGGTGTTGTGTGCCGACGACGAGCGGCTCAGCGCGCTGTTTCCGAAGATCGTCAAGCGCTACCAGACTTACGGGATTCACGAACGGGGCGGGGTGGTGCCGGATTTCAAGGCGACGGACATCAGCCTCAGGCAATGGGGCGCGGAATTCCGCGCCCATTTCCGGGGGAAAAACCTCGGCCCGTTTCGGCTCGCTGTCCCGGGCGTTCACAATGTCTCGAACGCACTGGTGGCGATTGCGATCGGGATCGAGCTAGAGATTCCCGTGGATCTCATCCGTAAGGGTTTGGCCGCCTTCACCGGCGTTGAACGGCGATTCCATCTCCGCGGCGAAGCCGGCGGGATCATGGTCGTCGACGACTATGGCCATCACCCGACGGAAGTCAAAGCGACGCTGGCGGCCGCCAAGCAGGGTTGGGAACGGCGATTGGTCGTTCTCTTCCAGCCCCATCGCTATACCCGCACCAGGGATTGCATCGAAGACTTTGCCCATGCCTTCGATCAAGCCGATCACCTATTCGTAACGGAAGTCTACGCCGCGGGAGAGCCGCCCATACCAGGTGTGTCGGGTGCCAAGCTCGTCGAGACGATCAAAGCAGCCGGCCATCCGGCGGTCACGTTTATTGAGCAGAAGGAAACGATGCCGGATCAAGTCCTGCCGCATCTAAAACCCGGCGATCTGGTGCTCACATTGGGCGCAGGGGATATCTGGAAGGCAGGGAACGGGATTCTGGCCCGGCTCGAGCCGTCTTCGTAACCAATGCGTGGTCGTAGAACGAGAGATGCGGAAACAAGTGGTGCGACGGTTCGGCGAAGAATGCGGGAGGCAATGGTCGGCCTCAGGGGGGCAGTGCGCTTCCAAGCGCCGCTTGCAGAATACACGTCGTTCAAAATCGGCGGTCCCGCCGATGTGCTGGTGGAGCCGGCCGATCCGGAGGACCTCGTCCAATTGGTTGCACAGGCCTCTGCGCAGAAACTTCCGATGTTTGTGCTGGGAGGCACGAATCTTCTCGTCCGTGACAAGGGCATCCGAGGGGTGGTGGTCAGCCTGGCACGGCTGCGGTCCATCAAGGAAGAGCCGGGGTCGGTGCTCTATGCTGAAGGTGGTGTCGGTATGCCAACCCTGATCAGCTATGCCATCCGCCGGTCACTGGCAGGGCTGGAATGGGCGGCGGGCATTCCAGGAACTGTGGCGGGGTGCGTGGTGATGAACGCCGGCACCAGGCTGGGAGAGATGAAAGATTCTGTTAAGGCGGTTCGCATCGTGACTCCGGCCGGCACGGTCCTCGATTGCCCCGCGCGGGATCTTATTTTCGATTATCGACGGGCAGCGCTTCCGGCCGGAATCGTGGCGGGAGTCTGGCTCCAGCTCAAGCCGGGGGTCCGGTCTGATATTGAGAAGGTCGTCAAAGACTATTTGCGCTATCGACGGGATACCCAGCCACTCACATTGCCGAGCGCCGGGTGCGTGTTCAGGAACCCGCCGAACGATTCGGCGGGTCGGGTCGTCGAAGCGGCGGGGCTCAAAGGCGCACATGTCGGCGATGCGGAAGTGTCACGGAAGCATGCCAATTTTATCGTGAACCAGGGCCATGCCAGCGCCAAAGACGTGCTCGCGCTCATTCGAAAAGTCCGCGCGCAGGTAGCCAGGAAGACCGGTGTGAAATTGGAACTCGAGCTGAAAATTGTGGGGCAAGCGTGATGCGAGTTGAGAAAACCGTGGAACAGCGAGCACGGGTGACTGGCAAACGGATCGGCGTGTTGATGGGGGGCCGGTCTTCCGAACGGGAGGTCTCCCTTCGCACCGGGCAGGCGGTGTGCCAGTCGTTGCGCCGTTGCGGCTACGACGTTGTGGCGATCGATGTGACCGACCGTCTGTCGCAGGACTTGAAAGATCACAAGGTTGCCATCGCCTTTCTTGCGTTGCATGGACCGGGCGGCGAAGACGGATCAATCCAAGGGTTTCTTGAGACAATCGGCATGCCTTATACGGGGTCGGGTGTACAGGCGAGCGCAGTCGGTATGCACAAGGTAGTGACGAAAACATTGCTGGCCGCGCATGCGATCCCGGTTCCACCGGGCACTGTGGTTCAGCGGGGCCATGCTCCGTCGCTGGCGCAGGTGCTCAAGACGGCGAAGCTGACATTGCCGGTGGTGGTGAAGCCGGCTTCCCAGGGCTCGACGATCGGGGTCACGATCGTACGCCGGGCAGGCCAATGGAGAGAGGCGCTGGCGCTGGCGCATCGGTACGATCCGGACGCCATGGTCGAGGCCTTTATTCCAGGACATGAACTGACGGTCGGCATCTTAGGGAGCCCGGACGGTACCCTGAGCGTGCTGCCGCCCGTCGAAATCGTCGCACCGGACGGATTTTACGATTTTTCCGCCAAGTATCAGAAGGGGAAGACCCGATATCTCTGCCCGGCGCCCTTGCCGGCCAAGATCATCAAGCAGATCGGGGAAATGGGCCGCCGGACGTTTCAGGTGTTGGGCTGTGAAGGAGCCGCCCGCGTCGATTTTCGAATCACCCCCAAGGGCCGTCCCTTTGTGCTGGAAATCAATACTGTGCCGGGTATGACGGAAACAAGCTTGCTGCCGATGGCGGCGGCGCAGGCCGGGATCGATTACGACCAGCTGGTCGTGCGGATTTTGCAGTCGGCGCTTGCTCGTGCCGAGCGGCTTGCGCAGGCGACGAATAAGGAGCCTGCATGAGGAACATGTTTCGGAAGCGCCCACGCGTCTCTTCCCCGGGCCCACGAAAGAATCAGTGGAAGGATTCGCGCACGGGGCCGGAGGCGGAAGTCAAGCGGATCCGGACTCTGGCCGGGTGGAAGACCGTCGTCCGGTGGGGAGGCGCGATGACTGCATTGGGAGTGATGACGTGGGCTGTTACCGTGGGGGTACAACAGGCTGGGCCGTTCCTCCGAGAGTTGCTCGAGATTCACACGGTGACCGTGGACGGCCTGCATCGCGTCGACCGGCAGGAAATCCTCGATCTGGCCGGGGTGAAGCCCGGCATGCCGATTCATCATGTCCTCACGTCTGCTGTCGAGGCGCGGTTGGAAGCCCATCCGTGGATCAAGAAAGCGGTGGTCGCCCGAGTGCCGTTGCATGAATTGCGAATCTCGGTGGTCGAGCGAAAACCCGCGGTGGTCGTTCGGGCGGGCGGAGAGAATTTTCTCGGCGATAAAGAGGGCCGTGTGCTTGCTCGGCTGGCTCAGACGGACGACGGCTCGTTGCCGATGGTGACGGGTATCGATCCCAAAAGGTTGTTACGAGGCGATGAGGCGGTGCGGCAAGCGGTCGCGGCGGGCGTCGAGCTGGCACGGCTTATGGGGCTGGCCTATGAGGGGCGGCTGCATGTGAACGCAGCGGATCCTGAGAATCTCGTTGCCTCCGTTCGAGGCGTGCAGTTTCACTTCGGTGAGGACGGCCTCGGCGATCAGTGGCAACGGTTTCAGCAGGTTATGCCGGTCGTGAAGATGCTGAACTTCGACGGGACTGGCGATGGAGCCAACGACGTGGATCTTCGGTACGAGAACAGGGTTGTAGTGCGGGAAAGGGGGTGAGGGCGATGCCGAAACGAGAACATATCCTTGTCGGGCTCGACATCGGGACGACCAAGATTTGCGCGATCGTCTCCGAGGTGACCGACGCGGGTGCGTTGAACGTGATCGGAGTTGGATCGAGCCCTTCCCGGGGACTCCGCAAAGGCGTCGTCGTCGATATTGAGAGCACGGTCGAATCGATCAAGAAGGCCGTCGAGGAAGCAGAGTTGATGGCGGCGGTGCAGATCAACTCGGTCTACACCGGCATCGCCGGCAGCCATATTTCCGCCGAGAACTGCAAAGGTGTCGTTGCGTTGAAGCGCGCCGAGGTGACGCGCGAAGACATTCATCGGGCAATCGAAAGCGCGCGCACACTGGCGGTGATTCCGCATGAACGCCGGATTCTGCATGTGTTGCCCAGAGAGTTCATGGTGGACGGGCAGGAAGGCGTGCGCGAACCGTTGGGCCTGTCGGGGAACCGCCTCGAAGTGAACGTGCACGTGATTACGGGTGCTGTGACATCTGCGCAAAATATCATCAAGAGCGTCAATCGGGCGGGGCTCGACGTCGTGGATATCATCCTCCAGCCGCTGGCCTCCAGTGAAGCGGTGCTGAGCCAGGAAGAGCGTGAATTGGGAGTGGCCATGGTGGACTTGGGCGGCGGAACCACCGATCTCGCCATTTTCTTTGACGGCAGCATTCGGCATTCGGCCGTGCTTCCCATCGGGGGGCAGAACCTCACGAAGGATTTAGCGATCGGCTTGCTCACGTCGCAAACCGAAGCGGAGAAAATCAAGATGCAGCATGGTGTGGCACGGACCGAACTGGTCACCGGCCACCAAGTCGTCGAAGTACCATCCGTCGGCGATCGTCCGGCCCGAACCTTCTCACGGCGGGACATCGCGGAGATTCTCGAGCCACGCGTCGAAGAAATGTTTGAACTGGTTCGGCGGGAGATTGCGCGCGCCGGCTATGAAGGAATGCTGGGCGCCGGTGCGGTGATCACGGGCGGGACGTCACTCCTGGAAGGCATGCCGGACGCGGCCGAACGAGTGTTGAACCTGCCGGCGCGCAGGGGGGTGCCTTCCGGCGTCGGAGGGCTTCGGGACATTGTCGGCCACCCGAGTTATGCGACGGGGGTCGGGTTGTTGCTGCAGGCCCGCCGGCATACGGATGACTTGGAAACAGCGGGGCTTCACAACGGAGGAGCCTGGGCCAAAATGATGGGATGGACGAAGCGGGTCTTCGAGGTCTTTTAACTCAGAGCCCTTGTGTGCCACGGCGTTGTCACACAGGGAGAGGTGAGGAGGTGTCTTGATGTTTTCATTCAAGGAAGATGTGCTGTCACCGGTCCGCATCAAGGTGATCGGCATCGGCGGAGGTGGATGTAACGCGGTCAACACGATGATCACGTCCGGGCTGGCTCGAGTTGATTTTATTGCCGGTAACACGGACCTCCAAGCGCTCGACCGCTCTCTGGCACCGTACAAGATTCAGCTGGGGCCGGAGCGAACGCGTGGGTTGGGCGCCGGAGCCAAGCCGGAAATCGGTAAGGAAGCGGCGATGGAGAGCAAAGACCATATTAAGGAGTGCCTCGAAGGGGCGGATATGGTGTTTGTCACGGCCGGAATGGGTGGGGGCACCGGCACCGGCGCCGCGCCGATCGTCGCCAGTATTGCCCGCGAAATGGGGATTCTCACGGTGGGTGTGGTGACGAAGCCGTTTCAATATGAAGGGCAACGGCGGCATAAACATGCGGAGGAAGGTATCCGTGATCTGCGTCGGCACGTCGACACGTTGCTGGTGATTCCGAATCAACGGCTATTGGGGATCGTCGACAAATCGACGCCACTCTTGGAGGCCTTCAAAGTCGCAGACGATGTCTTGCGGCAAGCCATTCAAGGCATCGCGGACGTCATTACGACGACAGGGCACGTCAACGTCGACTTTGCCGACGTGCGCACCGTGATGTCCCATACGGGACGAGCCGTGATGGGCATGGGAGTGTCACGTGGTCCGAATCGGGCGATTGACGCCGCTCAAAAGGCTATCTGCAGCCCGCTGCTCGAGGAAGGCAGCGTAGAAGGCGCGCGCGGAGTGCTCCTCAATATCACCGGCGGCCCGAGTATGTCGCTTCATGAAGTCGAGGAAGCCGCGTCTATCATTCAGCAGACGGCCGATCCCGAAGCCAATATTATCGTCGGCCAAGTCATCAATCCTGATCTGGGAGAGGATCTGGTCATTACCGTCATTGCGACCGGTTTCGAGCCGGAAGCTGATGTTGCGCCGGGAGTGGGCGCGGATCGTCCAGCGGTCCGGGCGCCGAAAACGGCCCAGCCCGTGTTGGCCGGGGTGAGTGCGGCTGGGGCCGCCGATCGTCCGGCGCAGGATCTCGACCGCCCAACGTTCTTGCGGCGAATGAACGATGTCCGGGAGTCCATCGATCGGGCAGCACTGGCGGCGGACGATGAATGGGATGTGCCGACGTTTCTCCGGAAACAGGCGGATTGATCTAGTGATCCATTGAGATCATGGGCCATCATCCTCGATGGGGATATCGATGACGAGCGACTCGGTCATTACCGTTCCGGCCTTTGCATCCGCGAGAAGCGGCGTGCGCCACTTTTTCGGGACACGCCGGCATGCCGCCCGGCTTGCTTATGAAGTCGGGGCTCCTGCTCCGGCCCAGGAACTCGAAGGCGCCGCGCGATCGTCCTGGATGCTCTCCGTGAAGCAGGTACATGGCACTGATGCGCTTGTCGTGGATCGTGCCCTGACGTCGTCAGATCGGTTTTCCGGCGGCTGGGATGCCTTGGTAACCGATCAACGAGGCATCATGGTGGCGGTGAGGACAGCGGACTGTGTTCCTGTCTTGATGCACGATCCCAAGCGGAAGATTGTCGCTGCGGTACATGCCGGATGGCGCGGAGCGGTGGCGGGCATTGTGGAAAAGACCATCAGCGTAATGGAGTCACGATTCGGTACAGTGCCGGAGCATGTGCGGGTCAGCATCGGTCCGTCGGCCGGAGTGTGCTGTTATGAAGTGGACCAGACGGTTTTGGACAAACTGCCTGAGGCCTGTGCCGGTTCCCAACTGGTGGTGCGGGGACAACGAGGTGGCAAGGCACATCTCGATCTGAAGCTGCTCATCAGGGAACAGGCACGGAGTGCCGGCGTAGGCCCGGACTCCATCACAACCGTCAATTTGTGCACGATCTGTCATGAGGACCTGTTCTTTTCTTACCGGCGTGAGGGGAAAGTGATCGGCACGATGGTCAGCGCCATCGGTCTTGCCCCGTTGTGAGAGAGATGCAGTGCCTCTGCCAATTGTCCGGCCCTTCCGCTAGAATAGAGGCGGTTTGTCGGCGCGCAGCCAGGATCATGAGAGCCGATACGCAAGATGGACGTATTCACAGAAGAATCGATCGCCGCCCGAGTTCGAGGTATCCTCTCGAACGTCCGTGCGGCGGCGGAGAAGTCAGGACGTGATCCCAGCCGTGTTCGGCTGGTGGCGGCGACGAAAACCGTCTCGGTGGAGCGAATTCGAGAAGGGGTGGATGCGGGGCTCTCACTGCTTGGAGAAAACCGTGTGCAAGAGGCGCTTCCCAAGATCGAAGCGCTTGCGCAGACCCAAGTCCGGTGGCATTTTATTGGACAGCTGCAGCGGCGGAAGGTCCGCTCGATTATCGGCCTGTTTGACCTGATCCATTCGATTGATAGCTTGGAACTGGCACATGAAATCGATCGGCGTGCTGGAGAGGCCGGTCTCGTACAAGATGTTCTTCTCGAGGTGAATGTTGGAGGGGAGTCGACAAAGGCAGGTTTTCGTCCCGATGATCTGATACAGCTGGTTGCGACGATGGCACCCCTGACTCATCTCCACATCAAAGGATTGATGACGATTCCACCGCCGACGGTTGAAGCTGAGTCAGCCAGACCCTATTTTATCCAGCTCAGGGAATTGGCAAAGGCGGTTGCCGCGGAAACAATTCCCGGCGTCATGATGGACGAACTGTCGATGGGGATGTCGAACGATTATGCCATTGCTGTAGAAGAAGGGGCCACGCTGGTCCGTGTCGGGTCGGCCATTTTTGGGGCACGTCATGTCTAGTCCATTGTTTGCGCAGAAAGTGGCATTCGTGGGCGGTGGCCAGATGGCCGAGGCGCTGATCGGCGGAATGTTGGCTGTCAAGCTCTGCACGCCGGATCACATTCGCGTCTCCGATCCGATCGCCGAACGGCTGGATGTCCTCAAAAAGAAATACGGAGTTCAAACTGGCAGGTCGAACCGGGAGATCGCCGCGTGGGGCGATATAGTGGTACTTGCGGTCAAGCCACAGGTGCTCGATGGAGTGCTCAAAGAAGTAGGAGCTGAGTTGGCCAAGGCCCTCGTCGTGTCAATCGTGGCTGGGGTGCCGATCAGCCGAATCACCGACGCCTGCGGGCGGGAAGCGCGTGTCATTCGGGCAATGCCAAACACACCCGCAATGGTACAGCAGGGGATGACAGCGTTGGCAATTGGGGCCGGCGCGCAGGAGAAGGACGTGGCTTCGGTGCGCAGTATCTTCGAGTCAGTTGGCAAGGTTGTGCCGGTCGAGGAACGGCTGATGGATGCCGTGACCGGCCTCAGTGGAAGCGGGCCGGCGTATGTGTTTCTCGCGATTGAGGCCTTGGCCGACGGCGGGGTGAAAATGGGGGTGCCACGAGCCATTGCCGAAATGCTCGCGGCGCAGACCGTTTTGGGTGCCGCGCAGATGGTCCTGGAAACCGGGCAACATCCGGCTCGTCTCAAGGATCAGGTGGCGTCTCCGGGGGGGACGACCATCGCTGGTCTGCACCGTTTGGAACAGGGTGGGTTGCGGGCCACGCTGATCGATGCTGTCGAGGCGGCGACCAAGCGGTCGCAGGAATTGGGGCGCTGATGTTCGTGATGGGCAATGTTCTCTTAGGATTCGCCACGGTGCTCGATTACGCCCTGACGTTCTATACCTGGATCATCATCGCACGGGCCCTGATTTCTTGGGTCAATCCTGATCCATGGAATCCAATCGTGCAGTTTCTCGATCGGGTGACGGAGCCGGTTCTATCGCCGATCCGGCGGCGGCTCGGCTGGCGAATGGGTGTGGATTTGTCGCCGTTGGTCGCGATTGTGGTGATTACATTCTTGCAGATCGCGGTGGTACAATCGCTCAAAGACTGGGCGCTACAGATGAATTGATTCAATGAACGGGGGATACCATGAAAATCACGCCGCTCGACATTCAGCAGATGGTCTTTCAAGTCAAGCTGCGAGGGTACGATCGAGACGAGGTTAACCGGTTCCTCGAAGAGGTGGCGCAAACTGTAGAATCCTTAAATCGCGACAACGCGGGATTGCGTGAGCGCATCGTCTCGCTGGAGCAGCAGGTGGCGGAATTGAAACGGACTGAGCTGACGTTGTCCAATACGCTGGTCTCGGCACAGTCGTTGGCTGACGACGTCAAGCGGAGCGCCCAGCGCGATGCCGAGTTGATCGTCAAAGAAGCGGAATTGAAGGCCGGCGAACTGTTCCGGCAGGCGCGGGTTGAGCTGGCCGAGACACAACGGGATCTCTCGATGCTGAAAAAACAACGGTTGCTGATGGTGGAACGAATGCGAGCGACGCTCCATACGTTCGAACGCATGCTGGACGTCGAAGCCAGTGAGGCGTATCAAGACAGCGGCGTGCTTCCGGAAGAGAAGATGCAGGGAGAGTCGAGTCCAGCCCGCTGAGTATCCGCGACTGTTTCCGCTCGTGTACGGGACAATATCCAGCCGAGCCCGCGGCCAATATGATGCCACCTCCGTCACTTCACACGGCGCTGAATCGGGCCGTCGCCGACGGCATCTTTCCCGGCGCTGTTCTCGCGGTTCGACGAGGAGGAGACCGGTGCTGGGTCATGCCGGCGGGTTGCCTTTCCCCTCATCCTCCCAGTGCCTCCGTCACGTCTTCGACTATCTATGACTTAGCCTCACTGACGAAGCCGTTGGCAACCGTGACGGCGGTTGCATTGCTGGTCCAACGGGGGCAATGCCGGCTAGACGATCGCATTGACTCCGTGTTGCCGGAATTGGAAGAGGCACCCGTCGGGCCAGCGACCATCCGGCAGCTATTGACCCATAGTTCCGGCCTGCCAGGGTGGCGGGCCTTCTACGAGCAGCTCAGCTCGGACGCCGCGCTGCCCGCATCACCAGACGACAGAGCTCATGCCGCCCGACGACTTCTGCGGTTGATGAAGCAGGAAGCACTGATCTACAAGATGGGCGAGCGGAGTCTCTACAGCGATCTGGGATTCATGCTGCTTGGAATCATGGTCGAACGGCTGGGCGGCGGCTCTCTTGACCGCTTCGTGGTTGAGCACATAGCACAGCCGCTCAAAGCGGATCCTCTCTGCTATCTTCCGATAGGGCAGAAGATGGAAAGTTCCAGATCATCGATGATCGGCCACATTGCACCGACTGAATGGGATACGTGGAGGGGGCGGCTGTTATGCGGGGAAGTGCACGATGAGAATGCAGCGGCACTGGGTGGTGTGGCGGGACATGCGGGGCTCTTCGGGGCCGCCGAGGCAGTATTGGCCGTCACAGGTGTCTGGCTCACGGGGTATCACGGCAAATCGTCCATTCTCGACTGCAACATCGTGCGGGAGTTTTCGACACGTCACGAGGGGGTATCCGGATCCAGTTGGGCGTTGGGATGGGATACCCCGTCTCCACCGTCTTCATCAGGGCAGTACTTTTCAAGCCGATCGTTTGGCCACCTGGGGTTTACGGGAACTTCGATCTGGATCGATCCTGTGTGCGAATTGGAAGTGGTGCTACTCTCGAATCGGGTCCACCCGACCAGAACAAATGACGGGATCAGATCATTTCGTCCATTGATCCACGATCTTGTGTATCAGGAATGTATGGGGTGAAGCTAGGGCCGGTCGTTGTAATCGATCCAGGTTTCTTTTTCCGCCAGATAGCGCACCCCTTTGAAGTTGGCCCTCGTTCGCATGCGGGTGAATCCGAACCCCTGAAGTTTTTCCACCAGTTCCTTTACCGTTGCGGCAATGGTGGAATGGGATCCGCTCTCGACCGCAAGAGCTTCGTACGTGACTTTGGCGGTATAACCGGATGCTGTTCGATTCACGAAGATGGCGCGGTTGAAATAGCGGTCGCTGGGGTCTACGCCCTCGATCTGGTGTCTCTCAACGAGTCCCTCTTTCTTGAAGATCAACGGCAACGTGCTCATGTATTCCTCCGGAATCGCGATGGGCGCCGGTATTGTGCAACGCAACGTAGGCAGCAATTATAAGGGGGGCTGTCCGGTGACTGCAACCGCGTTGACAAGAGGCGCGTCGATTACTATGATGCCCGCCTTCCCATATCGGAGTCCCGTTCATAGTTCATTTCCATGAACATCCCCAACAGTCTGACGCTGCTCCGTATCCTTCTGGTTCCCGTCTTCATCGAATGTATGGCCTATGGCGCCTACGGGTTAGCGTTGTTGGTGTTGGTCCTAGCCGGACTGACTGATGCGGTCGACGGGGTTCTCGCGCGCCGGTGGAATCAGCAGACCAGACTCGGCATGCTCCTAGATCCGCTAGCTGACAAACTGCTCCTCACGTCGGCCTTTATCTCGCTGTCGATGTTGCATCTTGTGCCATCCTGGTTGGTCATCATGGTGGTGAGTCGGGACGTCATCCTCTTATTGGGGACCGCACTCGCGCATGTCACGGGGACTCAGATCGATATGACCCCCACGTTCTGGGGGAAGGGAACCACTCTGTTGCAATTATGCTATGTTCTCATGGTTGTCCTCTTGACCTGGCTCGACCTGAGCCTTTCCATGGTGACCCCTCTGGTGGCGGCCATGGTCGGATTTACTCTTACGTCGGGGTTTCATTACATCTACCGTAGCTACCGCCATATCAACGCATCGCTTCCACCCGCCTGAAGCTCTCGCGTCTTGCCGAGCGCCAAACGGCCCCCGGGGGAATAGTGCAATTATTTTGACAGCTTTTTGACCCCCCAGTAGACTCGAATCGTCGTCAGGATTTTCTCTCACAACCGGCTCAAGGAGCCACAACAGGACGAGATCTATGGCCACGTTTGCTTATGTCGGGCGGAGCAAATCGGGAACGGTAAAAAAGGGCGAGCTGGTTGCCAAGTCGCGCGATGAAGCGGTCGAGCAGTTGCGCAAACAACAGGTCGTCGTAACGAGCCTCGAGGAAAAAGCGGCCAAACAAGGATATTCATTCCAATTGGGCAGCGGGGTGGGGGAGAAGGACCTGGTTGTGTTCACCCGCCAGTTCGGGACAATGATCAATGCTGGCTTGCCTTTAATTCAATGTCTCGAAATTCTCTCGACGCAATCGGAAAGCGCGGCGTTACGGACGGCTGTGGGTGAGATCAAGGTGCAAGTCGAGGGAGGCGCGACCTTCTCTGATTCACTCCGAAAGCATTCGAAGATCTTTGACGACCTCTATGTCAACATGGTCCACGCGGGCGAAGTCGGCGGGTTGCTAGATACGATTATGGGGCGGCTGTCGAAGCACATCGAAAAGGCCATGAAACTCAAGGGACAAATCAAGAGTGCGATGGTCTATCCGGCGGCCATCCTTGGGATTGCCGGCATCGTCATCACAGTCCTCATGATCTGGGTCATTCCGGTCTTCGAGAAGATGTTCAAGGAAATGTCCGGCGGAAAGATGGGGCTCCCTGCTCCGACGCAGCTTGTGATCGACATGAGCAATTTTGCGCAATCCTATTGGTACATCATCCTGGGTGTCATCATTGGAGTTGTAACCGGGGTTAAAAAGTACTACAGGACTCAGCAAGGGCGATTGGCCATCGATAAGTTGTTGTTGAAGGCGCCGATCTTTGGTGAATTGATTCGGAAGGCTTCTGTGGCCAAGTTCAGCAGGACTCTTGGAACCTTGTTGTCCAGCGGAGTGCCCTTACTGGAGGCATTGACCATCTGTGCAAAGACAGCGGGAAACAAAGTAGTGGAAGGCGCGTTGCTCGATGCCAAGGTGAGTATCAGTGGAGGGAAGACGATTTCCGACCCTTTAGCGAAGAGCGGAACCTTTCCTAAGATGGTGACGCACATGATTGCCGTGGGTGAATCGACGGGCGCGCTCGACAACATGTTGGGCAAGATTGCGGATTTCTACGAAGATGAAGTCGATGAGGCGGTCACGAACCTGACAACGTTGCTCGAGCCGATGATGATGGTGTTTCTAGGAATTACGGTCGGATTCATCGTGGTCGCGATGTATTTGCCGATCTTCACGATGGCGGGAGCCATCGGATAAGCGATCGCATCCGGAAAGGAGGCGCTCCTCGGCATGGCGTAACCCCCTTCCCTTCCTGCGGTCCGGCGAGGTCAGCGGCATGGGCGATATCAAAACCAGGATTTACTGGTTGATGGGGCTGCGTGTCGTCGTCGTGACCCTTCTCCTGGGGCTCTCCCTCACTTTTCAGGTCACCAAGGGCGAACGGGTCGAAACCTTCTACGCGCTGATCGTATTTACCTATGGGGTCACGATTCTGTATGCCGTCGTGCTTCGGAGACTTTCGAGCGCCGAGGCCCTGGCCCGGTTTTCATGGGTTCAAATTGCGGTCGACTTCCTGCTTGAAACGGTCTTGATCGCCCGAACGGGAGGCATCGAAAGCCCGTTCGCCGTGCTCTATGTCATCAGCGTCACGCTGGCGAGTCTCGTGCCGCGCCGCCAGGTTGGGCTTCTCACCGCCTCCCTCTGCATCATTCTGTTCGGCGTGCTGACCAACGTTCAACTCTATGGGTTGGCCGAGGCGTGGGGGTGGTTGCCGCAGACTCGTCTCAGTGCTGCTGAGTCGCTCCAGGCGTTCGGCGTCTATGGAGTGGCGTTTCTTGTCGTCGGTTTTCTCAGCGGGGCCTTGGCGGACCAACTTCAGTATGCGGATCAGTCGCTGCGTGAAAAAGAACAGGGGCTGAGCCGTCTGAGAGCCTTCCACGAAAATATCGTCCATAGCATCAGCAGCGGCGTGTTCACGGCGGACGAACACGGAGGGATTACGTCGTTCAACCCTGCGGCGCAGGAGGCCACCGGCTACAGCTTTGAACAAGTGCATGGGCGCCCCTGGCGGGACGTGTTCAATTGGCATCCAGGACAAGAAGCAGAGGAGCATCTGCAGACGGCGTCTGCCAACTCCCGGTTCGAGGTCGAGTGCAAAAAAGCCGACGGCAATCGTTTGATTCTTGGGATGACCCTGGCGCCTCTGCACGAGCAAGGAGAGGAGACCGGATTGGTCGGTGTGTTCAAGGATCTGACCCGGCTGCGGGATCTCGAAGAAGAAATGAAACGAAAGGAATGGTTGGCCAGCCTTGGGGAAATGTCGGCGGGCATGGCGCATGAAATCCGAAATCCGCTGGGGGCTCTCGCGGGTGCTATGCAGATGCTTCGCGGGGATCTGGGAACTGACGATACGAATCGGCGCCTCATGGACATCGCGATTCGGGAAGCAGCCAGGCTCGATACCATCATCACGGAGTTCCTCCAGTACGCTCGGCCGCCGGCGTTGAATCTGGCCGAGTTCGATTTGAACAAAGTCCTTGCCGAGACTCTCGATCTGGTAGAACATGAAGCACGGGCCAGGCCGAACATCACGATTGTGACCTCGCTGGCCGCTGAGGCATTGATCGGGCAGGTCGATCAAAACCAAATGAAGCAAGTCTTTTGGAATCTGGCCATCAATGCCTTTGATGCGATGCCGCACGGAGGGCAGCTTGAAATCGCGACCAGGTCGCGGGAAATCGATGCCGGTGGACGCAAGGCCAACGTGGCTGAAGTCGTGTTCAGAGATACCGGAGAAGGTATTCCCAAGAAGAATCTTGATAAGATTTTCTTGCCCTTCTTCACCACGAAAACGCATGGATCGGGACTAGGGCTGGCGGCCGTGCATCGAATCGTCGATTTGCACGGGGGATGGATCAAGGTAGATAGTCGGGAGCGGGAAGGAACGCAATTTGTTGTGTGCCTGCCGCGTTCGGCGGATGCCGGGGTACGGCTGTGGCACGAAGGTAGGGAACCGTGGAAAAGATCTTAGTCGTCGATGACGAACCGAGTTTGCGGGACGTGTTGAGCATCATGCTCAAACGAACCGGATACGAGGTCACCAGTGTGGCTGACGGCGAGGAAGCCGTCGAGCTGTTGCACAAGGAAATATTTGATCTGGTTATCACCGATTTGCGAATGCCGAAAGTAGGCGGCATGGAAGTGCTCAAAGCGGTGAAGTCGGCCTCGCCGGAAACGGTGGTCTTGGTGATCACGGCGTTCGCCAGCGCGGATTCCGCGGTCGAGGCGATGAAACAGGGCGCGTACGATTATTTGACCAAGCCGTTCCAGGTCGACGAGGTGCAACTGATTATCCGCAACGCGCTCGAAAAGCGGCGCTTGACGACCGAGAACATCCTCCTCAAGCGGGAGATGGCCAGCCAGTCGTCATTTGCCCAGTTGGTCGGCCAAAGCGACGCCATGCAGAAGGTGTTCGAGATCGTTCGGAAAGTGGCCGACTCGAAGAGCAATGTGCTGATTTGCGGGGAAAGCGGAACCGGAAAGGAATTGGTGGCCCGGGCGATCCATTACAACAGTGCCAGGAGCACCATGCCGTTTGTGGCCGTCAATTGCAGCGCGGTGCCTGAAACGCTGCTGGAAAGCGAGCTGTTCGGCCATATGAAGGGATCGTTTACCGGTGCAATCTCGAACAAGGCAGGGTTATTCGAAGTGGCTAACGGCGGCACTATTTTCCTGGATGAGATCGGCGATACCACACCGACGATCCAAGTGAAACTCTTGCGGGTGATTCAGGAACGTGAATTTCGCCGGGTGGGGGGCAGTCAGGATGTCAAAGTCGATGTACGGATTGTGGCGGCGACGAACAAGGATCTTGAAAAAGCAGTCGCTGACGGCTCGTTCCGCGAAGATCTCTACTACCGATTGGACGTGATTCCGATTCGGCTTCCGCCGTTGCGGCTCCGGAGCGGGGATATCCCTTTGCTGGTGAGTCATTTTCTGGAGAGGTTTTCCAAGGAGAGCGGAAAACCGGTCCCGGTGTTGAGCTCTGACGCCATGCATGTTCTGCTGGCGCATGAATGGCGGGGGAATGTCCGCGAGTTGGAGAACTTGATCGAACGAGTCGTCGCGTTCTCAACGGGAGGGACGGTTACCGACACGGATGTGCAGGGATGGCTGCATCGTACGGTATCGCCGCAACAGCAGCAGGCGGGGGTTCCCGTCGATCTGACGGACGAAGGCGTGGATCTCGAAGGGCTCGTCAATGGAATCGAAAAAGATCTCTTGCTCAAGGCGCTTGAGCGGTCGAAATGGGTCAAGAAGAAAGCCGCGCGGTTGCTTCGGCTGAACACCAGGTCGTTCCGGTATCGGCTCGAGAAGTATGCTATAAAAGGAGGCCGTGACTAATCGCGAACGCCATTCACCTATTGTACCTGCCTCAGCGATCACTGTTCGTGCCCCTGCCAAGACCAATCTGATACTTCGTGTCCTCGACCGTCGTGCCGATGGGTTCCATAATCTCTGGTCGGTCATGCAGACCGTAGGACTGGAAGATGACATCACGATCCGTCTGACCCAGGACCATGAGGACCTCAGGCTCCATTGTGATGTCGCTTCCCTGAGTACGGATCAGAGCAACCTTGTGATTCGTGCCGCTGCAGCCGTTCTCCGGCGATGCGAACGGACGCTCGGGATGGATATTGCCCTCACCAAGCGCATTCCGATGGGGGCGGGGCTAGGTGGTGGGAGCAGTGATGCGGCGGCCACGATCATCGGCCTGAATCGGCTCTTGAACCTGGGGTGGTCGGCGATGGAGATGGCACAGGTCGGCCAAGCCTTGGGGAGCGATGTGCCGTTCTTCTTTTTCGCTCCGTCTGCCGTTGTCACGGGCCGAGGCGAACATGTCAGCCCAGTCCGAATGAAGGGAAGTCGCTGGATCGTGCTCGTCAATCCAGGGTTTTCCGTGGAAACCAAATGGGCCTACCAGCAACTTTCCTCCTCGCGGACTCATGTCCCCGCACTGTCGGATCAGCAGGCCGTCCTGGACCGGGAACATGAAATGTCTTGGGAGCAGATTATGCAAGCCGCCGAGAATGACTTTGAAACGCCGGTCTTTGCCGCTCATCCGGACCTTCGAGCGATCAAACGAGATCTCTTAACGCAGGGTGCCGAAGCAGCGCTGCTCTCGGGAAGCGGCGCGACTGTCTTTGGAGTGTTCCGTGATGAAGCGCGTGCGAAGCACGCCCACGATTATTTTCAACCCAGACCGCGGTACAGGGTGTTCGTCGTTGCCACCGCCTCCGAGCCGCTGATCGCGAACCCCCTGACATCCCCATAGCGCGGGAGTTTGGTTGACAGGCGCGGGAGATTTCCGATACAGTCCACGGTCGGTTCCCTTCCTCTGTGCGTGTAGTGAGAGAGCATAGCGCGGACAAACGCGCTCTGCCGGCGCTCACCGAAGAAGAACCACGAGCGTACTCCATTTATTGCCGTCGATTCGGACGACCCAAGAAGGTTCAATGAACAGGGAATTGAAGATTTTCTCTGGGAACGCCAATCTTGCGCTTGCGCAAGAGATCTGCGCGTACCTGGGGCAGAAACTCGGGGAAGCCACCGTCTCGTCATTTAGCGATGGGGAGGTTCGAGTCAAGATTGACGAGAATGTCCGTGGCGCGGACGTCTTCGTCGTCCAATCCTGCTGCCAACCGGTGAACGATTCGTTGATGGAATTGCTGATCATCATCGATGCGCTCAAACGGTCGTCGGCTAACCGCATTACCGCCGTCATTCCCTATTTTGGATATGCCCGCCAGGATCGGAAAGATCAGCCACGGGTGCCGATTACCGCCAAGCTGGTGGCTGATTTGATCACGACGGCCGGGGCGGACCGCGTGTTGACGATGGATCTCCATGCGGGGCAAATCCAGGGATTCTTCAACGTGCCAGTCGATCACCTCTACGCATTGCCGGTGTTGTTGGACTATGTCAAGAAACAGAAGATCAGCGACCTCGTCGTGGTATCGCCTGACGCCGGCGGGGTGGAGCGGGCCCGCGCGTTCGCCAAGCGGATTCAGGCCAACCTGGCTATTATCGACAAGCGGCGTGAGGGGCCAAATCAAGCCCAAATCATGAATATTATCGGTGATATCAAGGGCAAGAGCGTGTTGTTGCTTGATGACATGATCGATACAGCCGGCACGATCGTACAGGGGGCGCAGGCTTGCGTCGATCAAGGTGCGCGCGAAGTCTGGACGGCATGCACCCATGCGGTGTTATCGGGGCCAGCCCTGGATCGGTTGCGGGAGTCTTGCATTGCCCAGGTTGTCGCGACCAACACGATCCCGCTGCGCGGGAAAGACCAGGCCTGCCCCAAATTGCAGCAATTGTCGGTGGCGCCTTTGCTGGGAGAGGCGATCAGACGCATTCACGAGGACGAGTCAGTCAGTTCATTATTCGCCTGATTTGCCCAGACTCTGACGACTGGGCCTGCGGCGGGAAGCGGGAGATGGAGGGGTATCATGAAGTTCGATTTAGCAGTGACGATGCGAGAGCAAGCCGGCAAGGGGGCCGCGCGGTCCATGCGCCGTGCGGGAAAAATTCCGGCCGTGCTCTATGGCCAGGGGGAGTGTTTGCTGCTGACCGTCAATCCGGATGAGTTGATCAAGATTTTAAAGTCTCATGCGGGCAGTTCCGCTTTGATTGCCCTGACCGTAGCGGGGGCGAAGTCCAAACCGAATCGCACGGCGCTTCTGCGCGACTATCAAGTCGATCCCGTCAGCGGCGCAGTGCTGCATGCGGACCTATTCGAAGTGTCCATGGACAAGCCCATTCGAGTCAAAGTGCCGATCCAGGTTGTCGGAAGCGTTCCGGTCGGAGTGAAGGAAGGTGGTGTGTTGCATCATAACATGCGCGACTTGCACGTTGAATGTCTGCCGTCCGCGCTGCCCGACCATATCGAAGTCGATGCGTCGCCCTTGGCAATCGGCGCCGGCATTCATGTGAAGGAAATTGCGGCGCGCGAAGGGGTCCGCTTCCTGGACGATCCAGACCAGATGGTGGTCAGCGTTGCGGCGCCCATGTCCGACGCGAAGCTCGAGGCCTTGCTCACGAGCGGGGCAGGTGCGGTGGAACCGGAAGTCATGGCCAAGGGTAAGGAAGTAGCCGGTGAGGGTGCGCCCGGTGCGGAACCGGCCAAGGCTGGAGCAGGAGCGGCGGCGGGTGACGCCAAGGCGGGCGAGAAGAAAGACGCCGGCAAGGATGCCGCGGCTCCCAAGGCCGAGAAGAAGGAAGCTGAAAAGAAGAAGTAAGAGTGCGTCTCCTCGTCGGATTGGGCAATCCTGGAAACGCCTACGCCCAGACTCGCCACAATATCGGTATGTGGACCCTCGAGCGGGCAGCCGCTCGGTGGTCCATCCGTCTCGCGCGGCATGGTCTCGCTCACCGCGGTTACGGACGGCTCGGATCCGAGCTGATCGAACTTGCTGGGACGCTGGATTGGATGAATCTCAGCGGCCCTCCCCTCAAAGGCCTTCTTCGAGAATTCAAGCTCACAGCCGAGGATCTCATCGTCATCCATGACGATCTCGATCTGGACCTGGGCCGGTTGCGGATCAAGCTGGCCGGAGGGCACGGAGGACACAATGGGATCAAGTCGGTGATCGAGGCGCTGGGGACGCCGCAGTTCGTCCGAGTCAAGATCGGAATCGGGCGTCCGGTGCCTGGACAGAATTCCGCCGACTATGTGCTGGAGCAATTTACGCGTGACGAGGTCGTGATATTGGAACCTTGTCTGGAACGGGCAGTTGACGCGTTGGAATGTCTGATCCATCGGGGTGCTGCAGCCGCGATGAATCAGTTCAATGTAAGGGAGCGGGCAGAGGAAGGGGAGCAACCAGACTGACCCGTTGCTCGATCACCGTGCACGTGAGAATGAATCTGATGACGGGACTAAGGGTGGTTGCTTAACCGGGAACAGGCGCGTCTTGGCGCGCCGGGGGCGGTGGGAGAGAACAGTGCGCGCAGTGAGGCCCGCCTGATCGCTCCCCTTCAGCATTAAGAGAGGAAGGAAAAAGACATGGGACTCTGCTGTGGCATGATCGGGCTGCCGAATGTCGGCAAGACGACGGTCTTCAATGCGTTGACTGGAGGCGGGGCATTGGCGGCGAACTATCCCTTTGCAACTGTCGATCCGAACACCGGCATCGCGCTCGTACCCGACCCGCGTCTTGTCACGCTCACCGATATCTTCAAGTCCAAGAAGACCACCTACAGTACGCTCGAGGTCCGGGACATCGCCGGCTTGGTCGAGGGCGCCAGTAAGGGCGAAGGGCTCGGCAATCAGTTCCTCGGGCACATCCGGGAAGTCGATGCCCTTCTGCATGTGGTTCGGTGTTTCCAAGGGACGGATGTGGTGCACGTCAGCGGTGGCGTGAATCCTCTCCGCGATATCGGTGTGATCGAAACGGAATTGATGCTCGCCGATCTGGAGACGCTCGACCGCCGCAAGCAGAAGACCGACAAGAAAGTCCGGGCGGGAGACAAAAAGGCGGCGTTTGAGGTTGAGTTCATGACGCGGCTGATCGGCCTGTTGGACAAGGGGGAGTGGCTGGGAAATCTCTCGTACACGCCGGAGGAACGGATCATCTTGGATGAGTGCCAGCTGCTGGCTGCCAAGCCCGTCCTGTTCGTGGCGAATGTCTCGGAAGGGCAGCATGCCGACGAAGCGATGGTGCAAACGGTGCGAGACTTCGCCGACAAACGCGGTGCGCGCGTCGTGACGATCTGTGGCCAGTTGGAAGCGGAGCTGTCGTCGCTCCCTGAGTCCGAGCGGGCCGCGTTTCTGAGCGAATTGGGATTGACGGAATCCGGACTGGTGCGGCTCACTCGCGAAGCGTACGCGCTGCTCAATCTCATCACCTTCTTCACGGCGGGGGAGATCGAATCCAGAGCCTGGCCCATCCCGCGGGGGACCAAGGCGCCGCAGGCAGCGGGCAAGATCCACTCGGACATGGAGCGGGGATTTATCCGGGCGGAGGTCTACCACTACGATGACTTGCTGGCCTGCGGGTCGGAGGCCAAGGTGAAAGAGAAGGGGTTATTCCGTCTCGAAGGCAAGGATTATGTGGTGAAAGAAGCGGACATCGTGTATTTTCGATTCAATGTCTGAGTCGGTGACCGGCGGGGTCAGTCAGTGATTAAAGTCCTCCTCGTTGAAGCGAATGAAGTCGATGCTCGCGAGGCGAGCTCCATGCTTGCCGAGGAGGATATCCAGGTTGTCCATGTCGAAAGGCTCAGCTCAGCCTTGCGTCGGCTGAACCGGGAGTCTTTTGACGTTATTCTCCTCTATGGCGATTTAATCGATACGCATGGTCTGAATGTGCTGGACCTGCTTCAGGCCGCGTTGGCCAGGATGCCGATCGTGATGCTGACAGATCAGAAAGACGTCAAGAAAGAACGGCAGGCGATTCAGCGGGGTATTCAGGACGTCATCATCAAGCGGCAGTGGACGGCGGATCAGCTGGTGCGATCAGTCCGGCATGCGGTCGACCGGAAACAAGCCGAACAACATCTCTCGTATCTGGCGCAATATGATCCCTTGACTGCGCTGGCCAACCGAGCGTTGTTCCGTGATCGATTGGTGCATGCGTTGGCGATTGCCAAGCGAAAAAAACAGGAGGTCGGGCTGGTGTTGCTGGGGCTTGATCAGTTTGCCTCTCTGGCTGTGACGATCGGATCAGGTGGCTGTGACGCGGTGCTCAAAGAGACGGCGGAGCGTCTGAAGAAATGTATGCGAGAGGTCGATACTGTGGCACGCCTTGAAGGGGATGAATTTACCTGCCTGTTGGAAGGGATCAATTGCCGAGCCGATATGGATATCGTTGCCAAGCGTCTCCTGGACTCGATGGCGCGACCCTTTACGGTGCAGGACAACGATGTCACGGTGACCGCCAGCATGGGGTTGGCCGTCTATCCGCTCGACGCCCAGCAGGCCGACGAATTACTGCAGCAAGCCCAGGCTGCCTTACAAGCCGTTCAAGAAGCCGGCGGCGCGAACTATCAATTTCCTGTGACACGGTGAGCGAGAGCCGTTCGTCGCGGATCCTACTCAGTCTCCTATTCCCTGCTCACGGAACTCCACGACAACTGTGAGATGCCGCGGTGTCTGCGGCGTGAGTTTGTGAACCCCACGTTTATTGACAGCTGTTTCGGCCCTGTGTTACCGTCCCTCGGTCTTTGCGCCAATCGAGGCGCCCTACACCTCGCTCCCGACCGGTTCGGGGGCCTTTGTCCAGGAGGATCGCTGCATGGAGCTCTACGAGTCTCTGTTCATTATTCGTCCGTCCGTCTCCGATGAGGAGACCAAGGCGCTCATCGACAAAATGAAGGGCGTCGCCGACAAGACCGGCGCGCAATTCATCAAAGCCGAGAATTTGGGGAAGAAGAAACTGGCGTACGAGGTCCGGCGCGAGCGGAAGGGCACCTATGCCTATTTCTACTTCAAGGCGCCGAACAATACCGTCGGTGAGCTGGAGCGGGCGTACCGATTGGAAGACAATATCATTAAGTTTCTCACCGTCCATCATGAGAAGCCTCTGGTGGAGCGGCGGCCGGTAGAGGCCACGGCACAGGAGACCGACGGTGGCCGGATTTAACAAGGTCATCTTGATGGGGAACCTCACCCGGAATCCCGAACTGCGCTATACGCCGAACGGGACCCCGGTGGCGAGCTTCGGATTAGCCGTCAGCCGTCGGTTCAAGCAGGGTGAGGATCTGAAGGAAGAAGTCTGTTTCGTCGATATCGTGGTGTTCGGCAAGCAAGCGGAACATTGCGGACAATATCTCAGCAAAGGCAACGGGGCGATCGTCGAAGGACGATTGCAGCAACGCCGGTGGGAAACGGAAGACGGTCAGAAGCGGAGCAAGCACGAGGTCGTGGCGCAGACCGTCACCTTCATGCCCAAACGCCAGGAGGGCGGTGGCGGAGGCGGAGGGGAACCGCCGGTTCACGATGAACCAAGCTATGACGCCATGGATGAGCAAGGGTAAGCGCGTAGAATGAGGAGGCAGTAATGGAACGGAGCAATGAGGGCGAGCGTGGCGGAGGGCGGCTGTTTCAACGGCGGCGGCCTTGCCGGTTTTGCCTGGAGAAGGCGCCGATCGATTTCAAAGACGCCGGGTTGTTGAGAAACTTTCTGACCGAGCGGGGGCGTATTGTGCCTCGCCGTATTTCTGGAAATTGCATGCGCCATCAGCGGGAGCTGACGGTGGCCGTGAAGCGGGCCCGGCATATCGCGATTATCAGTTTTGCAGAGGAGCGATAACGAGCGTGACCGGCGAGTGCAGTGCCGAACATAGTGTTTGGGAGCGGGGCAGCGGCCTGTCTCTGGAGATCATGACGGATCTACTGGCGCCAAAAATTTCAGATATCTCAGCGGACGGGGTGTCCCTGTCCGGGGATCTGACCGGGGAACAATTGGGGCTGGCCGATACAGACGTCGCGTTGCGCGGCACGGTGGCGGTGGGGCTGGATCTTCGTGCCGTCGATCGAACGATCTGCGTGACGGGGGTTGTGGAAGGGACGGCGATTCGGCAATGTGTGCGATGCCTGAAGAACTTCGATGATCCTGTGGCATTCTCGGTTCGTGCCGCCTATGAGCGGGAGATGAAGGTGGTGCCGCCGACTGTCCAGCGCGAGGTGCCGCACAAGAAGAAAGCGCCTCCGGCGGTTGAACCCAAGCCGGAGCCGGACGACGAACTTTACTACTATGCGGGTGACCATCTCGAATTGGCGCCGATGCTTCGGGAGCAATTGATCCTTGCCGCCCCGATGCATCCCTTGTGCACGGATAACTGCCGCGGACTCTGTGTGCGTTGCGGGAAAGACTTAAACGAAGGCCCCTGTGGATGCACGGAAGTGCCGGCGGGTAATCCGTTTCAGGTCTTACGTCGTGTCAAAGAGCAATTACGGGAGCCGGCCGACCGCCGAACGGGCGGCGGGGCCTGAACGAAGGAGCGATCATGCCAAATCCAAAACATAAACATTCACGGGCGAGACGCGACAAGCGCCGCACGCAAAAACTGCGCATGACGCCGCCCGGGATGTCGGTGTGTCCTCAATGTCATGAACTGAAACTGCCGCATTATACGTGCCTGCACTGTGGCATGTACAAGGGCAAGGCCGTGATTCAAGTCGAAGAAGCGTGACGCTGGAAGCACGATGCGTGCGCCTCTCGTCACCATCCGTTGTGCAAAATCTCCCATTGCGCTACACTCCCGGCGCGTTCGACTGACCCACGGGAGCGGTACTTGTATAGCCGGTTTGTCCGATACCATCCGTGAGCACACCGTCTCGCATGAAGATCGCGCTTGACGCAGTGGGGGGAGACCACGGTCCCGCTCCCTGCATCGAGGGCGCCCTCCAAGCCGCGAGAGAATCGGACGTCGCGGTCATTCTCGTCGGCGACGAGACCACGCTCAAGAAAGAATGCGCGCGTCTGGGCTGCGCCGATGACAGGATTTCTATCCGGCACGCGTCCCAAGTCGTCGCGATGCACGAGTCGCCGGCGTCGATGGCACGGAAGAAGCGGGATTCGTCGATCTGGGTCGCGACCGAGATGGTCAAGAACGGTGAAGCCGACGCGGTCGTGAGTCCTGGCAATACCGGAGCCAGCATGGTGGCGTCGTTTTTCGTGCTGGGCTTGACGAAAGGTGTCGAACGTCCGGCAATCGCCACCAGCCTGCCGACTGTGACCGGCCAAGCGATCATCCTTGACGTGGGCGCGAACGTCGATTGCAGTGCCAAGGATCTGCAGCAGTTTGCCGTAATGGGGAACGAATACGGCAAGCATTTGTTCAACAAGCCCGATCCCCGCGTCGGCCTGCTGAGTATCGGTGAGGAAGACAGCAAGGGCAACGAAGTGACAAAGGAAGCCTTCAAGCTGTTGAAGGCGAGTTCGTTGAACTTCGTCGGGAACGTCGAAGGGCGCGAAGTGTACAGCGGCATCGCGGATGTCGTGGTCTGCGACGGGTTTATCGGGAACGTCGCGTTGAAAATCTCAGAAGGCGTCGCCGAGACGATCAGCAAACTGCTGCTCAAGGAGATCGCCGGCTCGTTTTTCGGTCGGCTGTCGTATCCATTGATCGCGGGCCCGTTAAGGAATCTTAAGCGGCGGATCGATTACGCCGAATTCGGCGGTGCGCCGTTGCTGGGGGTCAATGGCATCACGATGATTTGCCACGGCCGGTCTTCGGCTAAAGCCATCAAGAATGCGATTCGCCGGGCTAAAGGGATGGCAGAGAGACGAGTGCAGGACCTCATTCAGCGAAATATCGAGGAAAGTCTCGCTCGTCCGCCGGTCCAATTGTAGATATGAAGGCTCGCATCACCGGAACGGGCTCCTACGCCCCGGCCAAAGTACTGACCAATGCGGATCTCGAACGCATGGTCGCCACATCCGACGAGTGGATTCGCGAGAGGACCGGCATCCGGGAGCGCCGCATTGCGGGCGCCGGGGAGGCCTGTTCGGATTTGGCCGTGCAGGCCGGGAAACGTGCGCTGGAAGCGGCGGGTCTTCCGGCGACTGATCTCGATATGATCTTGGTCGCGACCTGCACGGGCGACTATCCGCTTCCCTCGACAGCCTGTCTCGTCCAGCACCAACTCGGTGCGACCAAAGCGGCGGCTTGTGATATTGCCGCGGCGTGCTGTGGTTTTGTCTACGCGTTGTCGGTCGCGGATGCCTATGTGAAGGCCGGTATGCGTCATGTGCTGGTGATCGGATCGGAAGTCATGTCGGCCATCATCGATTGGACCGATCGCAATACGTGTGTCTTGTTTGGAGACGGAGCTGGGGCGGCCGTCGTCAGCGCCGTTGACGGGGAACGGGGTATTCTGTCCACGCACCTTCGTTCCGACGGCAACTTAAACGAGCTGATCGCCGTCCCGGGCGGAGGATCGCGCACGCCACCGTCTGAAAAGGTCATTGCCGAACGTCTGCAGTGCGTCAAGATGAAGGGGAATGAAACCTTCAAGGTGGCTGTGCGAATGCTGGAGGAGATCGCACGAGAAACGCTGAAAGCGAACGGCCTCCGCGTGGACGACCTTGACCTCTATGTGCCCCACCAGGCCAATGTCCGAATTCTCACGGCGGTGATGGAGCGGCTCGGTCTTCCCGCGGAAAAAGCGATGCTGAATCTCGACCGCTATGGCAACACGTCGGCGGCGTCGATCCCGCTTGCTTTGGATGAAGCGGTGCGCACAGGACGTATCAAAGAGGGATCGTTGGTCATGCTGGGAGCGTTCGGCGCCGGCCTGACGTGGGCGTCCGCCATGATTCGATGGTAACAGACGAGACGTTCGATGGAGGCCTGGGTAAAACTTTTTCCCGTTGACATTCCAAGGTATTTCTACGATATCTAACAGCCTATGACATCCGGAATCGGTCTGGTTTTTCCAGGCCAGGGTTCGCAGTCTGTCGGGATGGGCAAGGCGCTGTGCGACGCTCATCCGGTACTGAAACAGGTCTACGAAGAAGCGTCAGCGGTGTTGGGCTACGACAGCGCGGTGCTGTGTTTCGAGGGGCCGGCGGAACGGCTCAACCTGACGGAGTACACGCAGCCAGCGCTCCTGGTCAGCAGTATCGCCGCGTTAAAGACCTTGCAGCCGGCTGGGATCACCCCAATCGCGGTGGCGGGACATAGTTTGGGAGAGTATTCCGCATTGGTGGCCGCAGGCGGCCTCTCGTTTCGAGATGCGGTCGGATTGGTTCAAAAGCGCGGCCGCTACATGGCGGAAGCCGTGCGTCCTGGAACAGGACTCGTGGCGGCCTTGTTGGGTCTTGCGCCGGACATCGTGAGGGACGTCTGTCGGGCAGCATCGGTAGCCGGCGTCGTGGCCGCGGCCAATTTCAATTCGCCGGGCCAGGTGGTGATTGCCGGGGAAAAAGAGGCGGTGGAGCGGGCCATTGCGCTGGCCAAAGAAAAGGGATGCAAGAAGGCGATCCCCTTGCCGGTGAGTGTGCCGGTACACACGCCGTTGATGCAGCGAGCGGCTGACCGATTGGCCAAGGACCTGGCGGCCGTGCAGTGGTCTGACCTGACTGCGCCTTTGATCAACAATGCGGAAGCACGGGCGATCAGGCATGCTGGTGAGATTCAGGCGTCGCTGGTCCGGCAACTGCCGTCTTCCGTGTTGTGGGAAGACTCGATCACGGCGATGGGCAAGATGGGAGTGACGACATTCGTGGAAGTGGGGCCGGGGACCGTGTTGACCGGTTTGATCAAGCGGATTCTGCCCGATGCGAAATTGCTGAATGTGAACGACCCGAAGTCGCTGGAGTTGACGTTAACGGCGTTAACGATGAATCAGTGACGATTGACGGATGACGATTAAGGGAGGGGCGATGTCGTTGGAAGGGAAGGTGGCGATCGTGACCGGTGCGGCACAGGGGATCGGTCGTGCTATCGCCGAAAGTTTGGCCGAGGCGGGAGCCGATGTCGCGGTCGCGGATCTTGATCCGAGCCGTTCCCGTGAGACCGTTTCCGCCGTGGAGAAATTGGGGCGGAAGGCGCTGAATGTCAAGGTGAACGTCGCGGAGGCCGGCGATACCAAAGCCATGGCCGACCAGGTGCTCACAGCCTGGGGGAAAATCGACATTCTCGTCAACAACGCCGGTATTACTCGAGACGGATTGCTGCTGCGCATGAGGGAAGAGGACTGGAATCTGGTGATCCAGGTCAACCTCAATGGCACGTTCAACTGCACCAAGGCGGTCTTGCAGGCGATGACCAAGCAGCGATATGGTCGCATCGTCAACATCGCGTCGATCGTCGGGGTGATGGGTAACGCGGGGCAGGCCAATTACGCGGCCTCGAAAGCGGCGGTGATCGGATTCACCAAGACGGTCGGGCGGGAATATGCGAGCCGCAATATCACGGTCAATGCGGTGGCGCCTGGCTTTATCGACACGGCGATGACGCATGGGTTGCCGCCTGATGTGAAAGAAACGCTGCAAAAACAAATTCCGTTAGGCCGGTTGGGCACCCCTGCGGATATTGCGGCGGCAGTGCGGTTTCTGGTGTCGGACGAGGCGGCGTATATCACCGGCCATGTGTTGCATGTGAACGGCGGCATGCTGATGGCGTAACACCTCGGAATTGGCGCGGTCTACGGCCACCGCACATCCCCCTGCGGCGGTGCAGCGTGTGTTTATCGGGGAAGGAGGCATGGAGAGCAATGGCAACTGTTGAGGAGCGTGTAAAGAAGATTATCGCCGAACAGCTTGGCGTGGAAGAGGATGAGGTTACGCCGGAGGCGTCCTTCGTTGAAGATCTGGGCGCCGATTCGCTCGATACCGTCGAGTTGGTGATGGCGCTTGAAGAGGAGTTCTCGATCGAAATTCCGGACGAGGATGCCGAAAAAATCCTCACGGTCGGGAAGGCCCTGGAGTATATCAAGGAAAAATCGTAAGACGCACCGACTGTCATGGGTGATCGGACAACACGACGCATCGTTGTGACCGGCCTTGGGCTGGTGACCCCGCTCGGCACCGGAGTCGAGAAGACGTGGAAGGCTCTGTGTGCCGGTGAATCCGGCATCGGCCGGATCACGAAGTTCGACCCAGCCGGATTCGACGCGCAGATCGCCGGCGAAGTCAAAGACTTCGATCCTGCCCGCTTCATTGAAAAAAAAGAAATCAAGAAGATGGATACATTCATCCATTACGCCGTGGGCGCCGCCCAACTGGCGGTGGATGACGCGGGGTTGAAAGTCGCTCCGGAAGAAGCCACCAAGGTCGGAGTCTACATCGGATCCGGAATCGGCGGACTCGGGTCGATCGAGCACTATCATGATGTGATCAAAGAGAAGGGGCCGGGACGCGTATCCCCGTTCTTCATTCCGATGACGATCATCAACCTGGCTTCCGGCCAGGTGGCGATCCGGATCGGAGCCAAGGGGCCCAACTCTTGTGCCGTGACAGCCTGCGCCACCGGCAATCATTGTATCGGGGATGCCTACCGTCTGATTCAGCGTGGCGACGCGGATGTGATGGTGGCGGGCGGCGCGGAAGCCGCGATCACACCGTTGGGCGTTGCCGGATTCGCGGCGGCCAAGGCCCTGTCGTTCCGGAACGATGAGCCGGCGAAGGCGAGCCGCCCGTTCGATAAAGACCGGGACGGATTCGTGCTTGGCGAAGGGGCCGGGGTGGTCGTGATCGAAGAGTTGGAACATGCCCGCCGCCGCGGTGCCAGGATTTATGCCGAAGTGATCGGTTATGGGATGAACAGCGACGCGTACCACATTACGGCTCCGCCAGAAGAGGGCGAAGGCGCCGTCCGTTGCATGGAGTTGGCACTGAAGGATGCCGGGATTGGTAAGGACCAGGTTGGGTATATCAACGCCCACGGCACCTCGACGATGGCGGATGCGATTGAAACCAAGGCCATCAAGACCGTATTCGGCGAGCAGGCTTACAAGATTCCAGTCAGTTCCACGAAGTCGATGACGGGCCACTTGCTCGGGGCTGCCGGAGGGATCGAAGCGGTGTTCAGCATCTTGGCCATTCATCACGGCATGCTGCCGCCCACGATTAATCTGGACAATCCGGACCCTGCCTGCGATCTGGACTACGTGCCGCACAAGGCGAGGCCCGTAACGCTTACGGTGGCGCTCTCGAACTCGTTTGGGTTCGGCGGGGTCAATGCCTGTCTTCTCTTCAAGAAGCCGCAGTTCTGATCAGGATTCCACCAATCGACCTGAACCCTATGACGTCGGCCGAACCAGCCGATTCACTTCAACCCGCACTCGGCTATCGTTTTAAACGGCCTGCGCTCCTCGACGAAGCGCTTACACACAAGTCCTATGTGAACGAGCGGCGGCAAGGTTCTGCCGTCCACAATGAACGGTTAGAGTTTCTCGGCGACGCGGTGCTGTCGTTGCTGGTCAGTGAGCAACTGTCCCACTCGCTGCCGGGTACATCAGAAGGGGCCCTGTCCAAACTCAAAGCCCGGTTGGTCAGCGAACCGGTGCTCTGCGCGGTGGCCAGGCGGTTACAACTCGGGCAGTGGTTGCGATTGGGGCGTGGAGAGGAGCGATCAAAAGGACGAGAGAAAGACTCCCTGTTGGCTGATACACTCGAGGCAGTGATTGCTGCGGTCTATCTCGATGGAGGGCTTGATGCGGGCCGGGCGGTGGTGGCCAAGCTGTTTGAGCAAGAATTCACAGACGTCCTGACTCGGCAACATGTTCCGGGTGGAGATGACTACAAGACGCAATTCCAGGAATGGTGCCAGAAGCGGCATGACGTGTTGCCAGAGTATGTGGTGGTCAAGGAGTCGGGGCCCGATCATGACAAGCAGTTCGAGGTTGAGGTGACGATGAATCGTGAGTTGGCGGGACGTGGGTCCGGCAGGACAAAAAAAGAAGCGGAGCAAGCTGCAGCCAAAGCGGCACTGAAACGAAAGGTGCCGTGACCATTCCCGATCATGGTAAGATGCACGAAAGATGAATGAGCCGCTCGAGTAAGGAGGATGACGATGTTGGGAGGGATGATAAGGTTTGTTGCCGGGATGAGTCTGATTGTGAGTGCGGGTCTTGTTGAGGCCGCGGACAAAGCGTCGGTAAAAGCGGAACCAACGAAAGTTGTGATTAAGACCAAATTTGGTGATATGGAAGTCAAGTTGTTCCCCGACAAGGCGCCAAACCATGTGCAGAACTTTATGAAGTTGGCCAAGTCAGGTTTTTATGACAAGACAATTTTCCATCGCGTGATTCCCGGGTTCATGATCCAGGGCGGCGATCCGAACACGAAAGATCCGAATAAGCCGGAAACATACGGCATGGGCGGACCGGCTGAGCGCCTGAAGGCGGAATTCAACGACATGCCTCACCGGCGGGGGATTCTTTCAATGGCACGAACCAACGATCCGAACAGCGCCGGATCGCAGTTCTTCATTGTCGTGAAAGATTCCAATTTTCTGGACGGCCAATACACCGTGTTTGGCGAAGTGGTGAAGGGGATCGAAGTTGCGGACAAGATTGTCAGTCTGCCGAGAAATGAGCGCGACCTTCCTCGCGAGCGGGTCGAGATGACCGTGATGGTTGAGTAGACGAGTACACGTCAGGGGTAAGACAGATGATCAAGAGTCGATGCATTGGGGCAATCATGGCGGGCGCGCTGTTGCTGCTGGTTGCCTGCGGTGGGAAGGAAATCCAACCGGTGGCGGATCTTCCGCCTGAGTCCGGGCCCAGGGCGATCATCAAAACCAAGTTCGGCGATATCCATGTCAAGTTCTACCCGGATCTTGCGCCAAAGCATGTCGAGAACTTTGTCAAATTGGCCAAGTCCGGGTTCTACAACGGCACAATTTTTCACCGTGTGATTCCAGGGTTCATGATCCAGGGGGGCGATCCCAACACGAAAACCCCGCTCAAAAAAGAGACGTACGGGCAAGGTGGGCCGGGATACACGATCAAGGCGGAATTCAACGATACCCCGCATAAGCGCGGGATTCTTTCGATGGCGCGGGCGCAGGACCCTGATTCGGCCGGTTCACAGTTTTTTATCGTGGTGGAACATTCGCAGTTCCTCGACTCCAAATACACGGCGTTCGGTGAAGTGACGAAGGGAATTGGGGTGGCTGATAAGATCGTCAATCAACCGAGGGTGCAGTGTATCACTGGGGCCAAGGGAGAAATTGTTGCAACACCCGCAGACAAAGGGCCATGTGATAATCCGATCGATCGTGTTGAGGTCACGATCACGATTGTAGAGTAGGTTTGCTCCCATCCCGTCGAAATCGTTCACGTTCTTGTTAACCCCACCTTTCGAGGGGCGTCTTTTGTAGGATTTTTCTTCTACCCCTCTGGCGGCTATCCTTGGCCCATCACCTCTCGGCCAAGGAGTGGTCCAGTGAGTCTGTCTTCCACGCGGCGTATGTATCGAAGAATCACAACGGATTATCTCGGTTGGTATGGATCGCATCATACGATTCGGCCGGTGATCATGAGGGATCTTTCGCTAAACGGGTTTAGAGTCGAAGGACAGCCCGATCTTCTGAGCGACCTGATCGTCAGCCTTCGGGTCCAGCTTCCGAATGGAGGGGGCAGCATCGAGATTGATCAGGCGGTGGTGCGGTGGAAGACGGAGCGTGAATTCGGCGTCCAGATCATCGCGCTCTCGAACGAATCGGACCTACGTCTTGCGCGCCATGTTGAGCATCAATTGCAACACACGATGGCACATAATCCGCCGGTCCATGCACCTGAACAGGTCGGAGCGGGTGGGATTGTGCATCCCTCAGCCTTCTAGTGCCCTGGCTAAACATTTCCAGTGGTGACATTTGTGGCGAGCCCTTCGACGAGCTCTCTGCGCCTGGCTCAGGGCGAGCGGATGACAGCAGGAGCTGTTGGGGCGGTAGGCTAGTGATGATGTTCGCAGCCGGGCCCGTGGATGTGTGGCTCGGGAGCCGGTGGGGGCATGAAGGATTGGCCCGGTAGGATGATGTGCCCCGGTTCCCGTTTTTTGCGGAGATGGTCGGCGATCTGCGGATGATAGGCCTTCACGTAGCCGATGAGCCCACTTAAGAACCGCCGCGATTGAAAATCCTTGCCTGAAAACTCCGAGATAAATGTCACGGCGCGATCGAGAACCTCGGGCGCGTCCGATACACTGGCAATCTGCTGGGGGTTTTCCTTTTGGAAGGCCTCATATTCTTTTTTTAGGTGTTCGGCGAACACTGGTATGGGTGCGGAAGGAACATGGAGAGGGCTGAGCGCGCGGCGCAGTGCCTGAATGGCCGCCACGACTTCCGCATCTTGTCCGTCGTGACGCCCCGCAAAGTAGCCGAACGTGACGACTTCGATTAGATTGAACAACGCCACGGCTTTGTCTCCGCCGAGTTCGCCCAGGTCCCGATAGAAGTCCCGCCGGGTGGGCATGAATTGTTCCGCCAGCCGCTTTTGCTGATAATCACTACCGCTGTCCAGATAGACACAGTTGTCGGGGCAGTTGATGCGGGTGAGCCGGTGCTCTCCGCAGCAGGAACTGCAAATCGATCCACTCAATGCGGGACAGGGGCGCTTGCCTTTGCGTTGTTTGCAATAGAGGCACAGACTCATTTCTTCGCCGCTCCATCCGGCGCGGACTTGGGTGGTGGAGGGATGAAGCCGTAGTCCGCCAGGGTCCGTTTCTCGTTCCTGCTTTTGCCGTCGGATGGCGCTTCAAGTCCGTTCATTTCCGCGGCATGGGCATAGTGATAGGGGACAAGAATGAGATTATTCGCGCGGTCGATGCCGATATCGGCGGGGGCGAGCAGGTATTCGGCAATGACTTGAAACCGATGGTCTCTGGTCATCCGCCA